>CACZPI010000105.1 GCA_902783005.1 uncultured Ruminococcus sp. | reverse complement strand
GCAACAACCTTGCGATCCTCTGCCGTGACACCTGCCTGCTTCATAAGCAGCTCGAGCTTGTAGACCTCTTCCTCCGTGCTGGTTCCCTTGCGGCGGCCAGCCAGTGCGGTATAATAACGGCGGATGATCTCCTCACGGGCTGCCTCACTGACGGCATCATCGTCCACAATGCAGTTGCCCGCCATATTCACGCCCATGTCTGTCGGGGACTTGTACGGGGATTCACCGAGGATCTTCTCGAACATGGCATTCAGCACCGGGAAGATCTCCACATCACGGTTGTAATTGACGGTCGTTTTCCCGTATGCCTCCAGATGGAACGGGTCGATCATATTCACATCATTCAGATCCGAGGTCGCAGCCTCATAGGCCAGATTGACCGGATGACGGAGCGCGATGTTCCAGATCGGGAAGGTCTCAAATTTGGCATAGCCTGCATTGATCCCGCGCTTATGCTCATGGTAGAGCTGGGAGAGGCAGGTCGCCATCTTGCCGCTGCCCGGGCCCGGTGCGGTCACGACCACCAGACGGCGGGAGGTCTCGATGTAATCATTCTTGCCGTAGCCTTCATCGCTCATGATGAGCTGGAGGTTGGACGGATAGCCCTTGATGTCGTAATGGTGGTACACGCGGACACCCATCGCCTCAAGGCGGCTCTGGAATGCGACCGCTGTCGGCTGCTCATCATAGCGGGTCAGGACGACGCTCGAAACATACAGGCCGATCTTGGTAAATACATTGAACAGACGCACGACATCCACATCGTAGGTGATGCCAAGGTCGCCGCGCACCTTGTTCTTCTCAATATCATTCGCATTGATGACAATGACGATCTCCGCTTCGTCCTTCAGCTGGAGAAGCATCTGGAGCTTACTGTCCGGCTTGAAGCCCGGCAGCACGCGGGAGGCATGGTAGTCGTCAAACAGCTTGCCGCCGAATTCCAGATACAGCTTGTCGCCGAAATGGGCGATGCGCTCCCGGATGTGGGCAGACTGCATTTTCAGATATTTGTCGTTGTCAAAACCGATTTTTCCTGCGCTCATGATGGACAGCATCCTTTCTGTTCCGGTGCATACGCCGGATTGATGTTGGGTACACTTTCACTAACTCTTCTATTATATACTAAAATCCGGCAAATTGCAAGAGAATTTCACGGTTTTTTCTCCGGCTGTACCGCATGTCCAAAAAAACCCCGCAGGTTCTTGACAAATCCGGGAGAATATGCTATAATAAAGTCGTTGCATATGGAAAATGTATGTGTTTCCTGCATCCTTTGCGACCCCTTCCGGCGGATTTTCCATTTCTCCGGAGGATCAGCCCACGGACAGGCGGGTCGGTCAGCCGGAACCGCAGAATTTCGGAATTTATTCAATATTTCTCTTGTATACCGGAATCTGCATCATTATGATTGGGTGTTTGCCCGAAATTTTTTATTACGGTCAATCATTTCAGGATTCGGCGGAAAATCCGGCAGCATCTTCCCTGCATACAGGGCGCAGGATGCCGCTTACCGAAAGCTAAAGCACGAAATTTCCGCAGATAGACCGTCAGGCTCTGTCTGCGTATTTTATTATCAGAACGGAAGATTGCTATGAATTTGGAAAAACAGAAGTCAGCACCTGTCTATGAAGCGCTCGAACGTTTCCGTCGGCAGCGCGTCGTTCCCTTCGATGTACCCGGACACAAGCGCGGCCGCGGCAACCCGGAGCTGGTCAAGCTCCTGGGTGAGCAGTGCGTGAGTCTGGATGTCAACTCGATGAAGCCCCTTGACAATCTGTGCCATCCGGTATCGGTCATTGCCGAGGCGGAGGATCTGGCGGCAGAGGCATTCGGGGCGGCACATGCCTACTTCATGGTCGGCGGTACGACCTCTGCGGTGCAGAGCATGGTACTGACTGCCTGCAAGCAGGGCGACAAGATCATTATGCCGCGCAATGTCCACCGCAGCGCCATCAATGCACTGGTGCTCTGCGGCGCCGAACCGGTCTACGTCAATCCGGATGTGGACGGTCATATCGGCATTGCACTGGGCATGGAGCTGGCAGATGTGGAAAAGGCCATCCTTGCACATCCGGATGCCACGGCAGTCTTTGTCAACAATCCGACCTATTATGGCATCTGTTCGGATCTGCGGGGCATTGTCAGGCTCGCGCATGAGCATGGGATGATGGTGCTGGTCGATGAGGCGCACGGCACGCATCTTTCCTTTCATGAGGCGCTTCCGGTCTCTGCCATGGAGGCAGGCGCCGACATGTCCGCGATCTCCATGCACAAATCCGGCGGCAGCCTGACACAAAGCTCCCTGCTGCTGCTCAATGAAAATGTCAATACCCGCTATGTCGAGCAGATCATCAACCTGACCCAGACGACCAGCGCTTCCTACCTGCTGCTGTCGAGTCTGGACATTTCCAGACGGAATCTGGCGCTGCGCGGGCATGAGAGCTTTGAAAAGGTTCGCAAAATGGCGGAATATGCCCGTGAGGAGATCAATTCCATCGGCGGCTACTACGCCTACGGCAAGGAGCTCATCAACGGCGGCTCCATTTATGATTACGATGTGACCAAACTGTCTGTCTATACCCGTGACATCGGTCTGACGGGCATTGAGGTCTACGACCTGCTGCGGGATGAATATGATATTCAGATCGAATTCGGAGACATCGGCAACATTCTGGCGTATATCTCCATCGGTGACCGGATCCAGGATATTGAACGCCTGGTGGGGGCACTTGAGGACATCAAGCGCCTGTTCTCCAAGCCGATCTCCCGCCTGCACAATGCGGAATATATCACGCCCATTGTGGCTGCAACACCGCAGAAGGCATTCTATTCGGAGAAGGCACTCATTCCGATCCATGAGACACCGGGCAGGATCTGCGGTGAATTCGTGATGTGCTACCCGCCCGGCATTCCGATCCTGGCACCGGGTGAGATGGTGACGGAAGAGATCGTGGATTACATTCTCTATGCGAAGGAAAAAGGCTGTTCGATGCAGGGACCGGAGGATGGCACGCTTGAAAAGCTCAATGTGCTGGTGTGATGCGCTATGAATAAGCAGGAATATTTGCAGTATATTCTGGATACCTACGGCGTCGAGCCGGAATATCTCTGGGAAAATGCGCCGACCGCCTACGCGCTGCGGCATGCGAATAACCGGAAATGGTTCGGCTGCGGCATGACGGTCTCCGGAAAGGTACTGGGATTCGATTCAGATGCCATGTTTGACATTATCGACCTGAAGGCAGATCCGCTCATGATCGGTTCGCTCCGGATGACGGACGGGATCCTGCCGGGGTATCATATGAACAAGAATCACTGGCTGACCGTGGTGCTCGACGGCAGGACGGAGGATGCGCTTCTCTTGCAGCTGACGGAGGAGAGCTACCGGATCACGGCACCTAAAATCAAGAAAAAGAAACCGTAAACAATACAGATATGAGGAGAAAATCCAATGGACTTCTGGTTTTCCGAAATGCACACCCACAATGTAAAAATGTCGATCCGCGTCGAGAAGCAGCTCTTCTCCGGACAGAGTGACTTCCAGCGGATTGATGTGTTTGAATCCGCGGAATTCGGCAGGTTTCTGACGTCGGACGGCTCGGTGATCTTCTCGGAGGCGGACGAATTCACCTACGATGAGATGATCGTGCATGTCCCGATGGCAGTTCACCCGCATGTGAAAAAGGTGCTGGTCATCGGCGGTGGTGACGGCGGTGTGGCGCGTGAGCTTTCCTATTACGATGAGATCGAGGAGATCGACGTGGTCGAGCCGGATGAGCTTTTCGTACAGGTGTGCCAGAAGTATTTCCCCGACAATGCCAAGGGGCTCGATGACCCCCGCGTGAAGCTGCATTACCGTGACGGACTGCGCTTCCTGCGCGGCAAGCAGGATGAATACGACCTCATCATCAACGATTCCACCGATCCTTTCGGCCATACGGCGGGACTTTTTACCAAGGAATTCTACGGGAGCTGCTACAAGGCGCTGCATGAGGACGGCATCATGGTGTACCAGCACGGATCTCCGTTCTTTGACGAGGACGAGGAAGCATGCCGCGCCATGCATCGCAAGGCATTCCGCAGCTTTCCGATCAGCCGCGTCTACCAGGCACACATCCCGACCTGCCCGTCCGGCTACTGGCTGTTCGGCTTTGCGTCCAAGAAATACCATCCGCTCCACGACCTCGATGCCAAGCGCTGGCGTGACAGACATCTGAAAACGTGGTACTATACCACCAATCTGCATACCGGTGCATTCATGCTGCCGAAGTATGTGGAGGATTTGCTGGAGGAAGAGGAAAAACGTGGCTGATTCAAGCCCATTATCATAAGGAGGACACTACCATGAAATTACTCGTCATCGGCTGCGGCGGCGTTGCAACGGTCGCCATTCACAAGTGCTGCCAGAATCCCGTCTTTACGGAGATCTGCATTGCATCGCGAACCGTATCGAAGTGCGATGCCCTCGCTGATAAGCTGCGCCCCACCACCAAGGCCGTGATTACCACCGCCAAGGTGGACGCTGACAGCTTTGATTCCCTGTGTGAGCTGATGCAGAAATACCAGCCGCACACCGTCCTGAATGTCGCACTCCCCTACCAGGATCTGACCATTATGGACGCGTGCCTTGCCTGCGGTGCGAATTACGTCGATACCGCCAACTATGAGGCAGAGGATACCGACGACCCGCAATGGCGTGCTGTCTATGAAAAGCGCTGCAAGGAAAAGGGCTTTACCGCGTATTTCGATTATTCCTGGCAGTGGGCTTATCAGGAGAAATTCAAGGCGGCAGGGCTCACCGCGCTCCTCGGCACCGGCTTCGATCCGGGTGTGACGAGCGTCTTCACCGCCTATGCCCTCAAGCACTATTTCGATGAGATCCACACCATCGACATTCTCGACTGCAACGGCGGCGACCACGGCTATCCGTTTGCCACCAACTTCAACCCGGAAATCAACCTGCGCGAGGTTTCCGCCAACGGCTCCTACTGGGAGGACGGTCACTGGGTGGAGACCAAGCCCATGGAGATCAAGCGTGAATACAATTTCGACGGCGTGGGCATGAAGGACATGTACCTGCTGCACCACGAGGAAATTGAATCCCTTGCCAAGAATATCCCCGGCGTACAGCGCATCCGGTTCTTTATGACCTTCGGGCAGAGCTACCTGATGCATATGAACTGCCTGCAGAATGTCGGCATGCTCAGTACAACACCGGTCGAGTTTGAAGGAAGAGAAATCGTTCCCATCAAATTCCTCAAGGCACTGCTGCCGGATCCGGCTTCCCTCGGCCCGCGCACAGTCGGCAAGACCAATATCGGCTGCATCTTCACCGGCATCAAGGACGGCAAGGAGCGCAGCATCTATATCTACAACATCTGTGACCATCAGGAAGCATTCAAGGAGACCGGCGCACAGGCCGTTTCCTACACCACCGGTGTTCCGGCCATGATCGGCACGGCACTGGTCGCTTCCGGCACCTGGAAAGGCGCAGGCGTATTCAATGTCGAGGAATTCGATCCGGATCCGTACATGGATATGCTGAACCGGTACGGCCTGCCCTGGATCGTTGACGAGAATCCGGTTCTGGTAGACTGATGATGGAAAATACAAGACAAATCCAATCCATGTGTGCTGCTGCAAAGCAGCACACACCTGCCTATGTCCTCGATGAAGCCGCACTTGTGCACAATCTGGAGATCCTCAAGGGCGTTCAGGAGCGTACTGGATGCAGGATTCTCCTGGCACAGAAGGCATTCTCCATGTTTGCGGTCTATCCGCTCTGCGCACAGTACCTTGCAGGTACAACGGCATCGGGGCTGTATGAGGCACGCCTCGGACGGGAGGAATTTCCCGGCGAGGTGCATGTCTTTGAGCCTGCCTACAAGCCGGAGGAGATCGGAGAGATCGCCAAAACGGCGGATTTTGTCTATTTCAATTCCATGCGGCAGCTTGAACGCTATGCAGATACCGTCCGCGCGGCGGGCAGGCAGATCGGCCTTCGCATCAATCCGGAATGCTCCACGCAGGACGAACCGATCTATGATCCGTGTGCGCCCGGCTCCCGGCTGGGTGTGACGATCGGTCAGCTCGATGAATCGGCATTGTCTGTAGTGGACGGTCTGCATTTCCACACCCTCTGTGAACAGGGGGCAGATGCACTGGAAGTCACGCTCCGTGCGGTGGAGGAAGCATTCGGCAAGTACCTGCACCGGATGAAATGGGTCAATTTCGGCGGCGGCCATCACATCACCAAGCCCGGCTATGACATTCCCCTGCTCGAAAGGCTGATTACCGAATTTTCACAGAAATACGGCGTGCAGGTCTATCTCGAGCCGGGTGAAGCCATTGCACTCAATGCCGGCTATCTGGTGACAGAGGTTCTCGACCTCGTTCACAACGGGATCGACATTGCCGTGCTGGATGCGTCCGCAGCCTGCCACATGCCGGATGTCCTCGAAATGCCCTACCGTCCCCCGCTTTACCAGAGCGGCATGCCGGAGGAAAAGGCGCACACCTACCGCCTGAGCTCCTGCACCTGCCTGGCGGGCGACATCATCGGAGACTACAGCTTCGACAAGCCCCTGCAGATCGGGGATCACCTGTGCTTTGAGGATATGGCGATCTATTCGATGTGCAAGAACAACACCTTCAACGGCATGGCGCTGCCGGATATTGCGATCCTGCATACAGACGGACGCTATGAGGTTGTACGGCATTTCGATTATCACGATTTCAAGGAGAGACTTTCATGATTCCGAAGGAAACCGGTTTCCGGATGCGCGGCGAATTTTCAGAGCATCTCGGCACCGTCATGATCTTCCCGGAGCGTCCCGGCTCCTGGCCGTATGGCGCACAGCCTGCACTTCCGGCCTTCCGGAAGATCTGGGAAGCGATCACGGCAGATGAACAATTGTTTCTTATCGTCAGCCCCGCGATGCGCGACAAAGCACAATCCATGGTGCAGGATCTGGAACGGGTCACACTCCTGACCATTCCGCAGAATGATGCCTGGGCACGGGATACCGCGCCGACCTTTGTTTCCGCACCGGGCAGCATCATGGGGATCAACTGGCAGTTTAATGCCTGGGGCGGCGATTACGACGGACTGTACACGGATTATGCAGAGGATGATGCACTGGCACCGGCACTCTGCGAAATGCTCGACATTCCGGTTTTTGACGCACATCCCTTTGTGCTCGAGGGCGGTTCCATCCATTCCGACGGAAACGGCACCATTCTGGTGACTGAAAGCTGCCTGCTTTCACCCGGCCGGAATCCATCCATGACAAAGGATGAAATTGCAGACATGCTTTGCCGCTGTCTCGGGGGCAGCAAGGTGCTTTGGCTGCCGCGCGGGATCTACAATGACGAAACGAATGAGCATGTGGACAATGTCTGCGCCTTCCTGCGTCCCGGCGAGGTCGTGCTGGCCTGGACGGATGATCCGTCCGATCCGCAGTACCCGCTCTCCTGTGCATGTCTGGAATATCTGGAATCCGTGACGGATGCAGAAGGTCGCAGACTGACCATACATAAGCTCCCGATCCCCGCGCATCCGGTCTGCATTACGCAGCATGATCTGGACGGATTTACCTTTGCGGAGGGCGAGGATACCCGTGAAGTCGGGGAACGGCTGGCAGCATCGTATGTGAATTTCTACTTCACGAATCATTCGGTTCTGCTTCCGCAGTTCGGCGGAGACAATGCAGAAAGCGATGCACAGGCCGTCCGTCTGATGCAGGCATGGTGCCCGGATCGGAGGATCGTTCCCATTCCGGCGCGGGAGCTCATTGTCGGCGGCGGGAATATCCACTGTCTGACGCAGCAGATACCGGCTATTTCCTGTGTCAGGTAATCCCGGAAGGAGGCAATTTATGAAAAATGTAACCGTTGCTGCCGTGCAGATGACCTGTACGCGCAATGTCAAGGAGAATATTGAAACGGCTGATGCAGCCGTCCGCAGCGCTGCCAGAAACGGTGCGAATATTATTCTGCTGCCGGAGCTGTTTGAAAGGCAGTATTTCTGTCAGGAACGCTGCTACGAATACTATGCCTTCGCAAAGCCCGTCACGGAAAATGAAGCTGTACTGCATTTTTCCAAGGTGGCCGCTGAGCTTGGGGTCGTGATCCCGGTCAGTTTTTACGAACAGGACGGAAACCGGCTGTTCAATTCCGTTGCGATGATCGACGATACCGGCAGCATTCTCGGCGTATACCGGAAGACACATATTCCGGACGATCACTATTACCAGGAAAAGTTTTATTTCACCCCCGGCGATACCGGATTCCGGACATGGCAGACACGCTTCGGCTGTATCGGCGTCGGGATCTGCTGGGATCAGTGGTTCCCGGAAACTGCACGGGCACTGGCGCTCGGCGGCGCGGAAATGCTGCTGTATCCGACCGCTATCGGCTCCGAACCGATCCTGAATACCGATTCCATGCCGCACTGGCAGCGGACCATGCAGGGACATGCGGCAGCAAATGTCATGCCGGTCATTGCTGCGAACCGGTTCGGGCTTGAGGAGGTGCAGCCTTCTCCGGAAAACGGCGGACAGACCTCTTCCCTGCTGTTCTACGGGTCGTCTTTCATTACGGATGAGACCGGCGCGGTTATTGCCCAGGCCTCGCGTGACCAGGCAGAGATCCTGTGTGCGACCTTCGATCTCGATGCCATTGCCAAGGCGCGTATGGAATGGGGACTGTTCCGTGACCGCCGTCCGGGACGCTACAAAATTCTGACTGAAAAATAAAAATGACCGCAGAGCGTATGCAAGCGCTCTGCGGCTTTTGTTATTCACTCAGCGGGATCTTGAAATCATCCGAGCCTTCACCATTGACCGTATAATAGGCAACGCCCTCCTCAGGCTTGATGTAAACCTTGAATTCCGTCACATGCTTGCGACGATGGTGGAAGCGGTAGGCCTTGAAGGCACGTTCGGTGATGCCGGTAATATCATACTCTGCATCCCCGACCTGGACAAATGTGGTCAGAACCGGCTCCGACTTGGTTTCCAGCGCCTTCCGATCGGGCTTCATGGCGAGCTTTTTCTTCTCCGGTGCGGCGGTCAGTTTTTTGGGTTCTTCCTTGGGCAGTTGTTTTCTTGGCATGATACATGCACCTCCTGATCTGATTTTCTATTACTATTGTACCGCTTTCCGACTGGTTTGTCAATAGTTTTTAAGCATTTTGCTGTCGATGCCTGGGAAATTCTGTCACTTTCAAAAACCGCCTGCATGGGAAACCATACAGGCGGCAGTCTGCTTTCAGGGAAGCTCCGGCAGCGTCGTCAGATCAAACGGCGTCTGCTGGTACACACAGTAATTGAGCCAGTTGGAATACATCAGATTCGCATGGCAGCGCCAGGAAAAGATCGGCTCGCAATTGGGATTGTTGCCCGGGAAGTAATTAAACGGAATCTCGATCGGAAGCCCCTTTTCCACATCGCGGAAGTATTCCCCCTTCAGGGTATCGCGCTCATACTCCGCATGTCCTGTCAGGAAGAATTCCCGGCCGCCTCTTGCGGCGACCATGTAGACGCCTGCAAGCGGAGAATAGGACAGGATCTCCAGACCCGGATGCCGTTCGATGTCCTCGCGGTGCAGCTCGGAATGCCGGGAATGCGGCACAGGGAACACATCATCGAAGCCGCGCAGGATCGGGTTATCGGATTCCGCACGATGCGGGAAAATGCCGAACAGCTTCTTCTCAAGCGGGTACTTCGGGATGCCGTAGTGGAAATAAAGCCCTGCCAATGCCGCCCAGCAGATATACATGGTGGAATACACATGCGTGCGCGACCATGTCATGATGTCACACAGCTCCTCCCAGTAATCGACCTGCTCGAATTCAAGCTGCTCGACCGGCGCACCGGTGATGATGAGACCGTCATAAAAATCGCGGCGCACCTCACTGAAATTCTTATAGAAAGTCTCCAGGTGCTTGGCGGAGGTGTTGCGGGAAACATGCTCGACCTGCAAAAGCTCGACATCTACCTGCAAGGGGGTATTGCTCAGCAGACGCATGAGCTGGGTCTCCGTCTCGATCTTCTTCGGCATCAGGTTCAGGAGCAGCACCTTCAGCGGACGAATGTCCTGATGCTCTGCGCGTGTGCGCGGCATGACAAAAATGTTCTCCTTTACAAGTGTATCATACGCCGGCAGATTTTCTGGAATACGAATCGGCATTGTCATGCCCTCCTTTCTGAAAAATGGATAGCTGTGCCCCTCCCGCTGTACAGCGAGGGGGCATAGCAGATGGTTCTATGAATGATGCTTATACGGGATGCACGCCGTTTGCAGCATCACCGTGCTTGCCGTCAAGGCCGAACTTGGCATCGCGGCGCTTCTCAAAGAACTTGACCGCAACCTGTCCGAACTGTGCATAGCTGAGGACATCCTCCTCGCTCTCTGCCCATTCTGCGCACTCCTTGCGCAGCTTCTCCAGCTCAGGCTCGAGAAGGTCAGCCGGACGGCAGTCGATCGGCTCAGCATCGCCGATGATCTTCTTGCGGAATTCCGGATCGATCGGAACCGGAGTCTGACCGTATTCACCGCGGACAATGCCCTTGAATTCCTTGGTAACGGTCTTATAGCGCTCGCCGGTCAGGACATTGAATACAGCCTGTGTACCCACGATCTGCGAGGACGGGGTAACCAGCGGCGGGAATCCGGCATCGGCACGCACACGCGGTACCTCTGCCAGTACGTCATTGAGCAGATCCTCCTTGCCTGCCTGCTTGAGCTGGGACAGGAGGTTCGACAGCATGCCGCCCGGTACCTGATAGATCAGGGCACCTGCATCGGCAGCCAGCATCTTCTGGTCGATCAGACCGGATTCGATGTACTTCTTGCGCAGTTCCATGAAGTAGCCGCGGATCTCATTGAGCAGCACCAGATCCAGACCGGTGTCGTACTCGGTGCCCTGGAATGCTGCGACCATCGACTCGGTCGGTGCATGGGAGGTACCCAGTGCCAGCGGAGACATGGCAGTATCAATAATATCTGCACCTGCCTCAACGCCCTTGATCAGGCACATGGATGCCAGACCGGAGGTGTAATGGGTGTGCAGGTTAACCGGCAGGTCAACGGCATCCTTGATGGCCTTGACCAGCTCTGCGGTCTTATACGGTGTCAGCAGCGCAGCCATATCCTTGATGCAGATGGAATCTGCGCCGGCCTTGGCAATGCGCTTGGCATATTCTACATAGTATTCGGTCGTGAATACCTCACCGGTGGTGAAGGACATCGCTACCTGTACCTCCGGCTTCTTGCCGTCGCGGGAAGCCTTCTTGGCTGCGTTGATGGCAGTCTGGAGGTTGCGGATGTCATTGAGCGCATCGAAGATACGGATGACATCAATACCGTTTTCCACAGACTTCTGCACGAATTCCTCGAGCACGTCATCTGCATAGTGACGGTAGCCCAGCATATTCTGGCCGCGGAACAGCATTTGCAGACGGGTATCCGGCATTTCACGGCGCAGGGTGCGCAGACGCTCCCACGGATCCTCATTCAGGAAGCGCAGGCAGGCGTCAAACGTCGCACCGCCCCAGCACTCGATGGAGTTGAAGCCAACTTCATTGAGCTTGCCAAGAATCGGCAGCATATCGTCAATCGTCATACGGGTTGCGAGCAGAGACTGATGCGCATCACGCAGGACGGTTTCGGTCACTCTTACTTTTTTTGACATGGCAGATCCAAGTCCTTTCGTTATAGTTTCAATTAGCCGACTGTTGCAAGGGTATCGCCGCTCTGTACGGTGTCGCCCTTCTTCACCATGATGCTGGTGACAGTACCGTCGCAGGGAGCAACAATGTCATTCTCCATCTTCATAGCCTCGAGAACCATGATGACATCACCCTTGGACACGGACTGACCGCTCGAAGCCTTGACGTCAAGGATCGTGCCGGGCATCGGTGCGGTGACCTTCTCACCTGCACCTGCGGCCGGAGCCGGTGCTGCTGCAGGAGCCGGAGCCGCTGCGGGAGCAGCAGCCGGTGCGGGAGCAGCCGCTGCGGGAGCCGGTGCGCCTGCGCCGATCTCCTCAACTGCGACATCATAAGCCTTACCGTTGACAGTTACACTGAATCTCTTCATAACAGTTACCACCTATTCTTTGTATGTTATCCCTTAATACGGGAGATTTGTATGCTTCTTCGGCAGATTCGTCACGCGCTTGCCCTCGAGCATGGAGAGCGCACCGACGATCACATCACGCAGTTCGGATGCTGCGATCACATCATCCACCGCACCCTGCTGTGCTGCTGCCTCGGCAGATGCGAGGGTTTCGGTGTATTCCTTGGCAAGCTCCTTGCGCTTGGCATTCAGGTCGTCGCAGCCCTTGAGCTTGTCGTGCCACAGAAATTCCACAGCGGCCTCCGGTGCCAGCGGTGCAATATAAGCGCCGTCGAGTGCATAGGTGAAATCGGAATTGCTGCCCTTGCCGGCCAGTGCCACAAAGACGGGGCCGACTGCCTTGCCGGTCACAACGGAAATCTTTGCCGTGGTTGCCTCTGCGTAGCTGCCTGCCAGGCGGGTCAGTGCCTTGACATCGCCTGCCAGCTCGGTTGCGGCAGAGCCGTCAAAGCCCAGGGTGTCCACCAGCGTGACAACCGGAATGGAGAAGGCATCGCATACTCTGACAAATCTTGCGAGCTTTGCGCAGTCTGCTTCCGTCAGCTTGTCATCGGTCTTGTTGGTCGCCGCAATGCCGACGGTCGTACCGGCAACGGTTGCCAGTGCCGTATAGGCTGCGCCTGCAAAGCCGGCATACAGCTCTACAACGCTGCCGCCGTCCGCAATGCTCTCAACCGTGCTGTTCAGATCGCTGCCGGCTGCTGCTGCCGGTGCATCAAATTCCATGCACGGCACGCTTGCCATATTGTTCACAGGAAGCACGTTCACCAGTGCGCGTACCTTGGCGATTGCCTCCGCTTCATCGGCTGCCACAACGGCTGCCGTTCCGTTGGCTGCCGCTGCCTTGGCTGTACCTGCGCCCTTATCAAAGGCCGGGGTCAGGAACAGCTCTGCATCCTCGGTCATTACCACAAAGTCGGATGCCGCTGCTGCCATGGCCATGCTGCCTGCGCAGACACCTGCAACAAGTGCGATCTGCGGAACCACGCCGGAGAGCTGTGCGGTGCGCTTGAGAATCAGGCTGTACGCATTCAGAGATGCCGCAGAGCCGTCCACGAATGCGCCGTTGGAATCATAGATTCCAACCACCGGTGCGCCGGTCTTGGCTGCAAGTGTCAGCACCTTGGCGATCTTCTCTGCCTGGGCACTGCCGACAGCGCCGTGACAGATCGACGGATCCTGTGCGAAGGCATACACGGGGTTGCCGTTCACATAGCCGAATGCGGTTACAACAGCAGCAGGGTTCTCCTGCTCCTTTCTGTACGCGCCGAACTCACGGAAGCTCCCGTCGTCAAAGAGCTGCGCCAGGCGCAGTCTTGCGGGGCTTTCCGGATTCTTGATAGTTTGCATAGTATCGATCCTTCCTGCTTATAAACTGTATGGCTTGTCCGCCGGGGCAGACACGCCGCATATACTCTATAATCATACTATTTTTTTCACTTTTTTTCAAGTGGTCTCTGGATTTTTGCGGCAACTTTTGCAGCTATCCATAATTTCTGCGATATTTTCAAGAATATTTTCGTCGTTTTTTACAAATCGCAGCATTTCCAATCTGCTTCTCATCGCCGGATCGTTTACCCGGAAAACAGCCCGTCCGATCCCCCGGAGCTGCGCCTTGAAGAGCACAGAACGCACCAGGCCGTCCAGACATGCCAGATCTCCCTGATCCGCAACATTAAAGATCGTCACCTGCTCCGGCTCATAGGAATACAGAATGCTGCCCCTGACAGCATCCCCGTCCTTCGCCTCGGAAGCCATGACCGGCATCCATACGGGCAGCTCCAGCGCTGCGATCCGTTCCCGGTATGCGGTCAGATCGGGCTGTGCAAGAATGGTCATCATTTCGCATCATCCTTTCCGATCGCATTGCGGATGGCTCGCAGCTCCTCGGGCTTCAGGTCGCGCCATTCTCCGGGCTGCAGCATGCCGAGCTTCAAAGGGCCGATGGAGGTTCTGCGAAGGCGTGCGACCTCCAGTCCCACCGTTTCACACATGCGGCGGATCTGCCGGTTTCTGCCTTCCTTGATCGTAATGAGCAGCACCACGCGCCCCGGCTCATTCGTATCGACCACAACATTGGCCGGCAGGGTGAGCTTACCGTCAAGCAGTACGCCGGTGGAGAGCTTGACAAGCTGCTCCTCCGTGACCGCCGGACGCACCGTCACGCGGTAGGTCTTGCTGACATGGCGCGACGGATGCATGATGCCGTTGGCAAATGCACCGTCATTCGTCAGCAGCAGCAGACCCTCGGAATTCCGGTCAAGCCTGCCGATGGGGTACACACGTTCGTCGATCCCGTGCAGGAGATCCATGACCGTCCGTCTTCCCTGCTCATCAGAGACCGTCGTCACATACCCGCGGGGCTTGTGGAGCATGATGTAGCGCATGGTTCTTTTGCGCGGGATCAGCACCTTTTCTCCGCTCACTGTGATCGTATCCTTCGGAGATGCCTTGTCTCCGAGCTTGACGGGGTGGCCGTTTCGCTTGACCTTGCCCGCCTGAATCAGTGCCTCGGCACGGCGGCGGGAGCAATAGCCCGCATCCGCGAGGAGCTTCTGGATTCTGATATCTGCCATTTGTATTCTCCTTATCGGGCGGTATCAAAAAAAGAAAAACCGCCGGTATTTCTTGGTTTTCTCAGCAGAAAGAGCGCAGTCCTCCCCTGCTGTCAGCACTGTCTGTGCAATGCATCTGCCTGCGGCATCGTACCATAGGAGCCGGCCGACCGGATCGCCCTGCCGCACGGGCGCAAACAGAAACGGGGGCAGCTCTGTCCGGGTTCTCAGATCCGGTGACCTGCCGTCCAATGCCCCGAATGCCGGAATTTCCTGCGGCACCAGAGAAACAAAGGGCCGCACGCCGCCTGCAACGGAAATGCGCAGCATTCCGGGAACAGGCAGCTGCCTGCGCTGCATTTCCGGGAATGTCTCCTCATACAGCGCAATGTGGTCATTCCAGTCATCCGGTGCATCAAGCGTAACACAGATCAGCATGATCCCGTCACGTTCACAGGCGGATATAAGGCAGCGCCCGGCTTCATCCGTAAAGCCGGTCTTGATGCCGATGACGCCCTCGCACATGCCCAACAGCTTGTTGCTGTTGTAAAGCGTCCGGTCATAGGGCGGATTTCCGAAATGCACCCGTGCAGACTGCTGGCAGCAGATCGCCCGGAATTCCGGATTCTGCATTGCCTCGCGTGCCAGAAGCGCCATATCGTAGGCAGAGGCACCGTGCCCCTCCCCCTCCAGACCGGAGGGCGTGACAAAGCAGGTATGCTCCATGCCGATCCGGGCTGCGCGTGCATTCATCATTTCCGCAAATGCCGGGATGCTGCCCGCAACTGCCACGGCAGCCGCATTTGCCGCATCGTTTCCGGAGGGCAGCAGCATTCCGTAGCAAAGGGCGCGTTTTGTGACCGTATCGCCTTCCTGCAGCCCCATAGAGGAGCCTTCCACATGAATCGCATCGCTGTCCACGGTAAATTCCGTGTCCAGGCCGCCGCTTTCAAGTGTCAGCAGCGTCGTCATGATCTTGGTCGTGCTGGCCATAGAGCGCTTGGTGCGGGCATTTTTCTCATAGAGTACCTGTCCGGTGGTTCCCTCCATGAGAATGCATGCCTGCGCCGATACCTCTGCCGCCTGCATCACAGCAGGCTCCGGCAGCAAAAGCAGGCACAATATGATTCCGACCAGAAAGCCGATACAACGTTTCATTCAACCATTCCCCCTCCGATGTTCTGCTACAATCTATGGGGGATGTCCGGGGATTATGCCTCGTCAGGAATGTCTGCCGTTTCCTCAGCGGCAGGTGCCTCCTTGACACTCTTGTCCTTGGAAAGCAAACCCGATACCTTGTCGATCAGACCCGGGAGCATGTCGAGGAATACATTGCCCTTGTCGGCGTTCATCGTCAGCTGCATCAGCTGTACATCGCCGTTTTTCACGATCAGGAAGCCGATCGGCTTGACGCTCATGCCTCCGCCTGCACCGCCGGCAAAATATTCCTTGCTGGTACGGGTCGGCAGATCGGATCCGCCGGAAGCAAAGCCGACAGAGATCTTCGAGATCGGAATGATCGTGGTGCCGTTCCCGCAGGAGATCGGATCACCCATCATGGTATTGGCATCGACGAGGCTATGGATCTTGTCCATGCTCACGCCCATGTAGCTGTTAACTGCTTTCTCACTCATAATGATACTCCTTCTGCGGCATCGCCGCGGTTAGTCAGATGATGATTACAGCTTTTCGCTGACCAGTGTTTTCTTCGATTTCAGGCAATCCATCAGGAATCGCCATGCAAGCCAGATGCCGGCGGCAAGCACCGTACCGATATTGACCTTGATCCGGCACCGGGCATTCCAGCGGCATGCATCCTCGGTGAAGTCATATCCGATCATCACCGATTTGCGCTTGACATGGATGACATGCGCCGCCTCCCCGATCAGGGTCTGCAAAAGTGCCTGTACAGTGCCGTAGAGCTTCGCGGTCTTGCAGGCATCCTCGCCGCCGATCAGAATATCTGTTTCAATGTCGCTCCAGGTGATCGAGCGGAACAGCTTTTGCAGCGGCCCCGGCAATGCAGCGATGCCGCTGCCGGCAAGGTCGAGCTTGCCGACCATGTCCATCATCCAGCGCCAGATCTTGTCCATCAGGAGAATTTTGCGCTCCTTCGGCTTTTCTTCGGGATCTGTGGAATCCGGTGCGTCCGGCTCCTCATCCTTGTCATGCTTGGATTTTCGTTTCTTTTTAGGCTTTTCCGGTTTCTCCGGCTCATCCTCCGCCGGTGCCTCCTCCTGCACATCGGATTTCTTCCGGGGCAGGATCCTGATGCCGAAATATTTCACGCACCATTCAAACTGCGCATCCCAGTAGCTCACCTCGGCAACGATGCTCGACAGGCATACGGCCGTGATGAGCAGCACCAGTACAAGCAGCACAATGAGTACCACGCGCATACCTGTCACCTCCTCTCAGTCCGATTCAGAACCGGAGGACGGTTCCGGTGCATCCGGCTCCTCTGCGGCTTCCTGCGGCTCGTCAGACTCCGCAAAGCCGTCAAGCTCTCCGGTAAATTCCATATCCTGCTTGCGGCGCGGCTCCGGAAGATCGGCCAGTGAGCTCAGACCAAATGCCCGCAGAAACAGCGGGGTCGTCTGGTAGCCGATGGGATGACCCGGCACATCAATACGCCCGGCTTCTTCAAGGAGTCCCTTGTCCACAAGGGAATTGATGACCGAGCTGCTGTCAATGCCGCGCACACGCTCGACAAAGCCCTTGCTTGCCGGCTGGTTGTAGGCAATGATCGTCAGCGCCTCCATTGCTGCATTCGACAGCGGGGACATGCGCTTTTTCTCCAGCACCGTCCGGATGATCTGAGCATGCTCCGCCATGACGCCAAGCTGCCAGGAACGGCCGAGATGCATGACCTGCAGGGCGCTGGCACTGTCCCGGTAATGGGTCTCAAGCTGCTCCATGAGCGGTTCCACATCGCAGTCCGGAATATTCAGCGTACCGGCGATCCGGCCTGTTTCCACCGGCTCACCGGCAGCAAACAGGATCGCCTCGATCTGTGTCACAAGTGCGTCCATCCGCTACCTGCCTTTCCGCTCACACAGCGTGAGCAATGTATTATCCTCATTCAGACGGATGCGGCCGAATCTGGTCAGCTCGAGCACCGCCAGGAATGTCGCCACTCTCGCAGAACGATCCGTGACGCCTTCGTAGAGCGATGCGACCGAAACTTCATGGCCGCCGAACAGCCGGCGCAGGACGAATACGACCTTCGAGGTGACGGTCACCACGCGCTCCTGGGTAACGGTATTCGTGATCTTCTCGGAGAGCTGGTTTTCCGTCATGCGTTTCCCGAGACGCGCCAAGACATCCGCCAGAATATCCGGTTCATGCGTCAATGCGTAGGTTTCCTTGACCTTCGCGAGTTTCAGTGGTGCACGCACGAAAATATCATCCGCGATGAAGCGTTCCTTCAGTTCCCTGGCTGCCTGCTGGCACAGGGCATATTCGATCAGGGCGCCCTGCAGCTCCTGCTTGGCGCGTTCTGCCTCCTCGGGCTTCGGCAGCAGCGAAACAGTCTTGATATAGACCAGCCTTGCAGCCATCTCAAGGAATTCCCCTGCCAGCTCCAGATCCTGCTCACGGGCAGCTTCTATATATAATAGGTACTGCTCCAGCAGTTTCGAGATCTCAATGTCATTGATATTCAGCTCGTGCTTGGAGATCAGATGCAGCAGGAGATCCAGGGGGCCTGTGAATACATCGAGCTGAAATTCAAGCTGCCCGTTCATCCGAACACCGCCGGAATCCAGTCCGTGATCGTCAGCATTCCCGACAGGAGCAGACGATTCAGAAGGTTAAGCGGCCATGTCAGGATGCCCGTGATCATCAGAATCATGACCACGCCGTAGAAATACCGCTGGTTGCGCATCATCCAGACCGCTGCGCGGGGCGGGAGCAGATACGTCAGCACACGGGAGCCGTCAAGCGGCGGCACCGGGATCATATTGAACAGGCAAAGATTCAGGTTAATTACTGTAAAATAGTACAGGATCGTAAAGACATATTCCATCTTGGTATCGGCATCTTCAAGCGTAAAGCCGCCGTTGTAGAAGCCAAACAACTGGATCACGATAACCCCCAGAAAAGCAGCGACCAGATTGGAAGCAGGGCCGGCGATCGCCGTCAGCATCATGTCGCGGGATTTGTTGCGGAAATTGTTGGGATTGACCGGCACAGGCTTTGCCCAGCCGAAACCGCAGAACAGCAAAAGCAATGCACCGAACGGATCAATATGCGCAATGGGATCGAGCGTCAGTCTCCCCCGGTCGCGTGCCGTATTATCACCGAGCTTGTAGGCAGCCAGTGCATGGGCGCACTCATGCAGCGGATTGATCAGAAGAATGACGATCAGCCGCACCAGATACGGCAGAAGCATCTCGGTATTGAAAAAAGAGGGCATCTGTTCCACCTCCTTATTTTATATCATGGAAACAACACTCTTTTATTATACTACAAAAGCAGAAATATTGCAAGCGCTTTTTGTAAAATCGTACAAAAAAAGCAAAAGCGGCTGCCGGATTCTGCATCGGAACAAAAAATTTCAGAAATTTTGAAAAAAGACTTGATTTTTTTTTTGATATCTGGTATAATATTTGACATAGGTGTTTCTACACAGATGTAAGGAGGTGTTTCACAATGGCAAAGTGTGAGATCTGCGGCAAGGGCGTAACCTTCGGCAACAAGGTATCCCATTCCCACAGAGCATCCAGCAGAACATGGAAGCCCAACGTACAGCGCGTCAAGGCAGTTGTCAAGGGTTCTCCGTGCCATATCTACGTCTGCTCCAGATGCCTGCGTTCCGGTAAGGTAGAGCGCGCGTAAGCGTCCTCCCGCACCCGTCGCGGCAATGAACTGGCTGATTTGATGATTCATGAATGATTCTGGATAATCAGAATAATCTGAAAATCAGATAATCATAAAATCAGATAATCATAAAATCAGATAATCAAAAAAGTACGGGAAACAAACAGATCCGGGACATGCAGTGCATGTCCCGGGTTTTTTTGAATTCCCTGTTGACTTTATCACAAATATGTGGTATAATGTGTATAACACTTTGGTCAAACAGGCAAAGCCTGAACCGGATGTTATATTTTAATTTCTATTATAATAATGAGGTGACTGATTTGGCAGAGATCACAAGAAGCCAGCAGCCGATTACCAATCCGGCACTGGTAGAAGCAATGGATGCAATGAAGGCGGAGCGCAATCCCGTAACGGAGTCGAGATTCGTCAATACCCTGAAGGCAGCGCGTTTCCTTGTTCCCGCAAATATTACAAGCAGCCAGAAGGCTGTCCAGAATGAGGACGGCACCGTAGAGCTGAAGGATACCCCGAATGTAGCCTTCGTTCTGTTCAACAACCCGGATCAGAAGAAGTTCTTCCCGCTGTTTACTGATGAAGGCGAATTCCAGAAGTGGGAAGGCTCCAAGGAGCATCAGCGTGCAGCAGTCAGCTTCGTAGATCTGTGCCGTTTCCTGCAGGCCAACAACGCCAACGGTGAAATTGCAGGCGCTGTCATCAATCCGTTCGGTTCCAACATCATGGTTCCGGCAGACCAGCTGATCCGCATGATGAATACCGAAGCCATTGCGCCGGGTACCAAGATCCAGATCGGCACTCTCAAGGAAGAGCCTACAGAGCTGCTTGATGCACTGCGTGAGTTCTTTGGCGGTCAGGAGGATGTGGAGAAGGCTTACCTGCGCGTCATGAAGCGCGAGGACAAGCAAAATCCGAATTTCCTGCTTGTTGTGGACATTGATGTAAAGAAGCTCGGTGATGCCGGCGTGCGTCAGTTGTTTGATGCGATCGCACAGGCTGCAAAGCCGCATCTGCGCGGCGTGGAGCTGGCCATCGTTCCGACTGCCCAGAACTTCGGACAGGCAGCACTCAAGGATGCTGTTCCGTTCTACGAAAAGTAATTACGATTACAAAGCGCTGCCGCATATTTGCGGCAGCGCTCTGTTTTGTATTTCGATGCTTCGGATCAGACGCCAAACAAAAGCTGATCGTATGCGGGGAACGGATAGTAGGCTGCACCGGTGAGGGTTTCCGCCTGATCGGCCGCAGCACGAAGTGCCTCCATTGCCGGGATCAGTGTATCACGGACATAGGCAGACGTCTCCAGAATGTCCTGCATGCCCTGCAGCGCAGCCAGATCGTCTGCGAGCTTTACGCAAGCGGCATCCATTTCATCGGTCAGTGCAGACAGCGTGGATACAACCCGCGTTTCTCTTGCGCAGGCTGCACCCGGAACAGCGGACTTCTTGGCTGCTGCCGCCGCTGCCGTATCTGCGGTGAAGCGGATCACTGCCGGAATGATCTCCTTGTCCGCCATATCGACCATGGTCTTGGCCTCGATGCCGACCGTCTTGATATAGTTCTCGAGCATGATGTCTCGTCTGGAATACAGCTCCGGCTCGGTGAAAATGCCGTGTGCTGTCAGCATCTTTACATTCTTCTCATCGCACAGATGCGGCATCGCATCTGCGGTCGTCCTCAGATTCATCAGGCCGCGCTTTTCTGCCTCTGCGATCCATGCATCATCATAGCCGTTGCCATTGAAGATGATGCGCTTGTGGTCGTGGATCGTTCTGCGGATCAGATCGTGCAGGGCTGCATGCAGATCTTCCGCAGGCTCCAGCTCGTCCGCAAACTGTCTGAGCACCTCTGCCACCGCTGCATTCAGATGGATATTGGCGCAGGAAATGCTGTTCGAGGAACCCAGCATCCGGAATTCAAACTTGTTGCCGGTGAATGCAAAGGGAGAGGTGCGGTTTCTGTCGGTGGTGTCTTTGCTGAATTTCGGCAGGACATCCGCACCGAGCTGCATTTTCTCCTTCTTTGTGCCGCCGTAGGGAACATCCTGCTCGATGGCTTCCAGAATGGCCGTCAGCTCGTCGCCAAGGAAAATGGAGATCACGGCAGGCGGTGCTTCATTTGCGCCGAGTCGGTGGTCATTTCCGGCGGTTGCGACAGACAGGCGCAACAGATCCTGATAATCGTCCACTGCCTTGATGACGGCGGTCAGGAACAGCAGGAATTGTGCATTCTCCTGCGGCGTCTCACCGGGCGACAGGAGATTTTCTCCCAGATCCGTGGACATCGACCAGTTATTATGCTTGCCGGAGCCGTTCACGCCGGCAAAGGGCTTTTCATGCAGGAGGCAGACAAGTCCGTGACGCAGTGCGACCTTCTGCATGACCTCCATCGTAAGCTGGTTGTGGTCGGCTGCAATATTGGTCGTGTCATAGATCGGGGCAAGCTCATGCTGGGCAGGTGCGACCTCATTGTGCTTGGTCTTGGCATAGATCCCGAGCTTCCAGAGCTCCCGGTCAAGATCTGCCATGTATTCGGCGACTCTCGGCTTGATCGAACCGAAGTAATGGTCATCCATTTCCTGTCCCTTCGGCGGCATGGCACCAAAGAGCGTGCGGCCGCACATCATCAGATCCTTGCGCTGCTTCCAGAGCTCGCGGTCTACGAGGAAATATTCCTGCTCCGGGCCGACGGAGGTGCGCACACTTCTCACCTTCTCATTGCCGAAGAGCTTGAGAATGCGCATGGCCTGCTTATTGAGCGCCTCCATAGAACGCAGCAGCGGTACCTTCTTATCAAGCGCCTCGCCGGTATAGGAACAGAAGGCAGTCGGAATGTACAGCGTACCGTCCTTGATGAATGCATAGGAGGTCGGATCCCATGCCGTATAGCCTCTTGCTTCAAATGTGGCACGCAGACCGCCGGACGGGAAGGAGGAGGCATCCGGTTCACCCTTGACCAGCTCCTTGCCGGAGAATTCCATGATCACTCTGCCATCGGGCGCCGGGGTAATAAAGCTGTCATGCTTCTCGGCAGTCAGACCCGTTTCCGGCTGGAACCAGTGGGTATAATGCGTTGCACCCAGCTCGAGCGCCCAGTCCTTCATTGCCGATGCAACGGCATCTGCAACCGAGCTGTCGAGCTTGGTGCCTCTGTCGATGGTACGCTTCAGGCTCTTATAGACCTTTTCGGAAAGACGCGCCTTCATCTGTCTGTCATCAAATACCATTGAGCCGAAAAATTCAGTGACCTTTTCCATAACAATACCTCCTTGAAATGCACAGCAGAAAATACAAAAGGAGCTGTGGAACGCATTGCTCCACAGCTCCTTTGCTGTTTACACTGCCAGTATACTCCGTTTCCGCAGATTTGTCAAGGGCTTTTTGACGGATTCGTGAAGGACGCACAGATTTTTCGTCTGTTTCAGAGATAATTCTGCTCGTAATTCACAAATTTGTCCGTCAGGGATTGACAGTTGTCCGTATGTATGATATAATGCTAATTGAACAAAGACGTTCACGAACGGGCGAAGTGTCCGGTTGTGGGCGTCTTTTCTTTTTTTGCAGCTCTGCAAGCAGAAAGGACTTGAATACTATGGATCATTTCAGAGAGGAAGCCCCCTATCAGGCACAGGGGCTGTACAGCCCCACATTTGAACACGAAAACTGCGGCATCGGTGCTGTCGTGAACCTCAAAGGCGAACGTTCACGGCGCGTGGTCGATGACGCTTTATCCATTGTCGAAAAGCTCGAACACCGCGCAGGCAAGGATGCGGAAGGAAAAACCGGTGACGGTGTGGGAATCCTGACACAGATCCCGGGGGCATTCTTTTCAGATGCCGCGCAGGCGCTCGGCTTTCAGACCGGTGAGACCGGCGATTTCGGCGTGGGCATGTTTTTCCTGCCGCAAAGTGAACTGAAATGCGCACAGGCCAAAAAGCTCTTTGAGATCATTGTGCAGAAAAACGGCCTGACCTTCCTCGGATGGCGCCGCGTTCCCTGCTGCCCGGAAATTCTCGGCAGCAGAGCCAGAGAGAGCATGCCGCAGATCTGGCAGGGATTTGTGGCGCGGCCGGAGGATTGCGAACGCGGGCTTGCCTTCGACAGGAAGCTGTTTTTTATCCGCAGAGAATTTGAGCAGTCCAATGAGCTGACCTACGTCTGCTCCCTGTCGAGCCGCACGATCGTTTATAAGGGTATGTTCCTGGTCGATGAGCTGCGCCGGTTCTATCCGGATCTGCAGGACAGCCGGTTTGTATCGGCGATCGCCATGGTGCATTCCCGCTTCTCCACGAACACCTCCCCGAGCTGGCAGAAGGCACATCCGAACCGGCTGATCGTCCATAACGGTGAGATCAACACCATCACCGGCAACGCCGACAAGATGCTTGCCCGCGAGGAGACCATGTCCTGTGAAGCATTCCGGGAGCATCTGCACAAGATCCTTCCGGCGCTCAATCCCGACGGCTCGGATTCCGCAAGACTGGACAATGCGCTGGAATTTCTCGTGATGTCCGGCATGCCGCTGCCGAAGACAGTGATGCTCCTCATCCCGGAGCCGTGGAAAAATGACCGCACCCTTTCCCAGGACAAGCAAGATTTCTACCAGTATTACGCCACCATGATGGAGCCCTGGGACGGCCCGGCTTCCATCCTGTTTTCTGACGGCGAGGTCATGGGCGCGGTGCTCGACCGCAACGGCCTGCGTCCCTCGCGCTACTGCATCACATCCGACGGATTCCTGGTGCTGTCGTCTGAAACGGGCTGCATTGACATTCCGCCGGAGCAGATCGTGAAGAAGGACCGGCTGCGGCCCGGAAAAATGCTCCTGGCCGATACCAGACAAGGGCGGCTTGTGGATGACGATGAGATCAAGCACCAATATGCCTCCTCGCAGCCCTACGGCGAATGGCTGGACATGAATCTGATGAAGCTCGGGGATATCCGCATCCCGAACCAGAAGGTACGCATCTATTCCCATGAGGAGCTGACCCGCCTGCAGAAGGCATTCGGCTACTCCTATGAGGACATCTGCCGCAGCATTCTTCCCATGGCGGGATCCGGTGCAGAGCCGATCGCTTCTATGGGCAGCGATGTACCGCTTCCCTCTCTCGATGCAGAGCAGCCTCCGCTGTTCAACTATTTCCGGCAACTCTTTGCACAGGTAACGAATCCCCCGATCGACGCGATCCGCGAGGAAGTGGTCACAGATACCACCGTTTATATCGGTGAGGACGGCAATCTCCTCGAAGAATCCCCGGAAAACTGCCGCGTCCTGAAAATTGAGAATCCCATTCTCAGCGAGACCGATATTCTGAAGATCAAATCCCTGCAAACACCCGGTCTGCGCTCCGCCGTCATTCCGATCACCTTCTATATCGGTACCACACTGGAGCATGCGATCGAGCGTCTGTTCATCGAGGCGGACAAGGCTTACCGCAGCGGCGCCAACATTCTGATCCTCTCTGACCGGGATGTGGATGAATCCCGCTGTGCGATCCCTTCCCTTCTGGCCGTTGCGGCATTGCAGCAGCATCTGGTCTCCACAAAGAAGCGGACTGCCGTTTCCATTGTGCTCGAAAGCGCAGAGCCTCGTGAGGTGCATCATTTTGCTGCGCTGCTCGGCTACGGTGCCTGTGCTGTCAATCCGTATCTGGCACACGAGACCATTCACGATTACATCCGCCGCGGGCAGCTTGCCAAGGATCACTATGCCGCAGAGGACGACTACAACAATGCCGTTCTGCATGGCATCGTCAAGATTGCATCCAAAATGGGCATTTCCACGATCCAGTCCTACCAGGGCAGCAAGCTGTTTGAAGCCGTTGGCATTTCCCGGGAGGTCATCAGCCGGTATTTTCGCGGCACTGTCAGCCGCATCGGCGGCATCGGGCTGTCTGACATCAGCCGCCGCATTGAGCATATGCATCGTCTGGCATTTGATCCGCTCGGTCTGCATACGGATCCGAACCTTTCCAGCCGCGGTCTGCATCAGCTTCGCAGCGGCAAGACCGACCATCTGTATACCCCGGCCACGATCCATCTGCTGCAGCAGGCAGCATGGACGGGGAATTATGAGACTTACCTGCAATACTCCCACGCTCTGACCGCAGAGGACAGGCATCTGACCATCCGCAGCCTTCTGGATTTTCGCTTCCCGGAGGACGGCGGCATTCCGCTTGAAGAGGTCGAATCCGTGGAAAGCATCTGCAAGCGATTCAAGACAGGTGCCATGTCCTACGGCTCCATTTCGCAGGAGGCACATGAATGTCTTGCAGAGGCCATGAACCGCATCGGCGGCAAGTCCAATTCCGGCGAGGGCGGCGAATCTCCGGAGCGGCTGCATTCCGAGAAATGCTCTGCGATCAAGCAGGTCGCTTCCGGACGCTTCGGTGTGACCTCGGAATATCTGGTTTCGGCCAAGGAGATCCAGATCAAGATGGCACAGGGTGCCAAGCCCGGTGAGGGCGGCCACCTTCCGGCTGAAAAGGTCTATCCGTGGATCGCAAAGACCCGGCATTCCACGGCAGGCGTCGGGCTGATCTCCCCGCCGCCGCATCATGATATTTATTCCATCGAGGATCTCGCACAGCTCATCTATGACCTGAAAAATGCCAACCGTGATGCCCGCATTTCCGTCAAGCTCGTTTCCGAAGCCGGCGTGGGTACCGTCGCCGCAGGCGTTGCCAAGGCAGGCGCCCAGGTCGTGCTGATCTCGGGATACGACGGCGGCACCGGCGCTGCGCCGCGCAGCTCCATTTACAATGCCGGCCTTCCCTGGGAGCTGGGGCTTGCAGAAGCACATCAGACGCTGATCCTCAACGGTCTGCGCTCCCGCGTGGTCATTGAGACGGACGGCAAGCTGATGAACGGACGCGATGTTCTTGTGGCTGCCCTGCTTGGCGCAGAGGAATTCGGCTTTGCGACCGCTCCCCTGGTGACCATGGGCTGCACGATGATGCGGGTATGCAATCTGGATACCTGCCCCATGGGCATTGCAACCCAGAATCCGGAGCTGCGCAAGCGATTCCGCGGCAAGCCGGAATACATCGTGAATTTCATGCATTTCGTGGCGCAGGAGCTGCGGGAATACATGGCAAAGCTCGGCATTCGTACCGTGGATGAGCTGGTCGGCAGAACGGATCTGCTTGTCCGCACGGAGGATGCGCCGGACATGGATCTTTCCGGCATCCTGCATACGATTCCGGGCGGTGCGCTGCATTCGGATCCGGAGGATGTCTACGACTTTGCACTGGAACAGACGGCGGATGAAACGGTGCTGTTCAAGAAAATGGGCAGCGCTCTGAAAAAGGGCAAGCCTGCCTCCCTTGACCTGGATGTGCAGAATACAGACCGCTCGTTCGGCATTCTCTTCGGTTCGCAGATCACACGGCTGCACGGAGAGCAGACGCTTCCGGACAACACCTATACTGTACATTGCCACGGAAGCGGCGGGCAGAGCTTCGGCGCATTTATTCCCAAGGGACTGACCCTCACACTCGAGGGCGACGGCAATGACTATTTCGGAAAAGGCCTTTCCGGGGGCAGGCTTGCGGTATTCCCGCCGGCAGGCTCCGGATTCGCTGCGGAGGAAAATATCATCGTCGGCAACGTGGCACTCTACGGTGCGACCTCCGGTGCGGCATTCATGAACGGCATTGCAGGCGAACGGTTCTGTGTGCGCAATTCCGGTGCGGATGCCGTCTGTGAAGGTGTCGGGGATCACGGATGCGAATACATGACAGGCGGACGGGTCGTCATCCTCGGACGGACGGGCAAGAATTTTGCTGCCGGTATGTCCGGCGGTGTCGCCTATGTCCTTGACGAATCGCACGATCTTTACACACGGCTCAACAAGGCGCTTGTCTCCATGGAAAGCGTCAGTGACAGCGCAGATATTGCACAGCTCCAGGCGCTGATCCAGGCGCACCTCGATGCCACAGGCTCCCCCAAGGCAAAGCGCATCCTGGCCGATTTTTCCGGCTATCTGCCGCTGTTCAAGAAGATCATCCCGCACGATTATGCCAAGATCACCGGCACTGTGGCAAAGCTCACCGCACAGGGAGCTTCCGCAGAAGAAGCGGAGATCGAAGCATTCAATTTACTGAGAAAGGAAGCGTGAATATGGGAAAGGCAACTGGATTTCTCGACTATACACGCACAGAGAACACCGCTTCGGCGCCCCTTGAGCGCATTCAGAATTACAATGAATTCCACAAGCCCCTGCCGCATGAATCCCGGCAGGAGCAGGCGGGCAGATGCATGGACTGCGGTGTTCCCTTCTGCCAGAACGGACAGATGCTCTGCGGCATGATCTCCGGATGTCCGCTGAACAACCTCATTCCGGAATGGAATGACCTGCTCTGGAAGGGCGCCGAGGAACAGGCGCTTGACCGGCTTCTGATGACGAACAATTTCCCGGAATTTACCTCGCGTGTCTGCCCGGCGCTTTGTGAAAAGGCATGTACCTGCGGACTTTACGGCGATCCGGTGACAGTCCGTGACAATGAATATGAGCTGATCGAATTCGGCTATGCACATGGTCT
Organism: uncultured Ruminococcus sp.; assembly: GCA_902783005.1. Classification (GTDB taxonomy): domain Bacteria; phylum Bacillota; class Clostridia; order Oscillospirales; family Ruminococcaceae; genus UBA3855. Next base: position 4,523 of record CACZPI010000105.1, on the reverse strand, counting down.
CATGCAGCCGGTCATTCCGGGCACAAGAAGCGGGAAGCGCATTGCGGTGATCGGCTCCGGCCCCTCCGGCCTTGCCTGCGCCGACCAGCTCAATCACCGCGGCCATTCCGTCACGGTCTTTGAAAAGGCAGATCGTCCGGGCGGCCTGCTCATGTACGGCATCCCCAATATGAAGCTCGAAAAGCAGACCGTCCTGCGCCGCACAGCACTCATGGAACAGGAGGGCGTGGAATTCCGGTTAAATTCCGCCGTCGGACAGGATGTTTCCGCAGGTGAGCTTCTGGAAGAATTTGATGCCGTGGTGCTTGCCTGCGGTGCATCCCGCCCGCGGGACATCCAGGCTGAGGGGCGCGATGCGGTCGGCATTCATTTTGCCGTGGATTTCCTCACCTCGACCACAAAGGCGCTGCTGGACGGCGGTCTGACAGATGGAAACCACATCAGCGCCAGGGATAAGCATGTCGTCGTGATCGGCGGCGGCGACACCGGAAATGACTGCGTAGGAACCGCTGTCCGTCACGGATGCAAAAGCGTTGTACAGCTCGAAATGATGCCGAAGCTCCCCGATACCCGCGCGGAAAACAATCCCTTCCCGGAATACCCCCGGATCAGCAAGACTGATTACGGTCAGGAGGAGGCCATTGCGGTATTCGGTGAGGATCCGCGGCGGTATTGTACGACCGTCAAGGCATTCGTCAAGGACGAAAACGGACATCTGACCGGCGTGCGGACGGTGCGCCTGGCATTTGACGAAAACCGCCGGCCGCATGAGATCGAAGGCAGCGAGGAGGAGCTTCCCTGCGAGCTGTGCCTGATCGCGGCGGGCTTCGTCGGATGTGACAGCGGGCTGGCCGGGGCATTCGGTGCAGCGCTGAATGCACGGGGAAATCTGGAAACACAGCAGAATTACCACCGGACATCCGCCGAGAAGGTATTTACGGCGGGCGACATGCATATTGGTCAGTCGCTTGTCGTCCGTGCCATCCGGGAAGGCCGCGATGCGGCTGCGGAGATCGACCGTTATCTGATGGGCTATTCCAATCTGCCGGGAGGTGCGAAATGATCTATTCCGAAGAAGAGATCCTCCAGTATATCGAGGAAAATGATGTAAAATTTGTAAAACTCACATTCTGCGACGGGAACGGGCATATGAAAAACCTCTCCATTCCCGCCTCCGAGCTTGCCAGTGCATTTGCACGGGGCATCCGGATCACCGCCAAGAAGATCAAGGGCTTTGAGGCAGCACAGGGGCGCGATCTGTTCCTGTTTCCGGACAGCCAGACCATGACCCCTCTGCCGTGGAGACCGCAGGACGGCAGAGTTATCCGGATGTTCTGCTACATCCGCTACGCTGACGGCTCGCATTTTGAAGCAGACAGCCGGTATTTCCTCAAAGCGATCATGAAGGAGGCCATCCGGAAGGGCTACCGTTTCCGCTTCGGCACCTCCTGTGAATTCATGCTCTTTCTGCTCGACGACCTCGGGCTTCCGACTGAGCTTCCCCATGACCAAGCCGGATGCTATGACACGGCGCCGGAGGACAAGGGCGAGAATCTCCGGAGGGATGTCTGCCTGACCCTCGAACAGATGGGCATTCGTCCCGTGGCATCCCACCATGAGGCAGGCGCCGGGCAGCATGAAATTGATTTTGCTGCCTCCTCGGCGCTCAAGGCTGCGGATACATTCCTCAGCTTCAAATCCGCTGTCCGTTCTGTCAGCAGCGCACACGGCGTCTATGCATCCTTTGCACCTAAGCCGCTGCCGGATGCATTCGGGAACGGCATGCATATCACCATGACTGTCTACCACGCGGAGGAAGACCGGATCGACCTTGCCCTGCAGCGGCATGCGGCCGCCGGTATCATGCGGCGCATCCGCGAATTTGCGCTGTTTACGAATACAGCAGTCGGCTCCTATGCAAGACTTGGCGATTTCGCCGTTCCCCGCACTGTCACCTGGTCGATGCGTGAGGGGGAACAGCTGTTCCGGCTTTATGACGAATCTGCCGGCGAGGGCATGACCCTGCGGGCAGCCGACTGCGCCTGCAATCCGTACTATGTCTTCGGACTCATGATCTGCGCAGCAATGGAGGGTATTGCAGAGGATCTGCCCCTGCCGCCTGAAAACAGCGGTACGCAGGAGCTTCCGCATGATCTGTCAGAAGCGGCAGACTGTGCCGGAAATTCCGCATTTCTGGCAGAACATATCCCGCCTTCCGTTCTGGACGGTTTTCTGAAAAGACGCCGCGATGAATGGACAGCGTTTGCGAAAGCTCAGCACTGAGCATTTTCCAACGCAGCAAGGAGGCATGATATGGAGCAAATTCTGATCCTGTCAGGCAGCAATGGGGCTGCGGAATCACTTGAAGGCTTTTTGAAATCATCGTTCCAGTGCAGCATCAAAACACTTCCCTCGGCCTATCAGGCCAGGAGCATTCTGGAACAAGATCATCACACAGAGCTGGTTGTGATCCATGCGCCGCTGATTGATGAAAGCGGCGTAGAACTGGCGAAATATATCACACGGCATACCAACAGCAACTGCATCCTGCTCCTCAAGCAGGAACAGGCGGAGCAGCTTGCCTGGCTCTCGGATCACCACCAGGTGATCGTACTGGGCAGACCGGTCAACAAGCAGATCCTGTACCAGCTGATCCGGACGATGGAGATTGTCATGCAGCGGTGTGCCAATATTCTCGAGGATAACGCCCGGCTTGAACAGAAGCTGCGCGACATCCGCACAATTGACCGTGCCAAATTCCTCATGATGCAGTATCAGGGCATGACGGAGGAGCAGGCACATTCCTATCTGGAAAAATATGCGATGGACAACCGGAAACGCAAACCCATCGCGGCAATGGAGATCATTGACCGGATCAATGAACAATATCTGTAACGACTGGAGAGATCCGTATTTTGGAAACGATTCATGAAGAATGCGGTGTATTCGGCATCTTTACACCGGATGCATCGAATGTGGCAGCCAGCACCTATTTCGGGCTGTATGCACTCCAGCACCGCGGACAGGAAAGCTGCGGCATTGCCGTCTGCGACAGCGGTGTCATGACACAATACCGGGAGGACGGTCTGGTTTCTGAGGTATTCACACCGGAAGTCCTCCGTTCACTTGGCAGCGGTCAGATGGCCGTCGGGCATGTGCGCTATTCCACCACCGGCGGGCACGACCGGAATAACATCCAGCCGCTCGTCATCCGCCACATCAAGGGCAATCTTGCGCTTGTCCACAACGGCAACCTCACCAATGCCTTTGATCTGAGAAGCCGCTTTGAGCTGTCCGGCGCGATCTTCCACGGGACTTCCGACACCGAAGCGATCGCCTATGAGATCGTCCGTCACCGCCTGCAATGCGGCTCCACGGAGGACGCCGTCAGCCAGGCAATGCAGCATTTATGCGGCGCCTATTCCTGCATTGTGATGACGGCGCAGAAGCTCATCGCATTCCGCGACCCGAACGGATTCCGGCCGCTGTGCATCGGCAGAACGCCGGACGGCGCGTACATCATTGCCTCGGAAAGCTGTGCGCTCGATGCAGCGGGCGCGGCATTCCTGCGGGACATTGATCCGGGGGAGATCGTCATTGTCAGCAATGAGGGGCTCCAGTCCATCCGGACGCACTGCGGAAGCAAGCCCCCGAGCTTCTGCATTTTTGAGTACATCTACTTTGCGCGGCCGGATACGGTGATCGGCGGGGTCTCGGTGCATCATGCCCGGATCTGCGCCGGAAAGCTCCTTGCACGGAATCATCCTGTCGGGGCAGATGTGGTGATCGGTGTTCCGGATTCCGGACTCGATGCCGCGCTTGGCTATGCGCAGGAGAGCGGGATCCCCTACGGGATCGGTTTTATCAAGAACAAGTATATCGGCAGGAGCTTTATTCAGCCGGAGCAGTCCATGCGGGAAAATGCCGTGCGCATCAAGCTCAATGTCATCCGGGAGACCGTCGCCGGCAAGCGCGTTGTCATGATCGACGACAGCATTGTTCGCGGCACGACCAGCGCCAAGATCATCCGGCTGCTCCGGGATGCGGGGGCTTCTCAGGTGCATGTGCGCATTTCCTCCCCGCCGTTTCTGCACGGGTGTTATTTCGGGACGGATATTGATTCCGAGGAGCATCTGATCGCCAATCAGTACCGCAGCGCCGATGAGATCGCAGCACATATCGGTGCGGACAGCCTGGCCTATCTGCCGGTGGAATCGCTTGGCGAGCTGATCGGGCAAAAGGACGGATTCTGCCAGGGCTGCTTCACCGGGGAATATCCGGTAGATGTTTCCGGCGCCGGCAAAAAGAATAAATTTGACGAAAAGCTCAGATAGAAAGAACACCTCACACCATTAGGTCGGTACTCATATAGAACAACTATTATGTAAAGACTTATACAGCTTCACTTGATATAACAAAAACCCCGAAGCATAAGGCGGGTACTCATAAAGAAGTTTTTATGATTTGAAGATAAGGTTGCGTAACCGCCTTGGTTACGCAGCCTTTCTCTTTTTGTCGTACTT
>CACZPI010000104.1 GCA_902783005.1 uncultured Ruminococcus sp. | reverse complement strand
CCAGTCGAAGACCGTGACCATCGACGATGCGCAGTACGAGATCTTCTGGATCTGGCATGAAGGCCCCACGATCGAGGGCGGCGGCAACAAGAAATTCAAGCAGTATTTCAGTATCCGCAAGTCCAAGAGAACCTCCGGCCGGATTACTGTTTCCGATCATTTCAAGGCCTGGGAGGAAGCCGGCCTGGAAATCGGTAACCTGACTGAGGTTGCCCTGAACGTGGAAGGCTGGGAGAGCTCCGGCCGTGCGAATGTCACGAAGAATGTTATCACTGTCGGCTCTATTCCGGATCCGGTTCCGACCGAGCCCCCGACACAGCCTGAACCGGATGCAGACGGCTACTACTTCCATTCCACTTTTGAGGGCGGTACGGACAAGTGGAGCGGCCGCGGCGATGCATCTGTTGTTGCCTCCTCCAATTATGCGGCTGCCGGTACACAGGCATTGTCCGTCAAGGGCAGAACCGATACCTGGAACGGCGCTTCTCTGTCGCTCGATACCAAGACCTTTGTTCCCGGCACCGCTTACAGCTTCAGCGCAATGGCAATGCAGAAGGCAGCAGCCTCCGATCATTTCAAGCTGACGCTGCAGTATGTGGACAGCAACAACAAGGAGCAGTATTCCACCATTGCAGAAGCCGACGCTGCCCGCGGCGAATGGGTACAGCTTGCCAACACAAGCTACACCATTCCGGCCGGTGCCTCGAATCTGCTGCTGTATGTGGAGACGGAAGACTCCAAGAATGACTTCTGGATCGACGAGGCCATCGGCGCTCCGGAGGGAACCGTGATTGATCCGGCCATCGGCCCGTCGAATCTGGATTCCCGCGGCGATGTGAACGGCAACGGCAAGGTTGAACTGCTCGACATCGTGGCACTCCAGAAGTTCCTGGTGAATATCAAGGTTGACATTCAGTCCTCCTACGCCGACATGAACGGCGACAACAAACTCGACATCTTCGACCTGGCGATCCTCAAGCGCTTTGTGCTGGACGAATCCTTTCGCAACAACCAGCTCAAGGACAAGGTAGATCCCCCGCTGACGACCGATCCCGAAACCACAGAAGCACCTCAGCAGAAGGTCGAGGGTCAGTGGTACAATACGGCTGATGTTTCCTGGATCGACAAGAGCAAGCCGATGGTTGCACTGGCATTTGATGACGGCCCGATCGCCGGCAGCAACTGCCCCGCCCGCATTCAGGATGCCATCGCCAATAACGGCGGCCATTCCACCTTCTTCTACTGGGGCGAGCGCATCGCGGGCAACGAAGCAGAGATCAAGCGTGCGCAGAGTCTCGGCCATGAGATCGCCAACCACACCTGGTCTCATCCGGACATGACCACGCTTTCTGAAGCACAGATGATCGAGGAGATCAACAAGTGCAAGAGTGCCCTGACTGCCATTACCGGCCAGGAAGAATTCCTGATCCGTCCGCCGTATCTGAAGACGAATGAGACTTTCCAGAGAGTTGCGGGTGTGCCGCTTGTTAATTGCAGCGTGTACTCCATGGACTGGGATAAGGCTTCCAAGGATCAGATCAAGCAGACCATTCTCAACGCCATGAATGACGGTTCTCTCAATGGCGCAGTTGTTCTGATGCATGAAAATTATGATACCACTGCCGGTGCGATCGAGGAGCTTGCTCCCGTGCTTAAGGCAAACGGCTGGCAGATGGTAACCGTTTCCGAAATGTTCAAGGCTGCAGGTCAGACCATGTACAATGGCCAGGTCTACAACCGCCTCGGCTGATGCCGCAATGATATAGTTAACAGCGGGCTTCCGGATGCACTGACCGGGAGCCTGTTGCTTTTTTTCTCCGGATGGTGTATAATGGAACATGCACCTGAAAATGAATGGAGAGAATCACATGGAAAAACAGAAATCTGTGCTGCCTGTTCTGCTTGCCGTGCTGCTGGTCACGGGCATGACGGCGGCGGCAGAGCTGACGGAGAACCGGGAGATTTTATTCCCGGAAATTGCCGCCATTGCAGCCGGGGCACTGATCGCCCCGAAGCTGTCCTGGCAGACGGATGCACCGCATTTGTTCGGAAGCATCTGCATCGGTGCTGCGGCAGGCATTCTGATCGTGCGCTTTGTCCCGCTGCCGCTGTGGATGCAGCTTTGTCTGGCGTTTCTGCTGGCATCGGGATTGTTTCTTGTTTCCCGCACGGGATTTGCGCCGATGATCTCTGCAATCGTGCTGCCGGTCATGATTCAGAGCGAATCTGTTGTGTATCCTGTCGCCGCTGCCATTCTGACGCTGCTGATCCTGGCGGCCAGGCGGCTGACGGAAGCATTTGGCATCCGGGCGCATGAAGCATTTACGCCGCTGCCCGCCCCGGATCGCAAGGCGGCTTTGGATCTGTTTGTCCGATGGGGGATCGGCTGCGGCATCCTGATCCTTGCGGTGCTGACAGGATTCCGGTTTGCAGCCGCACCGCCGCTGCTGGTGGCCTATACCGAATTCTGGAAGCCGACTTCTCCCGCGCAGAAGCACCCGATCCGGATGGTGCTGTTTATTACGGTGTGCGCACTCATCGGGGCAGGGCTTCGCATGGGTGCCGGGCTGCTTGGAATGCCATTGTTTCCGGCGGCAGGTCTGACAATGCTGGCTGTCTGCTTGCTGATGCTGCATACAAAGCTGTTTGTTCCGCCCGCGGCAGCATTGTCTGTGCTGGCCTATCTGATCCCGGAGAATGCGGTGACCGCGTACCCCGTCATGATTCTGGCAGGGGCATCTGCGCTGACGGCAGCCGCCGTTCTGCACGGCAAGGTGATATGCAGAAAAGGAGAGGCTTGAAGCCTCTCCTTTTTGTTTGTCATTTTTGCAGCAGCTTTGCCGGAACCTCCTGTGCCATGCGTTCGTAGGCTTTCAGGCTCGGATGCAGATGGTCGCCGCTGTCGAAGCCGGGGGCGAACCGCGCCGGATGGGACGGATCCCGGACGGCCTTGTCAAAGTCAATGCAGCCTTCGGCTTCCGTTGTAGTGCGCATCCATTCGTTGACCTCGCACCGGAGCGCATCCCGGAAATCCGCATAGGTACGCCATCCCTCGATAGGCAGGAGCGTGCCGAGATACACGCGCATTCCAAGCTGATGCGACTGTTCGATGTACCGGCGCAGACCGTCGATCATTTCCTGTGCAGTCGGCAGATCGCTCCACGGACGGAAGCGGTTGACCTCGACGCCGACGGGGTGGATGATGTCATTGATGCCGTGCTGGATGATGACGGCATCCGCACCGGCTACCGGGAATTCATGAGGGAACCGCACCTCTCCGCGCAGACCGTAGGAATCGTAGACGATATTGTCATACTGCCGCAGAATGCGCGTGCCGCTGGCAGCCTTGCGGATGACGGATACATCCGGCGAGCCCTCAGAAAGCGCACGCTGCATGAGATAGCCCGGCCATGCCTGCGCTGTGATCGAATCGCCGTAGCAGACCGTGCATCGCGCCGGGCGCCGGGTATGCACATCCACGCCGCTGAGAAAATAGAACCAGTTGGTCGAATTGTACAGATCTCCGGGAAGCTGCGCAGATTCGGCATGGTCACCGACGGCGAAGTATCCCTCCGAAAGAGGCCCTGTGATATTGACCGCAGACCGCAGCTCTGTGAAATCCGCAAAATACAGACTAACGGCGATCCGCTGTCCGCGCATGACAGCCATCGGAACCGGATCGCTTGTGACCCGGCTGCCTGCGGGAATGGTCACGCTCCTGCTTCCGTCAAAGGTCACAGGCAGCATGGACTGTGCATCGGTCTCCATGCCGGAAACGGCTCTGGCACAGGCAGCCTTTGTCACGGTGACCGGCTGTGTGCCGCAGAAATTGTCAAGGGTAATGCGCACGGCATCGCCCGAAAGCAGCATTGTGACCGGATAGCGGAGTGTCAGGTCGCGGGCGTAATTGGCCGGTCTTCGGGTCGCAATGGAAATGGCATTCCCCCACGCCGCTGTCCATCCGTCATTCAGAATTGTCTGGTTCATCATGTTTCCTCTTCTTTCTGCATCCTGTCCTGCTTCAGTTGGATGTATTCGGCTGTCAGGAAGTAATTTTCCAGATCTGCCGCATCAAGTCCCCTGTAAACGAACAGATCATCATAGATCGGTACTGACAGATCGACCGGATCGGATTCCACATGGATTTCTCCGGTCACCAGGTCGATCCCCACCAGCACGCTGCCGCTCCGGTAGCAGCGGATCTCGGGTGCAATACCTTCCGGGAGCTTTGCGGCAGAATGGGGATTGTCGAGAATATTCCCCCGCACCGCCGCTGCAAAGCCGGGATCTGAGATGGCTTCATGCGGATAATGATCCCGGAAATACGCATCCACCTGCGGCCCGGTCTTCCGGTCAGGTTTTAGCTGTGCATGAAAGGCATCATAAATGCGCTTCCATTCCCGGATCATTTCCGGATCAGGCCGATGTGTCAGCATACCGCCCCCACCTTTCTGTATAACAGGTATATTATACCCGCTCTGGCGGATTTTGTCAATAGACAGGCTGCATAAACCTGTCTGCTCCCACATAGGATGTACCAAGTTCAATACAGGAAGGAGCCAATCTGCATGAGGTCGCTCGATAATCTCAGAAGTACACTCGATTACCTGCCCACCCCTGTCAGCCGCAGTCTCCGGCAGCTTCCGGAGCGCACACAGCAGCGCATTCAGGAGGTGCGCCTGCGCATCGGCCGCCCGGTATCGGTCACAGAATCCGGCACGCCCCGGCTGCTTGCCGCCGAAGGGGTGCTGACCGGGGATGCTGCGGCGGCATTGAAGCCGACATCCGAGGATCTGGCACGATCCTATCAGGCGATCATGTCCTATTCGGTCTATTCCCATGAACAGGATACCGCCGAAGGATTTGTCACGATCCGCGGGGGCTGCCGTGTGGGTCTGTGCGGAAGCGCCGTGCGGCAAGGGGAGACTGTTTCCGCTGTCCGGAGCATTGCGGGGCTGAATTTCCGCATTGCGGGGGAGCTTCCGGGAATCGCCGCTTCTGTCTGGCAGCAGGTGCAGGGAAGCATTCTGGTCGCGGGGCCTGCCGGAAGCGGAAAAACGACCTTCCTGCGCGATCTGGCGCGTCTGGCAGGAAACAGCGTGCCGACCGCATTGATCGACGAGCGCGGCGAGCTTGCGGCGGTGTACCGGGGAATGCCGCAGCATGATGTGGGAATGCTGACAGATGTATTTGACGGCTATCCGCGTGCCGCCGGAATTCTGACAGCGCTGCGGGTGATGACGCCGTCTTGCATTGTCTGTGACGAGATCGGCACCGGCGCGGATGCGGATGCGTTGCTCCAGGCAGCGGGATGCGGGGCGATGCTGCTTGCCTCGGCGCATGCGGGTAGCATGGAGGAGCTGATGCACAGAGGCGTCCTGCAGCCGCTTCTGGAGGCGCATGTCTTTGCCTGGGCGGTGCTGCTGCATCAGGGGCGTGTACAAACGCTCCGGCGGCTGTGAGATGCATCGGGATCCTCTGCATCGTGCTGGCATGCAGCGGTTTCGGAATGTATCAGGCGGGCAGGCTGCGGCGCGATGCAAGGGCGCATGATTTGCTGCTGTCTTTGCTCTCGGAATGCGGTGTCTACATCCGCACCATGCAGACCGAGCTGCCGGAGCTGCTGGTGCTCCTGTCCGAAAAGCCGGCTTACCGGGAATTCGGATTTCTCCGGAGGGCAGGGGAGCAGATGACACCTGGCTGCATGCCGGGTACGGTCGTATGTGAAGCGATCCGCAGGGACAGCGGAATTCCGGTCGCGGTGCAGGAAACGCTGATCCGGCTCGGAAGCGTCCTTGGCACAACGGATCTGGAGGGGCAGCTTGCCGCGCTGGAGCTGGCGCGTGCAGAGATCAGCCGCAGCGGTGCCGAGGCACATGCAAAAAGTACCGTGCAGGGCAGACTGTTCCGATTGCTGGGCATGCTGGGCGGTGCCATGCTGGCGGTTCTGCTGATGTAATACCAAAGCGGGGGAGACGGGACATGGACATTGATCTGATTTTTAAAATTGCCGGGACAGGCATCATTGTGGCAGTGCTGAGCCTGGTTCTGAAAAAGGCGGAGCGGGATGAGCAGGCAATGATGACAACGCTTGCCGGGCTGATCGTGGTGCTGATGCTGGTGATTGACCAGATCAGCGAGCTGTTCAGCACGGTCAAGGCGGTGTTCGGGCTGTGAGCGTCGAAAACGCTGCTGCATTCGCAATCATCGGGAGCATTCTCTGCCTGGTGCTGCGCGAATACCAGAAGCCGCAGGCGGTGCTGCTCGCTGCCGGGGTAACGGTGCTTCTGCTGCTCGGAATGCTGCCGGAGGTACAGCGCATTGTGCAGACGGCTTCGGGAATCTTTTCGCAGAGCGGACTGGACAGCGGGTATTTTTCCGTACTCTGCAAGGCGGTCGGCATTGCCTGGATCACCCGTCTGGGCACGGATCTGTGCCGCGACTGCGGAGAAGGCGCGATCGCATCGGCGGTGGAATTGTGCGGCAGGATCTGTCTGACCGTGCTTGCCCTGCCGCTGTTTCTCACTGTTGCCGAAACCGTGATGGAGGTGATGGAATGACAGAGCCGTATTTTGACTCCGCGCTCGATGCGCTGCTGTCCACCTACGGAATGGCGCTGCCGGATGTGACGGACACCGAAGCCCTGACGGGATATACCCTGTCCGATGCGTTGGGCGCCCTCTGGAATACCGTGCTTGCCGAGGCAGCATCCCCGCTGCATATGCTGGGCATGCTGCTGGGTGTGATTCTGCTGTCTGCACTGGCCGGAAGCCTGCGCAGTGAACGGACAGCCCCGGTCTATGATACGGTGTGCGTGCTGTGCGCCTCGGGCATTGCCGCACAGCCGGTGACGGAAGGGATCCTCCGCGCGGGGGATACGCTGGCGGCTGCAGCGGATTTCCTGCTTGCCTTCTCCGGGATTCTCGGCGGTGTTCTTGCCGCAGGGGGCGGCATTACGTCCGCAGCGGTCTGGCAGGCGGGAATGGCGGGGATCTGTGAGCTATTCATGCAGGTTTCGGCGCAGATGATTTTTCCGGTGCTGGGAATGCTGCTGGCCATGAGCATTGTGGATGCCGTCAATCCCATGATCTCACTGAGCGGGATCATTTCCCTGTTCCATAAAGCCGTCTGCTGGGTGCTTGGCCTGATGATGGCGGGCTTCATCGGTATGCTTTCGGTGCAGAGCACCGTTGCCGCTGCCGCAGACCGGGCGGGAACGAAGGCCGCAAAATTTGTGATCTCCGGTGCGGTTCCGGTGATCGGCGGTGCGGTTTCGGATGCCTATACCGCAGTGCTTGGCAGCATGGGCATCGTCAGGGCGGGCGTGGGAATGACCGGCATCCTTGCGCTGCTTGCCCTGCTGCTGCCGGTCGTGGTGCGGCTCGGATTGCTGCGCGGTGTGCTGGCTGCCGCATCGGCAGGCGCATCTCTGTTCGACGTCCCGCAGCTTTCCCGGCTGCTCGGCAATATGGAGAAAACGGCAGCGGCAGGCTTTTCGGCGGCAGTCGGGTTTTCGGTCATGTGTGTCTTTTCGGTGGCAGTGATTTTGCTCATCGGCGGAATGACAGGAGGCGGATGATGGAAGTCATGCAGCATACAGTCATGGCGGTGTGTCTGCTCAGCGCAGCAGTCGGCATGGTGGGACTTGCCATGCCGCATGGCTCGCTCGGAAGGCAGGTGCGGCTCATTCTGGAATTGTTGTTTGTACTGGCGCTGGCATCCCCGCTGCTGCACCGGCAGATCGCGTTTTCCCCCGGTCAGGGGAATTTGCAGCAGGAGGTGCAGATGCAGGCGGCGGAGGATGCCCTCCGGGAGCAGATCATTGCGGAATCGCGCCCCCGTGTGGAAGCAGCCCTCTGCGGGCTTCTGACGGAAAGCGGCATTGCCTGCACGAAGATGGAAGCGGATCTGCATATGGACGATTCCGGATGCATATATTGCACTGAGATCCGGGCGGAGTGCAGTGACCTGCCCGCAGCCTGCCGCATTCTGCGCGAGGCGCTCGGAGAGGAGGTGAACATCTGTGTTACAGAGGTTCTTTCCTGATCTGTGCAAAAAGGAGAATGCACTCCGGCTGATCGTTCTGCTCGGGCTGGCGGGACTGGCTCTGATCCTGCTTTCTTCCTTCGGAGCGAAGGAAAAGGCGGCGCCGGAGACGGAAGCACCCGTCCCGCTTGCACAGGAGGCATACCGTGAGGCACTGGAGGAGGAGCTTTGTACCATTCTCACTTCCATAGAAGGCGTCGGGCGCGTCAAGGTGCTGGTGACGCTTGGCAAAAGCGCGGAATACCGGTATGCGCAGCAGGGCGACCGACGCATCTCCGGCGATACCGTGCAGACCTCCAGTACCTATGTCACCGTCGGCAGCAGCCGGGAGGCTTTGCTGGAATCCGTGGCCGTCCCTTCCGTGACCGGCGTGATCGTCGTCTGCGAGGGCGGCGGAAACAGCAGCGTGCAGGAGCAGGTCTGCCATGCGGTATCCGTTGCCTGCGCTCTGCCCTACAACCAGATCTGTGTGACCCGGCTGCGACCGGGCGATTGAAAGGAGAATTCTCATGAAAAAACCGACCTTCATCATTGAGCGCCGCCATATCATCCTGTCCTGTCTGACTGCAATGCTGGCGGTGGCGGTGTACATCAATTACTCTCTTGCCGGCTCGCCGGTGACGACACCGGTCTCCGAGCTGCGGCAGGATTCTGTGAATTACGGTGACACCGAATTTGTCAGCGCCGCGCCCGGGGAACCGCCTGTCGGTGCAGAGGAAGTCAGTGCTTCCCCCGAGCCGGATCCCGCGGCAGATTATTTTGCACAGGCGCGTCTGGAAAAGAGCGTCAGCCGTGACGAAGCCATTGCGACCATGCAGATGATGCTCGGCGGCGGGGATCTGACGCAGGATGAAGCCGTCGCAACGGCCATTGATGCGGTCGGGATCTCTGCCCTTGTGGAAAAGGAGGGCAATATCGAATCCCTCATCAAGTCGCAGGGCTTTTCCGACTGCGTGGTCTATCTCGACGGGGATTCCGCCAAGGTCGTTGTGCGGTCAGATGGCTTGAATGCGTCGGATGCGGCGCTCATCAAGGACATTATCCTGGGTGAGGTGACAATTTCTTCAGAAAATATCAGAATTTTTGAAGTAAAGTAGTTGTACTTTTCTGAATTTTTTGGTATAATAGAAGTAAGACGGGATTCTTGCGCTCAAAAAGCGACAAAAATACCATAAAATGACACAAATGTCAAATTCCATCACAGAAAGGATGTTCGCTATGGATAATGTTAGACCCGCAAGCCGCAGTGTCAATATTTCGGATGAGGTGCTGACCCGGGTGGCTGCACTGGCTGCCAAGGATGTAGAGGGTGTGATCCGGCTCTCCGGATCCCATTCCGTTCACAATCCACTGGGGAATGCTGTCCGGATCCAGAATCTCGGCGGTGCCATTGCCGTGAATCTCGGGATCGTTGTCAAGACCGGAAGCCGTGCCGTACCGATCGCCAAGCAGGTACAAAATGCCGTCAAGCAGGGGATCCAGGATATGACCGGCGTGACGGCTGTACATGTGAATGTGCAGGTAGACGGCATGGAGGATGAGGACTAAACCAACCGAAAGGAAAACCAAAGATGACCAGACATGAAATCAGAGAAACCGCATTTATCCTGCTGTTCGAGGCCTCCTTCCGCGAGGAGGATCCTGCGGAGCTGTATGCCCTGGCCGAGGAGATCGGCGAGTGGGAGGTCAATGCGGAGGTCAGAGCCCTGGTGGAAGGGGTCCTGGCAGAATCGGATGCACTTGACGGCATCATTGCCTCGTACAGCAAGAAGCGTGCGCTCAACCGTATTGCACGGGTCAACCTGATCGTACTGCGCATCGCGATCTATGAGATCAGCAAGCGCCCGGATGTTCCGGTGAATGTTGCCGTCAGCGAGGCGGTCGCATTGTCGGGGAAATATGCCGGCTCCGAGGACATTTCCTTCATCAACGGCGTGCTCGGTGCCTATGTACGCAGCCTGCCGCCGCGTGACGGGGCTGCACAGGAGGCATAAGCATGCCGCTGTATCTCGGACTTGATACCAGCAATTACACCACCTCCGCCGCCCTGTACGATATCGACCGCGGTGAGGTGACACAGGCCAAGCAGCTTCTTCCCGTCAGACCCGGGGAGAAGGGGCTGCGCCAGAGCGATGCCGTATTTCATCATACCGTACAGCTCCCGGAGGTGCTCTCCCGGCTCGATCTGACCGGATGCCGCATCTCCGGCATTGGTGTGAGTACCCGCCCGCGCAATGCGGAGGGATCCTATATGCCGTGCTTTCTGGTCGGACAGGGAACGGCGCGGATGCTCGGACAGGCACTCGGCGTTCCGGTGGCGCAGACAAGCCACCAGATCGGGCATATCCTTGCCGCACTCTATTCGGCAGGGCAGCTCGGGCTGATCCGGGAGCCGTTCATTGCCTTCCATGTCAGCGGCGGCACGACTGACTGCGTTTTGTGTGAGCCGGATGCCGAATGGATGCTGCGCGTGACACCGCTTGCCTCCTCTCTTGATCTGAAGGCCGGACAGCTCATTGACCGGGTCGGACTGATGCTCGGACTGCAATTCCCGTGCGGGGCAGCTCTTGAAGAGCTTGCCGCAGGAAGCACCCGGACATTCCGCTACAAGCCCGTGATGAAGGGCGCCGACTGCTGCCTGTCCGGACTGGAAAACCAGTGCCGCAAAGCGCTGGATGACGGCATGTCGCGTGAGGACACCGCAAGAATGTGCCTGACCGCCGTCGGAAGCGTCCTTGCGCAGATGACCGCATGCGTCCGGGAAGGCCGGGAATCGCTGCCGGTTCTGTATGCAGGCGGCGTGATGGCGGACATGCTCATCCGGGAGCAGCTTGCGGGAGAGGGGCGGTATTTTGCCGCGCCGGCATTTTCCTGCGATAATGCTGCGGGTACGGCAATCTATGCAGCGCTCTGTGCAGAAAGGACGTAAATCGTGACCAGGCAGGAATCCAGAGCAGCCGGACAGGTATGGACTGTCACGGATCTGCAGGAATATATCGCCGGAAAGCTCCGGGGCGACAGTGCCCTGCAGCGCATTGTGGTGCGCGGAGAGATCTCCGGCTTCAAGCGGCAGCCGAACGGGCATTGCTATTTCCAGCTCAAGGATGCGGGGGCAGTGCTGCGGGCGGCAATGTTCGCGAATTTCTCGAAGAATCTGAAATTTGAGCCGGAGAACGGCATGACCGTTCTTGCCGCCGGCTCCATTGATCTGTATGCGCCGCAGGGGCAGCATCAGCTCAAGATCACCAGCATGTACCCGGACGGCATCGGAGCCCAGCATCTTGCCCTGCAGCAGCGCATCCGCAAGCTCGAATCCGAAGGAATCTTCGATCCGGCACACAAAAAGCCGCTGCCGCAGATGCCGCGCAATATCGGCATTGTGACTTCTCCGACAGCCGCAGCGCTGGCGGATGTGAAGAAGATCCTTGCCAAGCGCTGCCCGATGGCGGTGCTGCATGTGATCCCCGCGCTTGTGCAGGGAACGCAGGCGCCGCATTCGATCGCACGGGGCATTGCGTATGCCGATACGCTCGGGCTGGATCTGATGATCGTCGGGCGCGGCGGCGGATCGAAGGAGGATCTTGACTGCTTCAATGCCGAAGAGGTCGCCTATGCGCTTTACCGGTGTCAGACGCCTGTGATCTCGGCAGTCGGGCATAATATTGACCATCCGATCTCCGATGATGCGGCCGATGCCTTCGCGGCGACGCCGTCAGAGGCAGTGGAAATGGCAGTCCCGGATCTGCCGCAGCTTTATGCACAGATCGACGAGGCAAAGCGTGACCTGGACAATGCATTCCTGGCGGGGATCCGGACAAGGCAGATCGCCGCTCAAAAGCTGCATACAAGGCTTGGGCAGCAGCGCCCGGATGCACGGATCCGTCTGATGCAGGCCGAATGCACCAGGCTGCGTGAGCGGATGGATGCCGTGATGCTCCGGCAGCTCGATGCCCGGCAGCAGGCGGCACAGAAGCAGCATAACAAGCTCGGACAGGCCATCCTGCACAGTATGCAGGAGAAGGCGCAGTCCTACAGAAGCCTTCAGGACAAGCTGAGCGGGCTTGATCCCATGCGTGTGCTGCTGCGCGGCTATGCAGCGGTACTCGATACGGACGGACAGGTGGTATCCTCGGCTGCTGCGGTACAGCCGGGGGATGCGCTCTCGATCCGGATGGCAGACGGTACATTAGATGTAAAGGTGGAACGTAAGCATGAACTATGAGGAAAAGATGAAGCGCCTGTCGGAGATCGTACAGGCCTTGGAACAGGGTCAGCTTTCGCTGGAGGAATCGGTGAAGCTGTATCATGAGGGTGCAGCACTCTCAGAGGAATGCAGGACTGAACTGGAAAAAGCCGTTCTGGAGGTCAGAGCGCATGAGGTTCCTGCGGAAGGGGGAAATGAACAATGAGCGAGGTCAAGGAGCAGCTCGGTGTCTATGCCGGGCGTGTAGAGCAGTACATCCTCGGACAGGTGGATCAGATGCAGCGTGACAGCAGCGCAATGGACATTGCAAGGCTGTTCGATGCCATGCGGCATTCGCTGACCGCAGGCGGCAAGCGGATCCGTCCGGCGCTGATCTATGCCTTCTGTGAGGCATGCGGCGGCAGTCCCGATGCCGCAGATGCAGCGGCCTGTGCAATGGAAATGACGCATACCTCTTCGCTGATCTTTGATGATCTGCCGGCGATGGATGACGACGATCTGCGCCGCGGCAAGCCCTCCTGCCATAAGGCATTCGGTGAGGCGACCGCGATCCTGGCAGGTGATGCGCTGATCTGCGCACCGTTTGCGATCATGGCAGCAGACCGGAATCTGACGAGCGACCAGAAGGTCATGCTGGTCAGCACGCTCGCTACGCTCGAAGGCGCCGGCGGCATGGTCGGCGGCCAGCAGATGGACATGCAGTTTGAGACCCGCGATGATGTGACGGTGCAGGAGCTCGAAACGATGTGCAACGGCAAGACCGGAGCACTCATGGCAGCAGCCTGCCGCATGGGATGCATCTGTGGCAGCGGCAGCATCCGACAGTTTGATGCGGCCGGGAAATACGGACTGTATGTCGGACTTGCCTTCCAGATCATTGACGACATTCTGGATGTGACGAGCACGGCGGAGCAGCTTGGCAAGCCCATCGGCAGCGATGCCGAGGAGCACAAGACGACCTTTGTGACGCTCATGGGCATTGAAAAGGCCAAGGCGCGTGCCGCAGAGCTGACAGAGCTTGCCCATGCGCAGCTTGATGCATTTGAACATACCGAATTCCTGCATGCACTCACCGACGAGCTGCTTGTGCGGGTACAGTAATCTGATATAGGTGGAGAAACTATGATATATAATCCGGTTTTGGTAGCCGGCATCATCGGCTGGGGTGCCGCCCAGATCATCAAATTCGTGCTGTATTTCATTCAGAATGCCAGCATGCAGCTTGAACGTCTGTACGGATCGGGCGGAATGCCCAGTTCCCATTCCTCGCTGGTCTCCGCAGCATTTGTCGCCACGGGACGTATGTGCGGATGGGAGAGCCCGGAGGTCGCGATCATGTTTGTACTGGCCGCGATCGTGATGTATGATGCCGCCAATGTCCGTCTGGAAGCCGGCAAGCACGCCAAGCAGCTCAATGAGATCATGCTGCGGCTGCTCGCGCAGGACGGCGATAAAAGCAGTAAGGAAAAGGAGTTCAAGGAATTGCTCGGACACACGCCGCTTCAGGTGGTGTGCGGTGCGGTGCTTGGCATCGTGATCGGAGCATTGATTCCTTTACGGTGAGGCTATGGGTACGAATTTACAAAAACAGCAGGATCCTGAAATTCGTCTGGCTGACCTGACGCTGCCGGAGGATCTGAAAAAGCTGGATCTGGTACAGTGCCGCAAGATTGCCAAGGAGATCCGCAGCCTGATGGTGCGCACGATCTCGCACAACGGCGGACATCTGGCCTCGAATCTGGGAACGGTAGAGCTGACACTGGCGCTGCATCGCGTGTTTGATTCCCCGCAGGACAAGCTGATCTGGGATGTGGGGCACCAGTGCTACACACACAAGATCGTCACGGGACGCCTTGCGCAGTTCCGCACGATCCGCAAGGAAGACGGTATTTCCGGATTTCCGAAGCCCTCGGAATCCCCGCATGATGTCTGCATCAGCGGGCACAGCTCGACCTCCATTTCCACTGCCTGCGGCATTGCCGAGGCGATGCGGCTCAAGGGAGATCCGCACCATGCCATTGCGATTCTTGGTGACGGTGCGCTCACGGGCGGGCTTTCCTATGAAGGACTCAACAACGGCGGCAAGGAGAAGCTGAGCAATCTCATTGTGATCCTCAATGACAATGATATGTCCATTTCTGCGAATGTCGGCGCGGTGTCGAATTACCTGCGCTCCATCCGCGAGAAGGAGGACTATGTCCGGAAGAAGCAGGAGCTTGAACGCAGCCTGCGTGCGACGCCGGGCATCGGCGTGCCGACGATCAAGGTGCTCAAAAAGACCAAGGACAGCGTCAAGCGCATTATGATGAAGCAGGCGACGATGTTCGAGCAGATGGGATTCGTCTATCTCGGGCCTGTGGACGGGCATAATATGGCAGAGCTTGAAGAGGTGCTCCGCACGGCCAAGCGTTACCATGCGCCCGTGCTGGTGCATGTCAAGACGGTCAAGGGCAAGGGCTATCTCCCGGCGGAGAAGAATCCGAGCCAGTTCCACGGCGTATCGCAGTTTGACATTATCACCGGCAATCCCGAGGTTTCCGGGGAAAACAGCTATTCCGGAGAATTCGGCAAGGCGCTGACATTCCTGGCACACCAGGATCCCCGCATCTGCGCGATTACGGCAGCTATGGAATACGGCACCGGACTGCAATATTTTGAGGAGGCATTCCCG
Organism: uncultured Ruminococcus sp.; assembly: GCA_902783005.1. Taxonomy (GTDB): domain Bacteria; phylum Bacillota; class Clostridia; order Oscillospirales; family Ruminococcaceae; genus UBA3855. Next base: position 7,037 of record CACZPI010000104.1, on the reverse strand, counting down.
GATCGGTTCTACGATGTGGGCATTGCCGAGCAGCATGCGGTGACATTTTCCGCAGGTCTTGCGGCATCGGGAATGGTGCCGGTATTTGCCGTATATTCGACATTCTTGCAGCGTGCCTATGACCAGCTCATTCATGATGTGGCCATCGGCGGTCTGCATGTGGTGCTCGGCATTGACCGGGCAGGCATTGTCGGGGAGGACGGCGAGACACACCAGGGCATGTTTGATGTGCCGATGCTGACATCCGTGCCGGGAACGGTGATCTATTCGCCCGCCTGCTACGAGGAGTTGCAGCTATGTCTGCGCCGGGCTGTCGAGGATGACACCGGATTGACGGCCGTGCGCTATCCGAGAGGGAATGACAGCAGGATGACCTTCCCGAGGGATAATCTGAATACCGATTACACCTACACCGAGGTACCGGGGGCAGATGTGCTGCTGATCTCCTATGGACGGGTTTACCAGTCTCTCTGGGCGGCGCACAATACCTGCGCGAAATCCGGCTATCAGACAAGCCTGCTCAAGCTCACCCGGATCTTCCCGGTCGATGAGGAGCTTGTGGAAAAGGCTTTGAATTACAAGACCGTGATCTTCTTTGAGGAAAGCAGCGGCTACGGCGGCATTTCCACGATCTTCGGCTCGCTTCTGTCACAGTACGGCTTCGGCGGGCGGTATGTGCGTGTTTCTGCGGATAATTTCCTGAAGCACGCCTCTGTGGATGCGCTTCTTGAAAAGGCCGAGCTGTCCGAGCATGCCGTCTGTCGGTATGTATATGCCTATGGCACAAAGAGCTGACATTGCGCTGACGGAGCGGGGACTGTGCAAGAGCCGCTCCCGCGCGAAGATCCTGATTCAGGAGGGCAAGGTGCTGCGGGACGGTGTTCCCGTGGCCAGACCCTCCGAGATGATTGAGGATGCACAGGTGCTGACGGTTGCAGAGGATCTGCGGTATGTCGGCCGCGGCGGGCTGAAGCTCGAGGGTGCGCTGGCGGCATTCCCGATTGATCCGAAGGGAAGAATCTGCCTGGACATCGGTGCATCGACCGGCGGCTTTACGGACTGCATGCTGCAGCGGGGCGCCGGGCATGTGTATGCGGTCGATGTGGGACATGACCAGCTTGATCCCGTGCTTGCAGAGGATCCGCGTGTGGACAATCTGGAGGGCACGGACATCCGGGATCTGAGGGATCTGCCGCAGGTGCCGGATTTTTGCAGTATTGATGTATCCTTCATCTCGCTGCGTCTGGTGCTGCCGGAGGCTTACCGCCTGCTGGCAGATACAGCCGACTGCATTGCCCTGATCAAGCCGCAGTTTGAAGCGGGACGCGCTGCACTCGGCAAGCACGGCATTGTGAAATCCGGAAAGGCGCACTTGCAGGTATTGACCGAAATTCTGGCATTTGCGCAGGAAACGGGCTTTTCCGTGCAGGGGGTATGCGTGTCACCGATCCAGGGCGGCAGCGGGAATATTGAATATCTGGCACATCTGTCCAAGGGCAGAGTGCGTGGAGCGCTTCCGGATCTGCGGGAGCTGGTACGATCGACGGGACTGATGAGGTGAGACTGTGCTTCGTATTGCGATCTATCCGAATTTTCAGAAGAAACGCGCTCTGCCCTGTGCGCAGGAGGTCTGCACCCGGCTGCATGCGCTCGGGGCGGAGGTCTGGATGGATACCGGACTGACAGAGGAATTTGCCGGAATGGATTTCATCCGTTACGACGCGTTTCCGACGCTGGTGCAGCGCATGGACATTGTCATTGCCATCGGCGGTGACGGCACGATGCTGCGCTGTGCCAAGGCAATGCTTGGCTCGCGTGCGGTGCTTCTGGGCATCAATACCGGCACCCTCGGCTTCATGGCCGGGCTTGAGCCGGGAGAGCTAAATCTTCTGGAAAGGCTGTTCCGCGGGGAATACTATCTCTCCCAGCGCATCCTGATCGACGGCGCACTCGAATGCGGCAGTGAAGTCACGCATTTTACGGCGCTTAATGACATAGCGGTAAGCGGTGTCTACGGCAAGGTCTTTGACTTTTCCGTCTTTTCCGACGATCACATGATCGGCCGCTACCGTGCCGACGGAATGGTCTGCTCGACCCCGACCGGATCGACGGCCTATGCGCTTTCTGCCGGAGGGCCTCTGATGGAACCGGAGCTGTCGCTCATTGAGATCACGCTGATCTGTCCGCATTCGCTGTTCAACCGGCCGCTGCTGCTGTCGGCGGACAGAACCGTGACGATCCGTCATGCGGCGGACGATTCGCGGGACATCATTCTGAGCGCCGACGGTGAGAGGCCGGTGCCGTTCCCGCCGGATGCACAGCTCACGATCCGGCGTTCGGAGAGTATGGTATCCATCATTCATCTGCACAGCGGCAGCTTTTATGATGCAGTCAGCCGCAAGCTGATGCAATCCATCAAGGGCTTCGGAGAATAGGGGGCAGCCATGAAGAATGCAAGACAAAAGGAGATCCTCGATCTGATCCGCACCAACAGCGTCGGCAATCAGGATGCTTTGATTGAGCTGCTGTCTGCCCGGGGATTTCCGGTGACACAGGCGACTGTCTCCCGCGACATCCGGGAGCTGAATCTCATTAAAAAAGCCGATGCACAGGGCGTTTACCGCTATGTGCTCCCGGATGCACCGGCGGCGCAGGGCGATCTGTTTGCCGGGAATATCGTGGATGTGGACAGTGCGGGACACACGGTCGTCATCAAATGCCGCAGTGGTACTGCGCAGGCAGTCTGCACCGTGCTTGACAGTACGCCCCGCCCCGAGGTTGTCGGAACGCTGGCGGGGGATGATACCATATTTGTACTGGTGCGCACCGGAGAGCAGGCCAAGCGCCTGCAGGCGGAGCTGCACCAGAAAATGCAGGACAGGTGAGTGCATGTTAGAAGAATTATACATTGAAAATCTGGCCGTGATCGAACGCGCCTGCATCAGCTTCGGCAAGGCGTTCCATGTGTTCACGGGTGAGACGGGCGCCGGTAAATCCATTCTGATCCACGGCATTCAGGCGGTGCTCGGCCAGCGCGTTTCCAAGGACTGGGTGCGCACCGGATGCGACCGGGCGACCGTCACGGCATTGTTCACGGATCTGTCCGACGAGGTCGTGGAAATGCTCACGGAAATGGCCGTGGACTGTGACGAACGTCAGGTCACGCTGACCCGCGAGATCAGGGCAGACGGCGGCAGCGTCGGGCGCATCAACGGACGCACGGCATCTGTATCGGCGCTGCGGGAGATCGGAACGCTTCTGATCTCCATTCACGGGCAGCATGACAACCAGATCCTGCTGGCGCCGGAGCATCATCTGCATGTGCTCGATGAATTCGGCGGGGATCCGACCTATTTGCAGGCGTATCAGAAATCCTTCCGGCAGCTTCAGACTGTTGCCAGAGAGCTTGGCAGACTCAAACGCGAGGAGCAGTACCGCCGCCAGCGTGCAGCCCTGCTTGAAAAGCAGATCGAGGAGATCGGCAAGCTCAATCCGAAGCCCGGTGAGGAGGATGAACTGGAAAACCAGCTCATTCAGGCAGAGAATGCCGAGCGGATCATGAGCGGCCTTGGCGGTGCGGCTTCGGTGCTGTACAATGACAGCGAAGAGAATGCCGTGGAGATGCTTCGTGCGGCAATGGGCATGTTACAGGATATTGAGGACGTCTATCCGGATACCGAGGAGATTATGCAGCGGCTGAATGCAGCGGTGATCGAGGTCAAGGATATTTCCGAGGATCTGGCGCGGCTTGCGGAGGATGTGACCCTTGACGAAGCCCATGCGCAGAAGCTGCGTGCGCGGTACCATGCGATCGGGCTTGTGAAGAAGCAGTTTTACTGCGATTTTGACGAGCTGCTGACGCTGTACGATTCGGCACAGGAGGAAATGGCCTCCATGCAGGACGAATCCGCCCGGATCCAGGCGCTTGAGGAGGAGAAGGCGGCATTACTGACGGATGTGACGGAGAAGGCGCATGCGCTGTCGTCGTACCGTGAGGAAACGGCTGCCAGATTCGTGGAGCGTGTCACGGAGGAGCTGCGGTTTCTGGACATGCCGAATGTGGTACTGTCCGTGGAACAGGAGCGCGGCAAGCTGACGATCCAGGGCATGGATTCGGTGGCATTCCTGATCTCTGCGAATAAGGGCGAGATCCCGAAGCCCATTGCAAAGATCGCTTCGGGCGGTGAGCTCAGCCGCATCATGCTCGCGCTCAAATCGGTCATTGCAGACCGAGACAGCATCCCGACTTTGATCTTTGATGAAATTGATACGGGTGTTTCGGGCAAGGCTGCGCAGAAGATCGGCATTAAGCTGCGTGAGATCTCGCGCTCCCGTCAGGTGCTCTGCGTCACGCATCTGTCGCAGATCGCAGTCATGGCAGATACGCAGTTCATGATCGAGAAGCATGACGAGAATGACCGCACGGTAACACAGGTGCATCTTCTTGATTTCGAGGGCAGGGTGCAGGAAATCGCACGCATTATGGGCGGCGACCATCCCAGCGAGCTCATGCTGGAGAATGCAAGGGAAGAGCTGAAACGTGTGCAGGAGGACAATGCAAATGGAACCGCATGAATACATCATCCAGGATATTCAGGGCGATTACGCCTACTTAAAGCAGACCGATGCCGACAATGACGAACTGTTTCAGGTTGCCATGGCGCTGCTGCCGCCGGCTGTGGATGTCGGGACAAGGCTTTCGGGCATGATGGGCATGTTTGAGGTCATTGGCTGAGCGATGGAGCATGATGCGGAGCCGATCGCGGTGCTGCTTACCGCGACAGCGGCTGCAGTCGGGGGGATCCGGCTCAGACGCAGGCAATTCTGCCGGTCTGGCTGGTGTTCCCGCTGCTCTTTTCCTGAATCCGGGGCTTGACAAACGATGCAGGATGTGGTATAATACAATGGTAAACGCTGTGAAGGAAAGAAGTACCCTGTGTGAGGCCTCCAGAGAGACACCGGCCGGTGAAAGGTGTCAGGCGGATGCAGGCGAAATACATTCCGGAGCGGATTCCCTGAAAGCACAAGCCGGGTAGGGGAATACGGAGCTGCGCACGTTACCGCGCATCAAGGTTCGGCAGTTTTTCTGCCTGACGAATTGAGGTGGTACCACGGTCTGCATATAGATCGTCCTCTGCTTGTATCATTATGATAGGCAGGGGATTTTTGCTTTTATGGCGGAGCTGCACGGAAGCAGACGGTACCCGTGGAAAGGAAAGTGATAGAAATGGTATGGATGGCACATGCCATTGCTTATATGGAGAGGGCGGCGTAGATGGCACAGACGCTTGACAAAAAGACCCGCCGCAAGGCATGGATCCTGCTGATCGCCGTGGTCATTGCCATGCTCATACCCATGCGTACACAGTACAAGGACGGCGGCACTGTGACCTACAGGGCGGTGCTCTACAGTGTGACAAAGCGGCATGCCCTCGCGGTCGAAAACCATCGTACCGGAGTCCGCACCGGAACAGAGGTGCGGGTGCTGTTCTGGGAAGTGTATAACGATGTGGAATTTGTTCCCAATGAGATCGAAGCGACCATGTCTCCCGGAAAGCAGGTGGGGGATTGAAGCGCGATCCTTTTGGCTGGAAGCCGATGGATTCCAGAAAGCTGATGATCGGGCTGTTTATCTGTTCGGTTCCGGCATTTCTGTTCCTGTGGTTTGTCATGGGCGAGACCCGGGACAGGGTGGTCGCGTGCATTGCCATCCCGCTGTGCTGGCTGTGGGGCATCTTTGGCTATGTCAAGGAGCGCCGCGACAACAAACGGGCATTGCAGAAAAAGAAGGACTACCTGAGCGGGGACTATTTCCGGGATCCTGCATGGCGCGAGGCGTATCTGCAATACCGCCAGCAGCATCCTTACGAGACCTGCCATCCGAAGGGCATGCGCTATGACATGATGCAGCGCTACCGGAGAAAATCCGAACCGGTGACCTTCATGGTAATGGCAGGCTTCCTGCTGTTTAGTACCATTGTGGGAATGTGCTACCGGTTTCATCCGCTGTTTCTGGCGGGGATCCCGCTGTTCGGGTATTTCTTCTGGATCCATTTCAGCGAATTCATCGCATGGCCTGTGCGCAAATGGTTGAAAACGGCAAAGGACGATCCGGATTTTCCGGCGTATGAGAACAGCTATACCCACGGCCGCATCCTGTCGCATGAGGCACAGGGCGTGGTAAACGGAATGAATCTCGGTGCAAGTCACATCATCCTGTATGACAAGAAGGAAGTCCACACCGTGGAGCTGTCTGCGGCCGAGGGCATGACCCGCGAGATCGTCCGGCTGAAGGAATATGTCAACGATACCTATTCCGACAGCCGCTACCTGCATTATGCGGTACTGCATGTCCGGACGGCGCAGGGTGAATTCCGGCTGCGGACGCAGCTTGATGAATACCAGGTGGAAATGGCTGTGGAGGAATTCTCCCGCCTCAAGGGGCGTGTGACACCGGAAACGGCTGTCCGGGAGAAATGCACCAACGAAAATGTATTTTAAACCAATTATTAAAAGAAGGAGTTTTGAATCATGACTGTATTTGAAGAACTGCAAAGAAGAGGGCTGCTTGCCCAGCTCACCGACGAAGAGGAGATCAAGGAACTCATCAACACCGGCAAGGCGACATTTTACATTGGCTTTGATCCGACGGCGGATTCGCTGCATGTCGGTCACTTCATGGCACTGTGCCTGATGAAGCGCCTGCAGATGGCCGGCAATAAGCCGATCGCGCTGGTCGGCGGCGGTACCGGTATGATCGGTGATCCCTCCGGCAAGTCCGATATGCGCAAGATGCTCACCCCCGAGACCATCGCGCACAACTGCGAATGCTTCAAGAAGCAGATGAGCCGCTTCATTGACTTCTCCGAGGGCAAGGCGCTCATGGTCAACAACGGCGACTGGCTGCTGGATCTGAATTACATCGACGTCCTCCGCGAGGTCGGTGCCTGCTTCTCCGTCAACAAGATGCTGACCTTTGAATGCTACAAGCAGCGCATGGAGCGCGGCCTGACCTTCCTGGAATTCAACTACATGAT
>CACZPI010000103.1 GCA_902783005.1 uncultured Ruminococcus sp. | reverse complement strand
TTCCTGCCGCTTGGAATCGTCCCGCAGCCTTGCAAAGCTGTTTTTCAGTTCCGTAAACGCGCTGCCGGTGCGGTCATAGGCTTGCAGCGTGGTGATGCCGCCGGCGTACTCGATCACGTTCGCTGCGGTCTGCTGCTGAATCGCGATCAGGTCGGCACTTGTATGCGCCACACGTTTGTAGCTGATGACAGCGAACGGGATCGCGAGCGGAATCACAATGAACATTGCCAGCGTCATTTTCACATTGAAGATACTCAGCACGATCAGCGCGATGAGCAGCCGGATCAGAATGACTGCGCCGTTTGCGACGACGCTCGAAGAAAGATTCTCGATTTCCTCGTAATTTCGCATCAGAAGCGTGGACAACTTCCCTGCGTCATGTGTTGCAAAATAACCCATCGGCAGCGTTTTCAGCTTGTCACCGAGCCGCAGTTTTTCATTTTGCTGTGCCGAGACGTGGCCGACACAAATGTCAAGATAGGACTTTCTGCGGACAACTGCATAGCAAATTGTCTGCAACAGAAGAATCCCGACCAGAATCCAGAAAGGCTTCTGCTCGTAGGCTTTGCTGCTGTCGAGAATGGGCGCTAACAGATAATAGACCGCGACCATCAATACGCTCGACGGAATGGACGCCACAAAGCTGTCCAGAAACAGCCACGCGATGAATTTTGTGTACTTGCCGCTGTCGCCGTAGGTGATGATATTCCACCATCTTGCGAGTTTTTCGCGCATCATTCCACATCTCCCTTCCGCAGACTCCATGCATCACGGCGTTCGTTTGCCGTCACCATATCCCGGTAAAGTACACACGACTGCATCAGTTCTTCATGCGTTCCGGCGGCTTCCAGCCTGCCTTCGTTCATCACGAGAATGTTGTCTGCGTTCTGAATGGTTTTGAGGCGGTGTGCGATCATGAGCACCGTTTTCCCCTTTGAAAGGCGTGAGAATGCCTCCTGGATTTTTGCCTCATTCTCCGCATCCGCATAGGCAGTCGCCTCATCAAGAACGATGATCGGTGCATTTTTCAGCATCGCCCTTGCAATGGCAATGCGCTGCTTTTCACCGCCGGATAGCCCGGTATTATCAGCAACGATCGTCTGATAGCCGTCCGGGAGGGCTTCGATCGTTTCGTGGATATTGGCAGCTTTTGCAGCGGCTTTGACCTCGTCAAATGTCGCCGCCGCATTGCCCATGCGGATGTTGTTTTCGATCGTATCATGGAACACGAACGAATCCTGAAACACATAGGCGATATGCTTCACAAGCTCCGAATGTGTGACCTCGTTGATATTCACGCCGCCAATCCGGATCGTACCCGCATCCACTTCGTAAAAATGGAGCAGAAGCTGTGCGATCGTGGATTTACCGCCGCCGGAGGGACCAACCAGTGCATTGCAGCTCCCTTTTGGTAAGCTTAGGCTAACTCCATTGCAAGCTTTTGTGCCGCTGCCCGGATAGGCAAACGACACCCCGTCAAATGCAATATCAAATTGATGCAGAGCCTTTCCGTCGCCGCTCAGCATGATCTCCGGTTCGGCAAGCAGATCGTCGATGCGCTGTAGACCGACATTAATCTTCGTGCTGTCGATCGACACATTCATCATGTTTTCAAGCGGCTCTTTCAGTCCGGCGCAGATCACAAGAAAGAACAGGATCTTCGGCAGCACTTCGGTATAGCTTGCAGCGTGATTCAGCATGATGATCGCCGCAGGCAGCAGAAACAGCACTTGCGCACCGAAAAATGCGTAGTAGAGCCCCATGCCGTTCGCGTTGTAATACGCCGTATCATGCACGGATTTTGTAAATGCGTTCATATCCGTTTCAAACCGCTTAAAGGCGTTTTTCGTGCCGCAGAATATCTTGATGACAGACATTCCGTGAATATACTCGACGATCGTACCCTCCATTTTCGATTTTGCATCCGCCATATTCTGCTGATGCTTTGCGCCGTCGGGCTTTTTGAGCGCCATGCCGAGAATGACGAACGAACAGAGGATCGGCAGCAGCGAAACAAGCGTCAGCCGCCAGTCCACGAGAAACAGCACGATGATCGTAAGTAAGGGCGTGGCGATCGCAGCGGCGACCTCGCACATACTGTGGGCGATGAAGATCTCGATCTGCTCCACATCCTCGATCAGCAGCTTTTTGATCGCGCCCTGCGTGTTGGATGTGTAGTAGCCGGAGGAGATGCGTCCCATTTTCTCCATCAGCTTCATGCGCAGCTCGTAGAGAATATCGAACGCCGCCCCGTGTGAGAGCATCGCCGATGTATATGCAAAAATCCCGTACAGCACGGCACTGACCGCAGTCAGGATCACAAGCGTTTTGACTTCTGCGAACGCGAGACCGCCGCCCGCCGCATAGCTTTGGATCAGCTTTTTCAAGATCTCGTAGATGGTGAAATACGGCACGATCTTGCACACGCTCGACAGCACCGACAGCGTACACGCAGCGGTCAGCTCGATTTTTTTCGTCCCCGCCAGCTCCATGAGTCTTGTGATGCCTTGTTTTTTCTTTGGCTTCTTATCCATTCTGCCCCTCCTCAAATATACATGCAAACAGCAGATCAAACAGCTTCTCCTGCGTGCGCTGATATCCGCTTTCATGCAGCATCGTGCGATTTTCGGCGGTCAGCGCCAGAATTTTCAACAGATTGGAGATCACCGCATGATCGACATCGGCACGCACACCTTCAAACATTGCAAAAAGCTTTTGAAGCATCTCGGTCTCTTCATCAATATCTGCGGCGCCCTTGTCCGGCATCGCGTCCGCAAGCTTTTGCTCGTCCTCCGGCGTGAGATATTGGTATACGCTGTCATTGTTATTGATGATCGCCTGAAGTATCTGCTTGCTTTCACCGACTGTCAATTTTTCCCGGTCGCCGCGCATTTCTGCGACAGCTTTCCAGAAGCGGCTGCGGTTGTATTCGATCAACTGTATGACAAAATCTTCTTTGGACATGAAGAAATTATAGAATGTGCTTTTACCGATTCCGGCGGCGGCTGTGATTTTTTCAACAGACATATGCGTCATGCCGTGCGCTTTCAAAAGCTCCAGGCCCGCGAGAAACATCTGTTCTCTGAGCTGTTCCTTTTCTTCTATGGAAAATATCTTTGGTGACATGGCATCCTCCTTGCGACTATTCTACATTACGATAGCGACCGATCTGATGATAATAGTCGCTAAGCATATTATATCAGATTTTTTGTCGCCTGTCAAGAGAGGCAGAAAGAAATTGTCATAATGGTGTCGAGAATTCCGGAATATGTGCGCGGCATTGCAGAGATCAGGAATTTCAATTTGTTCTGCAAAAACATCACGAATGTCGATGCAGCAACTGATGATTTCACAACCTACAGCACGCATATGGAAAGGCTCAAACGCTTTCCATTATACGGAATTGCTTTACTCTCAGAACTATACATAAGCAAAACTTATCATAAACCGCTGAAATCAAGATTGATTTATCCGAAAAACTATGTTAAACTATGATTACCAAATCAATCACGGAGGTAACACTTATGGCTAATATCCTTATCGTTTACTATTCCCGCAAGGGCGAAAACTACTGGAACGGCGGCTTGAAAACGATCACAAAGGGCAACACCGAGCGAGTTGCCGAGTTCATCCGGAACGCAGTGGGCGGCGATCTCTTTGAGGTGGATACCGTCAAGTCCTATTCCGAGAGCTATATGACCTGCATCGAGGAGGCGAAGGCTGAACTGCGTGCAAAGGCTCGCCCGGAGATCAAGGCGTATCCAGACAATTTCGAGGACTACGACACGATCTTTGTGGGCTTCCCTAACTGGTGGGGAACGATGCCAATGTGTATGTTTACCCTTCTTGAAAAGTACGATCTGTCGGGCAAGACGATCATTCCGTTCTGCACCAACGAGGGCAGCGGTATGGGATCCAGTGAGCGTGACCTGAAAGCGCTCTGCAAGGGTGCAACTGTCAAGGCGGGGCTTTCGGTTCACGGTGCTGAGGCTGAAAATTCCGAGAGCAAAGTGGCTGCTTGGGCAAAGAAATCTGTCTGAGGAGAAACTTTTATGAATTACATCTTGATCGGATCAGCAGACAGAAAATCAGGAGGATAAGATATGGAATACGGAAACGGCTATGTATATGAGCTAATGGATCAGGGCGGTCCGACGAAGGTGACTGAACCTTACTTCAAAGAAGCAGTTGATGAAATGATGCGTGCAAGAACGCTGTGTGCAAAGGCAAATGCAGTTCTTCCCGATGATCCGTCCTATGTAAGCTATCTTGAAGAGCTGTTTGGACGAAAGCTCGACGATGTCAGAATTCTCACACCGTTCACCTGTGATTTCGGAAACCGTGTGAAATTCGGCAAGGGCGTATTTATCAATCACTCTGCTATCCTTTCTGCGTCGGGCGGAATCGAGTTTGAGGACGGTGTTATGGCTGCGCCGGGACTGCGGATCGCTACGATCAACCACGATATGTACGACCGCCACACAACCTACACCTACGGTAAGGTGCTTGTGAAAAAGAATGCCTGGCTCGGTATGGGCTGTACGATCTGTCCGGGCGTGACCATCGGCAAATATGCTGTTGTTGCGGCAGGAGCTGTTGTCACAAAGGACGTTCCCGATTACGCGGTAGTCGGCGGCGTTCCTGCAAAGGTCATCAAGATGCTTGATCCCGAACAGATGAAAGATTAAGGAGCAGTTTATGAAGCATAAAAAGCACGGGAAACATGCGGCACTCCGGGAAAATCAGCAGAGAGCCGGAAAATGGAAGCTGACGTAAGAAAATGAGCGTGCGGGGCAATACCTGCACGCTCTGTTTTTGTATGAAAAGCACTTGAAAATTCAGTCAGCGTGTGCTATAATAGAATTATAGGTAAGCTACCGCTAACCGATTATCAACAAGGAGAGTATTGCATTATGAAACTGTCTGTAATCCTGATCGAAATGCTGATCTTTTCAATCCTGTTTACCGTGATGTGTTTCAAAACGTCAGGGAAGAACAATACTATGCAGATCCATAACTATCCGCCCGAAATACAGGAGGAATACTTCAAGACACATGAGCGTGTCCCGACTGAACCGCTTTCTAAAAGGGTGGTTCTTACAAAGGGGATCGCGATACTGGTTTTTGCAGCCGTGCTTGTGGTTATGGCGCTTCTGGCAGGTGCCCAAGACTTCCTGCAGGGATTTCTGTTTGCCTTTGGAATGATGGCATGGATCGGGGCTTATGATACGTTCTTTATTGATTGGGTGTTGTTCGCCAATATGAAGCGCTTCCGCCTTGAGGGGACGGAGCATATGGATAAAGCCTATCATCAGAAATGGTTTCATCTGAAAGGGATGCTGTTTCCTGGCACTGTATTTGCTTTGATACCGGCAGCGCTGGTGGGGCTGCTGGTCGAGATCATAAAATAGAGGTGCGAACATGAAGATCACAGCAGCAGCCATTGGCTCTTTTGGCGATGTCAAGCCTTTTGTGGAGCTTGGCAAGGAAATGAAGCAGCGCGGACACCGCTTCAAGGTCGCCGCATTCCCACGGTTTCAAAGCTATGTGGAAGAGAACGGTCTGGAATTTGCACCGATCCATGGAGACGGCGACCTGATGATGCGACTGCTGCTTTCTGAATGCAAGGACGGACTTGCCTACTTGGGCGGCATGAAGCAGCTTTACCGCAAGAATCCGGAGATGATGGAGCAAGCCTTTGCAGCAGCAAAGGGCGCAGACCTTGTGCTGTATATCCTGCTTGGCGGCTTCATCCGTCATGCGGCAGAGGCGCTGGGGATCCCGTGCGTGCGGGTGTTTTTCTATCCGTTCGATAAAACGGATCAGTTCAGCGTCCAGATGCCGTCTATGAAGCGGAATACGCCGCTGGTCGGCTTCACCTACACGGAAAATGAGATCGGCATGAACATGGTCACAAGGTCACTGCTCAATGACTGGCGCACCGCACACGGTCTGCCGAAATGGGGGCTCTTTTCCGATTACCGCAAGCTCTATGGCAAGCCCGTCCCCACGCTCTATGCCTACAGCGAATCGCTTGTGCCGAGAGAGCCGAAATGGGGCGATCACATCCATGTGACGGGCTTCTGGCAGGGCAAGGAGAAGACGGATTTTCAGCCGGACAAACAGCTTGCAGATTTCTTATCTGCGGGTGAGCCGCCGGTCTATATCGGCTTTGGCAGCATCGTTTTTGACGGCATGGAGCGTGTGCAGAAAGCAGTCTATGATGCGGTAAAAAGGACGGGGATCCGTGCGATCATGTCCTCCGGCTGGATGAAGTGGCAGACCGGAGCGGACGACAGCATCTGCTATGTGGACTTTGTGCCGCACGAATGGCTGTTCCGCCATGTGAAGGGCGTGGTGCATCACGGCGGCGCAGGGACTTCCTCCGCCGGACTGCGTGCAGGCTGCCCGACCTTTGTGCTGGCATTCGGCGGCGATCAGCTCTTCTGGGGTTTGCAGATTGCAGAGCGGCATCTTGGCCCTGCACCTGTGGATATTCATTCCGGCAAGTGGACACAGGAGCAGATCGAGCAAGGGCTGCTTGCTTTGAAAAACGGCGCTTACGCCGAATCGGCAAAGCAGTTCGGCGTAATGCTCCGGCAGGAAAACGGATGCAGTCATGCTGCCAATGTGCTGGAGTCACTGATATGATACGAGGCGAATCATGAAGATCAGGAAAGGATGTACGGCGATGACGCAGGCAGAAACAATCATGAAAAAGAAGCGTTCGATCAAAGCAGAGATCGAACGAACGCTGTCAAAGGAACAAAGCGATGCGCTCTGGAACAAAGCGACCGCAAGACTGGAGCAATTGCTCCGGCAATATGCCGATCTTCCGGCGGGAGTCCGTGCGCACACGGACAGCTATATTTTCCCGTCGGCGGCGATCTATCTGACTGCCAAGGACTACATGACAGAGCAGCAGGCATATGCCGTGATCGAACAGGCGGCAATTGCGAACACGACCCGTTACGGGAAAATGCTTGCCCATTTGATGAAGCTGCCTTTCATGCGCGATCTGTTTATCCGGATGTGGGATCCGCTGACCAAAAAGAAATTCGGAAAGGACAGCGGCTTTCAGAACCGCTTTTATCCGAAGAAAAAAGGCGAATACCGCATGGACATCCTTGCCTGCCCGTATTGCAGGTACTTTACAGAGCTCGGCTGCTTTGATCTCACCAGGATCTTCTGCGAGAATGACGAGCGGGGATACGGCAATCTGCCCGGGCTCGTCTTTGAGCGAACGGGCACGCTTGGAAAAGGCGCGGAACGCTGTGATTTCTGCATACGCAAGGCATCGAAGCCGTGATCGCGTGCAAATGAAAGGAAGCGGATACGATGGATAAGATCAAAATTGCAATGGACGCCGTTCCCGAAACGATGCTCCAGACGATGTACGCAAGAGCCAAAGAATCACAGAAGCCCGATGCTGTGATACACGATGAAAAGGCTGTCGAGATCATACAGAAGCTGGACTATGATTTCTCTCTTGCCGATAAAGATGCGCCCATGAGCAGCGGTGTGATCGCACGGACGATCATTCTTGACCGGCTTGTGTCCGGATATCTGGAGAAGCACCAAAATGCTCTCGTGGTGAACATCGCCTGCGGACTGGATACCCGCTGCTACCGCAATGCAGGGAAGTATGCACAGTGGTATAACATCGACCTTCCTGACACGATCCATGTCCGCAGGCAGTTCCTGGAGGAGGAAGGCCCGGTCATCTACCAGATCGCAGGATCCGCCATGGACAGCACATGGGCAGACAGGATCGAATATCACGGAGAGCCTGTTCTTGTGATCATCGAGGGACTGACGATGTATCTGTGTGAGGCGGATGTCAGGAAGATCTTTGAGATCATCGATCACAAGTTCCGTCATGCGGATGTTCTGGTGGAAACGATGAATCCGTTCATGGCGTCGCATATCAAGGAGAAGTCCATCGAGAAAAGCAATGCCAGATTCAGCTGGGGGATCAAAAACGGGAAAGAGCTTGCAAAGCTGATCCCGCCGTTCCAATTTGTGAAGGATCATTCCCTTGCTGAGGGCATGGCGGAATTCATTTCGGCATATAAGGTACTGTCCAAGATCCCGGTAATATCGAATGTTTCAAACAAAATTACGATCCTGACAAAATGACAGGGTGCAATTCTCTGAACCCGCCAACAAAAAAACACGCCGGCAAATGTACTATCTGTCGGCGTGTTTTTTCACGGTCTATGCTTTCGACAGGCGAAAAGGGCGTGATCCGGGCTGTACGCTCCGTTCTATGGCGGAGGACGTTGCAGATGCCATGAAAACGCTGAACATCAATCATGTTGTTATCGCTTTTTGTAAATGACAAGCTCGGGATTTTCGCCGCCTTTATCATAGGTGCAGACCAGAATAAAATCCATATTCGCCAGCACGCCAAAGCACCGCTCACCGCCGAACTCACATTCGAGCTGGTTGCCAAGATAGGTCGTGTTGTCGTCAAGGAATTTCACAGCGTTTCCGTTTGGCAATCTGTATGGAAGATTGACATAGCTTCCCACAAGGGCATTCAGCTTTTCCAGCTTCGGCATACCCTCGATATTCAGGGCGTTGATCTCTCCGATCAGCGTTTGCTTGAACCGCTCAAACTCTCCGCCGTCCGAAAGCTGTTCGTATCGCTTCCAGTAGTCAAGCTGCGGCAGAACCGATCTCAGATAGTTTCTGACTTCCTTCTCGGGGTGTTCGGCGCTCACCATGTTTTTCACGCAAATCTCAATCAGGTCGTCCATATTGCTGTACATATATTCACCGTCGGCATAGCACCATTTGCAGTATTCCTCGTTGAGTGAGCCGTCCTTCTCGCGGCTGATCATGCTGTCGTCAAGCGGCATTCCGCAGCACTGACAGATCAGCTTTCTTGGAGCGCCCAGCAGCGTGTTGATGGACACACCGAACAGCTCCGAAAGCAATTTCAGCGTTTCGGTATTCGGAACAGTTTCACCCGTCTCCCAGCGGCTTACCGCCTGCCTTGTGACAAAGACCTGATTTGCAAGCTCCTCCTGTGACATACCGTGCTTGATCCGCAATTCCTGAATGATATTTTGAGTTTCCATTGTGCAGCCCTCCTTTGCTATCATTGTATCAAAAGTCCGGCAACAAGTCAAGCAACTGTCTGTTGCACCGGGGGGCGCTGTTATGATGATGGAGCCTCCCCCTCCCGCTTGATACCGGTGAGGATCGCCTGGAATTGGATAAAGCTCTCGAGTCCCTCCGCAGTCCTGACCTCGGTATCGAAGATGACACCGCCTGTTTCATTGCGGGATACCTGAAGCACGATCTGACCGGTCAGATCCTGGGAATCCTTCGGCGTGAGCGTCAGTGTGCGCTCCTCCGGATCCCAGATGCCCTTGTACACGATGGCCGGCTGCGGGGAGCCGTCCGCATTCTGGTAGACGAGCGATGCATCGTAGAGCTTTTCCATGCCCTCCATGGGGGTGATCGTCATGACGCCATGGCTCTCGCTGCCGGCCACTTCGCTGACGATGCTGCTGTACATATCCTTGTATTCCTGCATCTCCTCGGGCATATAGTCCACGATCTTGTCGAGCCAGTCCATGCTGTATTCGCCCACGCTGGCCGTGACATCCCATTCACCTGCGATGTCAATATCATCCCAGACCTTGCGGGGCTTTGATTCCGGCCCGAAGCATTTGTCCGTTTCATAGGTACCGTCTGCGCATTCCTGGATGACCACCTCCACCGCATCCTTCTGTGCCTGTGTCAGGGGCTTTCCGTCCAAAGTCAGCTCCTTTGCTTCCAGTTCATAGGGCTTGCCCTTTTTCTTGAGGGCATCGAGCTCCTCACGCTTGACCTGCTTTTGCAGCAGAATGGCCTTCTCCAAACGGAACGTCAAGACATAGCTGTCGATCAGCTCCGGCTCTCCGGATGTGAACCATCCGTCCTTGGTGCCCGTCACGGGCAGATCCGGAAAGTCCAGCCGGATCTTCTCATCCACGACCTTGCATTCGGGCGCCTTGGGCGAGCGCATGACGTAGACCGTATAGCTGCTCTTGGTCTTCCAGTAGCCGCCCGTGCCGCCGTCCGCTTCGAGGAACCACTGAACACTCTCGTCCGATTCAAGGGAGGGATAGGTATGCTCCTCAAAGAACAGCCCGTGCTGCCATTTCCGGTAGTCCCCGCCCTCCTTGCGGCCGATGGGGATGATCCGGTAATCGTTCATGATATCCTTGTAATCATCCGCCATGCGCAGGAGCAGGCAATAGGTCGAGTCATTCTCGTTGTCCGGGTCGGGACGCGAGATCAGGAGCTTGCGCATCCGAATGGTATAGTTGTTGTTATACAGCTCGATCTTCTTGTGATCCTGGCTGTACGTCAGGTCGGTATACGGGGTGAACAATTTGTTTTCGCATGTCTTGGCATAGGTATGGAAGGCATCCTGCTGCTCCTCTGCGAAGGAGAGCCACTTCTCCGTGAGTGCTTCATCCGTCAGGCCGTAGGCGCCCTTGAGTACCGTGGAGATCGACGGCCAGGTCATTTTGCCGTAGCTGGACATGATCTGCCCGAAGTCCCTGTCATCGGCTTTCCGCAGATACAGGATGAACCACGCCATCGGATAGGAGACATTGGCAGAATCGGCTGCCTTGGCCGTCCCCTCGGGGTACTTCATCTTGTAGGTATCCAGTCCGTAGACAAAGGCTGCGCGGTTGCGGATATTGGCCGCATGATCCATGGACTTGATCTTTTCCGGGTAGAAATGCTCGAGCGCCTCATATTCGATCGTCTGTGCCGAGGCCTCATCGAATTTGTAGCTGGCATAATAATCACGCAGATACTCACGCTGGCAGACATGGAAATGCTCATGCACGATCGTCAGCAGCAGCTCCTCGTAATTCCACTCACGCCCCGATGAGAACATATTCTCGATCATCAGCACCATGTAGGGATTTCCGAAGCAGGGATCGTATGCCACGCCGCCCTCAACGGCATTCTGGCTCAGATGCACCATCATCACATAGGTAGGCATCTTCAGCTTATGGACATCCTTGAGATAGAAATAGGCGTACTCATAGTATTCCTTGATCTTCCGGATCTGTTCGAGCTGTTCGCGCAGCTCCTGGGCGGACATGGAGGCTGCCTCCTCGATCTGCCTGCGCTGCGTCTGGTAGGCGTCGTCCTCCTTGAGCAGCCGGGCGCATTCCTTCTCCGCCCAGCCGTTGAAGTCGGCCTTGATCTGGGGGTCCTTGATCTGGTAGGGCTGTTTATACTCCGTACCCAGGCGGAGATTGATCTTCTCCAGG
>CACZPI010000102.1 GCA_902783005.1 uncultured Ruminococcus sp. | reverse complement strand
TTATCTTGTCTGTGGTTATCTTGTCTGTATTTATCAATTGGCAGTCTTGATTTCTAAGTGTTAGCACTCTATATCCCCGAGTGCTAAGTTTAGTGTACCACGTTTTTTCCCCTTTGTCAAGCACCCTCTCTATTTTTGGCGCTTTTCACAAATTGCACCGTCCCATTCCATCCGAAATAGACAATTTTTCACCGCCGATCCGCAGATTTCCTTTTCTTCCGCGCGTTCTGAGTTTGTCAGTCTCTTGACAAGGAGACTGTGAGCTTGTCAAAAAAGTCTGTTTTGGGGTGGGCGTACTGTGGATCCGCCCCTCCCCCTGCCCCCTCCCCGCGTGCGGGGAGGGGGTTTTTAGGTGTGGGGGCTTCGCCCCCACACCCCCCTGAAAAAGTGTCAAAGACACTTTTTCGACAGTCTGCCAGTCTCTTGACAAGGAGACTGTTTTTGTATATAATGTAGAGTATAACCAAAAACAAAGGAGCTGCATTATGAAACGCACACGTTCGGCAGCGCTGCTGCTGACAGCCATACTCTGTATACGATGTACCGGGTGTGCAGCGGCACAGGGATCCGCCCCCGATGACACGGCGGCATCCTATGAGACACGCGGCTGCATGTTTTCCTATGACCCGGCGCTCTGGACGCTGACGGACGAGAGCGACAGCGCTGCCGGCGATCACACCGCACAATTTCTCTACTGCGACGGTTCGATGTCCTTCGCGCTCGTCACCGCCTCGTATGACCGCCCGGACTGGGACAGCGACATGGCCCGGAATATCGGTGACGGCTGGATCCGGTCATTCCTCGAGGATTATCCGCAGGCGCCGCTGCGCACGCAGGGCTTTGATTCCCTGGCAGACAGCTACCATGTGTATTGCAGCGTGGATGAGGAAAAGCGCATTTCCGGCACCGATATGCTGGTCGCAGACCAGTACAGCGTTACCTTTATTTATCACGCCGCTCCGGAAGCTGCGGATACGGCGCTCACTGATTACCAGGCGATTCTCGACAGCATCACGCTGTCCAACGACACAGGAGGTCTTTCATCATGATCCAGGTTTTCAACACCCTCACCAACCGGAAAGAGGAATTCAAAACGATCGAACCGAACAAGGTCAGCATGTACGTCTGCGGCCCGACGGTCTACAATTTTATTCACATCGGCAATGCCCGTCCGATCTGCGTGTTCGACGTCTTCCGCCGCTTCCTCATGTACCGCGGCTATGATGTGCGTTTTGTGCAGAATTATACCGACGTCAACGACAAGATCATCCGCCAGGGCGCCCAGGAGGGACTGACCCCCGAAGCCACCGCGGAAAAATACATCGCCGAATACCAGACCGATGCACAGGGGCTCAATGTCCTGCCCGCCACCGTGCATCCGAAGGTTTCCGAATACATTCCGAAGATCATTGCATTCATCCAGAAGCTCGTGGATGCCGGCTATGCCTACCAGGCAGAGGGCGACGTCTACTACCGCACCCGGAAATTCGCCGGCTACGGCAAGCTCTCCGGCCAGTCCCTTGACGACCTGATCGCCGGTGCGCGTGTGGATGTCAACGACATCAAGGAGGATCCGCTCGATTTCGCCCTCTGGAAGGGCTGCTCCGCCGACGAACAGCACTGGGATTCCCCGTGGGGCCCCGGCAGACCCGGCTGGCATATCGAATGCTCCTGCATGGCCAAGGACACGCTGGGCGACACCATCGACCTGCACTGCGGCGGCCATGATCTGATCTTCCCGCACCATGAAAATGAGATCGCCCAGTCCGAGGCAGCCAACGGCGTGCCGTTCTCCCATTACTGGATGCACAACGGCCATATCAATGTCGATCACAAGAAAATGTCCAAGTCCCTTGGCAATTTCTTCCTCACCCGCGATGTGGCAAAGCAGTACGGCTATGAGGTCATCCGCTACCTGATGATCCAGGCACAGTACCGCGCCCCCATGAATTATACTGCCGATCTGCTCGATGCCTGCAAGGCATCCCTTGACCGGCTCTACCAGTGCCGCGATACCCTGACCGCTGCCATTGGCAATGCAAAGCCCGGCGAGATCACCGCCGATGCACAGGCGGTCTTTGACAAGGCCAGAGCCGATTTTATTGCGGCGCTTGAGGATGACCTGAATACCGCCGACGGTCTGACAGCCGTCTTTGAGCTGGTACGCGCCCTGAATATCATGGCTGCCGATGCATCTGCATCGAAGGAGCAGCTTGAAGCCGGACTTGCAGTCTTCAATGAGCTGACAGGCGTGCTCGGCCTGCTGTATGAGCGCAAGGAGGATGCCGTGCCCGCAGAGGTGCTTGCCCTTGTGGAGCAGCGTGCTGCTGCCAGAAAGGCAAAGGATTTTGCCGAGGCAGACCGCCTGCGCGGTGAGATCGAAGCCCTCGGCTGGACTGTGCGCGAGACCCGTCAGGGCACCGAGATCAAAAAGCGCTCCTGAAAGGCCGGCATATGCAGAAGAAAACCAAACGTCTTTCCCGGCTCGGTGCCGCGCTGCTGATCGTATCCGTTCTCAGCTTTCTGGTATTCTACCTCTCCGTCATGACCTCCCAGAAGGGCTACACCTACATTGATCCCGACAATCTGCGCCTGCTCCAGAATGAAGCGATCCCGCAAGGGGCACCGACCGTCATTGTGGAAACGTCCCTCGGAGAATTCCGCGCCGTGCTCTATCCGGAGCAGGCACCGGAGACCGTCAGACAATTCACACGGCTGGCAGAATCCGGCGTCTACGACAATACCTATGTCTTTGAAGCCAAGCAGGATGTGTATTTTGCGGCCGGGGCAGGGGATGCGGGCGGATCGCTGGCATCCGGCGTCGGGGAGGCACAGGAGCTGGTACCGCTTGAGACCAGTGCGGATCTGTGGCCGCTGCGCGGGGCGCTGTGTGCCATGAATACCACCTCGGAGGGCGGCTTCTTTGACCGGCTCTTCGGCAATACCAAGAAATATTCCGGTTCGCGCTTCATGGTGCTCGGCTCCGTGGATTTCACCGATGAGGAATTCCTCACGCAGTTCCGCGAGGCCTCCGGCAGCGAGGCGCTGGCAGATACCTTCATTTCCCGCGGCGGCGTTCCGAATTTTTCCCAGCAGATGACCGTATTCGGCCAGACCTATGCGGGATTCGACGTCCTGGATGCCATTCTCTCCGCACCGCTGCTTGAAGAAATGAATGTCAACGGCTATACCCCTCCGAAGGAGGACATTCAGATTCTCTCCGTCACCGTCAGCACCTACGGCGAGGAGGATGCAGCACTGAACGAACTGCCGGAAATCGCGGAAAGCAATTAAATATCCACAAGATTCCGGTCAGTACCGCTTGTAAAAGTTATGTATTTTTTCTAAACCCTCCCGGCAGGACTTTACAAATCCCTGTTTGTGTTGTATAATATGGTAGCAGGGGTCTGTCCCTGCATGGAGGAATGACTATGACTATATGCAGGCCTGTCGCCTGTCTGTGCGCACTCCTGCTGACGGCTGCGGCATTCACAGGATGCAGCCACAAGCATGTGACGCTCGATCATCTCGAACAGGAGCCCGTGCTCAATTACACCGCACCCGCAGAGGGTGAGGAGATCGTCGTGATCCATGTACGCGATATGGGTGACGTCAAGATCAAGCTCTTCCCGGAGCTTCTCCCGGAGGCTTGCGAGAATTTCACCACGCTGGCACAGAACGGCTATTATGACGATCTGATCTTCCATCGTGTCATTGAGAATTTCATGATCCAGGGCGGCGATCCCAAGGCCGACGGTACCGGCGGTGAATCGTGCTGGGGCGGCGAATTCGACGGCGGATGGTCTCCGCAGCTTCTGCATCTGCCCGGCGCACTGGCCTACGCCAATTCCGCAGGTACAGCAACGGACGGCAGCCAGTTCTATATCGTGACCGGACAGCCGATGCCGGAGAGTACGCTTGATTATTATACCGAAGAGCTGAATATCTACTATACCCAGGAGGCTCGCAGCCTGTACGGCCAGTACGGCGGCTATGCCAGCCTTGACGGCGGGAACTACACCGTATTCGGACAGGTCTTTGACGGTCTGGATATTGTGTATGCCATCTCGCAGGTGGATACCGATGCCAATGACAAGCCCAGAGATGCTGTCTATATCGACAGCGTGACCGTAGAACAATACGACGGAAGCGCCGTCCGCTTTTACCCTGCGGACTACGCACTGCAATAACGGGGGAAACACAGATAGAACCTGATTCCCGGATAGAGGAGAGAAAAACGTGGACAAATTTGTGATTCAAGGCGGAACACCGCTGCACGGTGATATCTACGTCAGCGGCGCCAAAAATTCAGTCGTGGCACTGCTGCCCGCAACACTCCTGCTCGATGCTCCGGTCATTCTTGAGAATGTGCCGGAGATCAAGGATGTGACCATTTGTCTGACCATTCTGCGCCAGCTCGGTGCCGATGTGCAGGAGCTCTCCAGGGGCACCTACCGCATCTCCTGTGCCGGCGTCAACAGCTATATCGTGCCGGAGGCGCAGGCGCGTGCCATGCGTGCGTCCTATTATTTTCTCGGCGCACTGCTCGGCCGGTTCGGCAAGGCCAAGAGCTACATGCCCGGCGGCTGCCATATCGGTGAGCGTCCCATTGACCAGCATCTGATGGCATTCGAGGCACTCGGTGCCTCCTGCACCCTCACCAAGCGCATGGGTGCCGACGGCAAGGAGGAATTCGATTCGCTGACCGTTGAGAAGCTCCCGCCGCTGCCGGAGGCCAATGTTCCCGGGGAACAGAAGGAGCGTCCCTCCCGCACCATCAGCTTTAATGTTGTCTCCGTCGGCGCCACCATGAACGGCATTCTTGCCGCGGTGAAGGCCGAGGGCATGACCGTGCTTGAAAACTGCGCCAGAGAGCCGCACATCGTGGATCTTGCCAATTTCCTGATCCTCATGGGCGCCAAGATCGTCGGCGCAGGCACCCACCGCATCTATATCGAGGGCGTCAGCCGCCTTGACGGCAATGTGCCGGAGGGCTCGGAGGAGGTACGCACCTATTCCGTGGTTCCCGATCAGATCGAAGCCGGTACATATATGGTCGCTGCCGCAGCGACCCGAGGCGATCTCAATATTCACGGCATTGTCCCGCAGCATCTGCGCAGCATCACCGAAAAGCTCAAGGAGATCGGTGTGCATGTCGTGGAGCATGAGCAGGACAACGACGTTTATCTGCGCGTTTACACCGAAGACAAGCCCTTCCAGCCGACGAACATCCGCACGGAGCCGCATCCGGGATTCCCGACGGACATGCAGCCGCAGATGGCG
>CACZPI010000101.1 GCA_902783005.1 uncultured Ruminococcus sp. | reverse complement strand
GTGCAGCCGCCGAGAAGAGCGCCGATGTGAACGGCGACGGCATGGTGAATACGGTGGATGCTTCCATCATTCTGACCTATGCAGCGGCACAGGGACTCAGCAGCACCCCGCTGGATCTGGCAGATTTCATTCCGAAGGCGTAATGCCTTGAAATCCGGATCGACTAAAAAACAAACATCCGACCTCGAAAGAGGTCGGATGCAGTTTCTTTCAGGGGAGATCAGCTCTGAACCGGAAGCGTTACCAGGCTTACCAGGCTCTTGAGAATGAACAGGGAATCCGTGCCGTCTACCTTCTTGTCGAGGTTGACATCAGCATTGGTGGAACCCTTATCGGTGAGCTTCTCCATGCCCAGCAGGTTCTTGTTGAGCAGGATGACGTCGAGCAGCTCGACCTTGCCGTTGCCGTCAACGTCGCCGTAGACTGTCTCGGTTTCTTCGTCCAGACCGATCTGTGCGGTGAACTTCACCTCGAGGCTCTCGGCAATGGTGACATTGGCATCGAATGCAGAAACGGCATTTGCGCTCCACGGATTGATGATCGCCAGACGCAGGTTCTTGCCGTCGTCCATCGTCATCAGCTTCGGCTCGCCGGTCAGCTCAACGGGCTCACCGTCGATCAGCACCTCATCAAGGGTGATGTTCAGGGTGCCGTCGAGAATGCCGGTGCTGTCCTCGTTGATGGCGTACTGGTAGATGTTGATGTTGGAATCGAGGAAGATGGCCAGGTCGCCGTCCTTGGTCTCGCCGGCAGCCTCCCACTTCAGGGAATAGGAACCGGAGCCGTCTGCCACAACGCTCGGTGCATCCTCGTCAGACCAGAAATCATTGCCTGCAAACTGGCCGTGCAGCCAGAAGGTCGGCTCGGCGGAAACCGGATCGGTTGCCTCGGTGGCATCGGTGGAATCGGTCGGCGTGGTATCTTCTGTCGTCTCGGTGGGCTTGGTATCTTCTGTTGCCTCGGTGGGCTTGGTGTCCTCTGTGGTATCGGTGCCGTCTACCAGACCTACGGTGTAAGCCTTGCTGATGGAAGCCACATCAAGAGACTGCCAGGTGTCGCTGGCATCATTGTAGCCGGCATAGTAGAAGGAAACCTGTACATTGGTCGTGGAAACATCCTCCGGAAGCTGGATGTAGCCGTAGTTGACAACGGTCTCGCCGTCCTCGCCGTACTGCTTGAGGGTGATGCTGCCGTCCTCCTCTACGGTGTATGCGAAGTTGATGGCGCCTTCAAACCAGCCGCCCTTGCCGTCGTTGGCATTGTTGTCCCAATAGCTGATGGTACCGCCGCCGCCGCCGGCATTGACTGCCTTCTGTGCAGCGCTCAGCGCAATGTCAAACTTCACGCGGTCAGAATCGCCGATGTCGATGCTGTAGCGATCCTGCAGCTCGCCGGTGTCGGCATCCTTCATCTGCTCGCACTTGGCCTCGACCCAGTCAATGGAAACGATGCCGGCGCCGTTGCCAAGCTCCTTGTAGATGGCAGCGATTTCGGAATCATACCAGCTCAGGGACTTTCTGTCGAAATACTGCATGGTGCCGCCGCAGCCGGAATCCCACAGATATGCGGAAATACCCTTGGTGCCGAGTGCGGTGCTGGCAACAGCCTTGAGGTAATTGAGCGTGGAAGTGTGATCCTTGGTGCCCTGGGTCTGGGTGTCATAGACGCCGTACTCACCGAGGATGACCGGAACGCCCTTGTCCACGAAGGTGGTCTTCATCTTGTTGAAGTTGGCAGCAAGACCGTTGGTGTCGTCCCAGGTATTGGTGCCCCAGCTTTCGCCCGGCGTGGCGATGGTGAAGCTGGTCGGGTTGTAGTAGTGGATGGAAACAGCGACCATCTCGTCATCCGGTACCGTGAAGCTCGAATTGCAGGTCTTGTCCAGGTCGGTATTGGCGCCGGCCAGGAGCAGGAGACGGTTTGCATTGTTGCCGCCGGTGGCACGGATGGTATCCACGAAGGTCTGGTTGAACTTGTTGAGAACGCCGTAATCGAAGGTGACCTCGTTCATGTCCTCGAATACCAGATGGTTGTCATAGGACTTGAAGTAATTGGCGATCTCCGTCCACATGGTGGTGAACTGCGGGAGGGCAGCCTCGCCCTTGTTGAGCCAGAGGGAACCGCCGGACTCCCAGTCCCAGTGCATGTTGATGATGACATACATGTCATTGTCGTAGGCATAGTCGATGACGGTCTTGATACGCTCAAGGTACTTGTCATTGATGTCGAAGGTCGAGGAATTGGTGTTCTCGTACCAGGTGATCGGAATGCGGATGGAATCAAAGCCGGAGGCCTTGATGGCACTGATCATGTCCTTGGTGGTGGCGGGATTGCTCCAGCCGGTCTCGTTGTCCACATAGCCGTCAGCCTGTGTCTTGTAGCCGGCGGTGCCCCAGCTATCGAATGTATTGCCGAGGTTCCAGCCCATGCCCATGGCATCGACCAGGTCAATGGCAGTCTGGCTGCCTGCTGCGGTTACGGGAGCTGCGGGAACGCTGCCTGCTGCGAGGGAAACCGACAGAATGGCGGCGGTCACAGCGGAGACGATTCTCTTCATCTTCTTCATAGTAGGATCATACCCTTTCTATATAATATGGTATCTTAACTATATCACAATTTTTCTGAAATGTCAAGAAATTCTCCCGAACAGGGTAAAAAATGCAACGAAACCAACAGAAAAAACCACTCCCGCCCCCGCATCTGTCTGCCTCTGGCGTGAGGATGCACAGAATCTGCCCCCGAATTTGCATGAATATGCCGAAAAAATATGAATAATCGGAGAATTAGCTTGTATCACAGGGGAAACTATGGTATAATATAAGGTATGAATCATGTGGGAGGTGGATCCATGCAGACAGCACTGCTGATCCTGTGCATTCTGCTTTGCATTTTCTCGGGAATACAGGGCTTTCTGCTCTACAAGCTCTTCCGCCGCGGCAGCGGGGCAAAGCAGATCCGCGAGTTGGGGAAGGAGATGCTGTCATTGCGCAGCGCGGTGCAGGGCTCCTCGCAGGCTTCGGTGCAGGCATTTGAGCAGCTTTCCAAAGGGCTGCGGGAGGAGCAGCGCACGGCATTCTCGGCGCAGGAGGAGCGGATGCGCACCTTTTCCCGGGAAACGGAGGAACGCATGACCGCCGTGCGCATCACGGTGCAGCAGAATTTGCAGATGCTCCGGGAGGAGCAGCAGAAGCAGCTCGACGAGATGCGCCTTGTGGTGGATGAAAAGATGCAGAAGGTGCTCAGCGAGCGGATGCAGCAGGCATTCACCTCTGTGAATGAGCGGCTTGAACAGGTACACCGCGGGCTTGGCGAAATGCAGACGCTTGCCGGGAGCGTGGGCGACCTGAAGAAGATGCTGACGAATATCAAGGTGCGCGGCGAGATCGGAGAGATCCGGCTCGAAGCGCTGCTGACGGATATGCTGCCGGAGGGGCAGCTTGTCACGAATGCGAAGCTCGGCAGGGGCACGGTCGAATTTGCCGTGCGGATGCCGGATGCGGCCGGTGAGGGGGCGCTGCTCCCGATCGACGCGAAATTCGCCGGGGACACCTACCTGCATTTGCAGGAGGCGTATGAAGCCGGCGAGCCGAAGGCGATCCGGGAGGCGCAGAAGGCACTGTGTACCCGCATCCGCAAGGAAGCGCAGGACATTGCGGAAAAATACATCGTCCCGCCGGAAACGACGGATTTTGCGGTGCTCTTCCTGCCCACGGAGGGGCTGTATACCGAGGCGGTGCGTGCCGGGCTGACCGAGGAGGCATTCCGGAAGCACCGGGTCTTTCTGACAGGCCCGACGACACTCGCGGCGATGCTTTCGACCTTGCAGATGGGATTCCAGAGCATTGCCGTGCAGAAGTATTCCGGCGAGGTCTGGAAGGTGCTTGGCGAGGTAAAAACGGAATTCTCCACCTACGCCGACGCCCTGGCCAAAACGCAGCAGAAGCTCGATGCTGCCAGCGAGGAGCTTGAAAAGCTCGTCGGCACCCGCACGCGGGCAATGGAAAAACGCCTGAACAGCGTGCAGGATTATCTGAATCTGACCGGAAGCGATCCTTCCGGTGAATAATAGGAGGCAATTTTATGAGAAACAGCGGCATTCTGCTGCACATCTCCAGTCTGCCGTCCCGCTTCGGCATCGGACGGATGGGGCGTGCGGCACAGGATTTTGTGGATTTTCTCCAGATGAGCGAGACCGCTTACTGGCAGATCCTTCCCCTCTCCCCGACCAGCTACGGCGATTCGCCGTACCAGAGCTTTTCGGTGTATGCGGGAAATCCCTATTTCATTGACTTCATGCAGCTTGAGGAGCAGGGCTTGCTCGACCATGAGGACTATTCCGGCATTCTCTGGCAGAGAAACGCCGATACGGTCGATTATGAGCTGCTGTACCGCAGCAATATCACCGTGCTGCGCCGCGCCTTTGCACGCTTTATGCAGAAGCCTGCCCGCGGCTATGCGGCATTCAAGAAGGCCAATGCATCCTGGCTCCCGGATTATGCGCTTTTCATGGCGCTCAAGGATGCGCATGAGGGCGCACCGTGGTACGAATGGGAAACGCCCCTTGCCATGCGGGACAAGGCTGCCCTGGAGGAGGCTGCCAAGCGTCTGGCCGATGAGACCGAGCTGCAGTGCTTCATCCAGTTCGTCTTCTCGCAGCAGTGGAAGGCATTGAAGAAGTATGCCAATGACCACAGCGTGAAGATCATCGGGGACATGCCGATCTATGTCGCCTATGACAGCGCGGATGTCTGGTGCTCGCCGGAGCTGTTTGCGCTCGATGCGGACAAGCGTCCGGTCGAGGTGGCAGGCTGCCCGCCCGATCCGTTCTCCCCGACCGGCCAGCTCTGGGGCAATCCGCTCTATGACTGGGCTTACCACAAGAAGACCAGCTACCGGTGGTGGATCAACCGCCTCAGGCATGTATCTGCCCTGTATGATGTGGTGCGTATCGACCATTTCCGGGGATTTGAGAGCTATTATACGATTCCCTACGGCAACAAGGATGCCACCGTCGGCAAATGGCGCAAGGGTCCGAACAAGGCACTCTTCCAGGCGGCCATGCGTGAGCTGGGGGATCTGCATATCATTGCGGAGGATCTGGGCTTCATTACGCCGGGTGTGCGGAAAATGCTCGATGCACTGGGCTATCCGGGCATGAAGGTGCTCCAGTTCGGCTTCTCGGATGCTGCAAACGAGCATCTGCCGCATAATTTCCGCACCGCCAATATGGTTGCCTACACCGGCACCCATGACAATGAGACCCTGCGCGGCTGGCTGGAATCGGCAGACAAGAAGACGATCAAATTCGCCAAGTCCTATCTGCGCTGCAAGAAGCAGCAGATCCCGGATGAAATGGTCGCCTGCTGCTGGCAGTCGATCGCGGATCTGGCTGTGGCACAGATGCAGGATTTCCTGCATGCCGACAAGAGCGGCAGAATGAATACGCCTTCGACGCTCGGCGGCAACTGGCAGTTCCGCACGGATACAGATGATTTCACGCCGGAGCTGGCCAAGGCCATCCGCAAGCTCAACCGCACCTACGGACGCGCCGTACAGCCCGAAAAGCCGGAAACGCCGGAAGAGCCGGAGGAGACGAAGGCGCCGGCAAAGAGCAGCGATCCGGAGACAGAGGCAAAGAGCAGTGAGCCGGAGACAGAGGAAAAGCCGAAGCGCAAATACACCCGCAGAAAGACGGCAGAAGCACCCGCAGATACCGGGGCAAAGCCGAAGCGCAAATACACCCGCAGAAAGACCGCCGAGGTATCTGCGGAGCCCGAGGCCAAGCCGAAGCGTAAATACACGCGCAGAAAGAAAACCGAACCCACGGAGGAGAATCAGTGATGAACTATACCAAGGAAGATTTCAAGAAGTACCTGACCGCGATGCTCGACAAGCCCGCATCCGAATCCACCCCGCAGGAGCTGCACCAGGCTGTCGGTGAGATGGTCATGAATCTGCTGGAGGCCAACTGGGAGGATTCCCGCAATGCGCACCGCCATACCCGCCATGCCTGCTATCTGTCGATGGAATTCCTGATGGGACGCGCCGTCTTCAATAACCTGCTGTGCCTGGGGATCTATGACGAGATGGAGGCTGCCCTGAATGATCTGGGCACTTCCCTGACGGCGCTGGAGGAGATCGAGGATGCCGCGCTCGGCAACGGCGGTCTCGGACGGCTTGCCGCATGCTTCCTGGACAGCGCAGCCACGCTGAATCTTCCGCTCGACGGCTACGGCATCCGCTATAAATACGGCCTGTTCAGGCAGCAGATCGAGGACGGCTTCCAGAAGGAGACTGCCGACGACTGGACGCGCTTCGGAGATGCATGGAGCGTGCGCCGCGAGGAGGAATCCCAGCTTGTACAGTTTGCCGGCCAGACCGTCCGCGCCGTGCCGTATGACATGCCGGTGATCGGCTGCAAGACCCCGCATATCTCCACCCTGCGCCTGTGGCAGGCAGAGCCGGTGCAGGAATTCGACTTTGCGACCTTCAACCGGGGCGATTACCTCGGTGCCGTGGCAGAGAAGGTCTATGCAGAGGACATTTCCCGCTGCCTGTACCCGAATGACGACACCGACGACGGCAAGAAGCTGCGTCTCAAGCAGCAGTATTTCTTCTGCTCCGCTTCCCTGCAGGATCTCCTGCAAAAGCACAAGGCCGATTACGGCACCTTCGACAATCTGGCCGATGTGCTCACCGTCCAGCTCAATGACACCCATCCGGTCATTTCCATTCCGGAGCTGATCCGGCTGCTGATGCAGGAGGGCGTTTCCTTCGAGGATGCCGCCGAAACCGCACGGAAGGTCTTCCGCTACACGAACCACACCATCATGGCTGAGGCGCTCGAAAAATGGTGGGCACCGACCGTCAAGGCGCTGCTTCCGGAGGTCTATGCGATCATTGTCCGGCTCAATGAAATGCTCATTGCCGAGCTCTACAACAAGGGTGCTGAGAAGGACGAGGTGCGCCGGATGCGCATTGTCCGGAATGACATGATCCACATGGCACACATGGCCATTTTCATGGGCAGCTATGTCAACGGCGTGGCAGAGATCCACACACAGATCCTCAAGGACACCGCGCTGGCCGACTGGTACAAATTCTATCCGGAGCGCTTCCAGAACAAGACCAACGGCATCACCCAGAGAAGATGGCTGGCGCTGTGCAACCGCGAGCTTTCCGCGCTGCTGACCAGTCTCCTCGGCTCGGAGGAATGGATGACGAACCTCGATCTGCTCAGAACGCTTGATTCCTACGCCGAGGATGCGCAGGTCATGGCGCGCTTCATGGAGATCAAGGCGCAGAAGAAGCGCCAGCTTGTGGATGCGATCTTCAACCGCGAATCCGCACGCTTCGGCAGCCAGACCGAATGCCGGGAATTCTTCGACGCGGACAATGCCGTGTTCGACATCCAGATCAAGCGCCTGCATGAATACAAGCGCCAGCTCCTCAATGCCTTCTCCATTCTCTACCTCTACAACGGCATCAAGGACGGCTCCATCAATGCCGACGAGCTGCCGCCGGTGACATTTATCTTCGGTGCCAAGGCCGCACCGGGCTACCGCAGAGCCAAGGCCATCATCAAGTTCATCAACTGCATTGCTGACAAGATCGCCGCTGATCCCGAGGTCTCCGGCAAGATCAAGGTCTTCTTCGTAGCCGACTACAATGTTTCCTACGCCGAGAAGCTCGTGGCTGCCGCCGATATTTCGGAGCAGATCTCGACCGCCGGCACCGAGGCATCCGGTACGGGCAACATGAAGCTGATGCTCAACGGCGCCGTGACCCTGGGCACCTATGACGGCGCGAATGTCGAGATCGTGCAGGAGGCCGGCGAGGACAACAACTATATCTTCGGTGCGCGTGTCGAGGAGCTTGCAGAGATCTGGAAGGACTACGATCCGCGCCGCGTCCTTGCGGAGAATGAGAAGATCCGCCGCGTGGTGCAGACCTTGATGGACGGCACCTTCGGGGACAGCGAGGATTTCAAGGAGCTGTACGATGCCCTGACCGAGGGCGCAAGCTGGCATGTGCCGGATCACTACTATGTGCTCGGTGACCTGCAAAGCTATGTTGAGCGCAAGCTCGATGCGCTGCGGGATTACAAGGCCGACCGCATGGCCTTCGCACGCAGACAGTGGCACAACATCTGCAATGCCGGCAAATTCAGCTCTGACCGCACGATCGCGCAGTATGCCGAAGAGATCTGGCAGATCGAGCCGATCAGCCGTGCCGCAGAGTGAATGCAATGGAAGCAGGCAAGGGAAATGTGCTTCTGATCGGGAATTCCGGGGTGGGCAAATCCACCCTTGTGAATGCCGTTCTCGGTGAAGACCGGGCGGAGACCGGCTTCGGCACCGAGGGAACGACCCGGGAGCTGCGCATCTATGAGAATGACGCGGTATCCTTCCGGCTGATCGACAGCATCGGCTTTGAGCCGACCTTTCTGAAGGAGCATGCGGCGATCCGCGCCGTGCAGCGCTGGTCAAAGGACAGCGCGAAGGCCGGGCGGGAGGATACGCAGATCCATGTGATCTGGTTCTGCGTGGACGGAACGGCCGCCAAGCTGTTCGACAAGACGATCGACAATCTCATCAAGGCGACCTCCATGTGGAAGGGCGTTCCGGTGATCGTGGTCATTACCAAGTCCTATTCGGTGCCCGACCGGGAGCAGAATATCCGGATGATCCGGAATGCCTTCGCCAAGTCGAAGAAGGGCTGTGACCTTCGGGAGATCCTTCCGGTCGTTGCGCAGGCCTATGTCCTCAATCCGGAATTCGAGGGCGCCTGGGCACCGCCGGAGGGCATTGAAGAGCTGATCGCGGCGACCGATGCGCTGATGCCGGAGGGCATGACCGCCGGTGCAAAGGCCGTGGAGGATTACCGGCTGCGGGTACGGCGCACGCTTGCACACGGTACCGTGGCAACGGCAACCGCCGCCGCGGCAGTCGTGGGCGCGGTGCCGCTGGTGAATCTGGCAGATTCCGCCATTCTGACGCCGCTTGAGGTCGGCATGATCAATGCGATCGCCAGGGTCTACGGCATCCGGAAGGACGATCAGCTTGCGGTCTTTTCCAAATCCATCGTGGATGTGGGCGCCGTGACCATCGCGGCCAAGAGCCTGCTGAGCGTCCTTGCGAATATTCCCGGGCTCCAGGTCGCAGGCGACGTGCTCAATGCAGCGGTCGCCGGGAGCATTGTGGCGGCGCTCGGTGAGGTATCGGTGCTGGCATTTGAACAGATCGCGCAGGGCAAGCGCTCGGTCGCGGATGTGGAATGGGTCAGGTCGCTTGTTTCCGGAGCAATGGCAGACGGATTTGCAGGGAAGGCAGAATCCGTGCTGAAAGGTCTGCGGGAGGGCGCCGATCAGCAGAAGATCGTTTCTGCAGTTTTGAAGGTCTTTCTGAAACAGAAGAAAGACGATGCGGATGAAGGAGATGGAACAATATGAATTATGACGTCATCATTGCCGGAGGCGGTGCGGCGGGGCTGTATGCCGCGATCAATCTGCCGAAGGATGCAAAGATCCTGCTGATGACCAAGCGGGAGCTGCTGCTGTGCAATACCGCATTGGCACAGGGCGGCATCGCGGGTGTCTACAATTCGCCGGAGGACAAGACCTCCCTGCATGAGAATGACACCTATATCGCAGGCGGATTCCAGAACAATCACAAGACCGTGCATATGCTGGTCGAGGAGGCCGCGCAGGACATCGGGCGCATCATTGAGCTCGGCGTGGAATTTGACCGGAAGGAGGACGGCGACTATCACCGCACGCTTGAGGGCGGGCATTCGAGACGCCGCATCTTCCACCACAAGGATGCCACCGGACGCGAGATCGCCGAAAAGCTCCTTGCCTATGTACAGACGCTCCCGAATGTGGACATCCGGGAAAATACCCTGCTGTGCGACGTGAAAAAGACGAATACCGGCTTTTCCGCGCTGACGCTGCACGAGGGACAGTATGAAACGCACAATTCGCATTTCTTTATCATGGCGACCGGCGGCATCGGGCGCGTGTATGATTTCACGACCAATTCCGCCATTGCGACCGGTGACGGCATCATGTTTGCCTACCACCTCGGCGCCATGATCCGCGGGCTGTCGCTCATCCAGTTCCACCCCACGGCATTCAACAACCGCCATACCCGCGAATGCTTCCTCATTTCCGAGGCAGTCCGCGGCGAGGGTGCATACCTGCTCAACTGCGACGGTGAGCGCTTCATGCAGCGGTATGACGACCGGTTAGAGCTTGCCCCGCGTGATGTGGTGTCCAATGCCATTGTCCTTGAATCGCGCAGGACGGGCTCGGATGAATTCTACCTCGACATTACCCACAAGGATCCGGAATTCATTCGCAACCGCTTCCCCATGATCTACCAGAATCTGCTCGATCAGGGGTATGAT
Organism: uncultured Ruminococcus sp.; assembly: GCA_902783005.1. Taxonomy (GTDB): domain Bacteria; phylum Bacillota; class Clostridia; order Oscillospirales; family Ruminococcaceae; genus UBA3855. The sequence goes on along the minus strand of CACZPI010000101.1, from coordinate 14,665 downwards.
ATGACCCGGGACAGAATCCCGATCTATCCGTGCCAGCATTACCTCATGGGCGGCATCGCGGTCAATTCCGATTCCCGCACCCGTGTACCGGGGCTGTATGCCTGCGGCGAATGCTCCAATACAGGCGTTCACGGCAACAACCGCCTGGCATCGAATTCCCTGCTCGAAGCACTGGTATTCTCCCGCCATGCAGCGCAGGACATCGCCAAGAAAATGGCACATCTGGCCGAAAAGCGCTTCACGGAGGCGGAATTCGACCTGCACCGGGATGCACCGCCTGTTCCCCACGGCATCCGCACGCAGCTTCGCCATATTCTCCAGGAGAGCTATTTCGTCAAGCCGGATGCCCAGAAGATCCAGGAGAATTTCTCCCGTGTCTGCGAGATCCTCAACGACCTCGACGACGGCAATTATCAGATCAATTCCGACTATGTGGAGGCACGCTCCACGGCGACCATCGCCTTCCTCATTCTGAATGAGGCCCTGGTCGAGGAGAAAGGAGTCTAAGCCATGCAGCTTTTGCAGAGCTATATTGACGGCATCATCAACAATGCCCTGGAGGAGGACATTCATTATGTCGATGTGACGACCGACTATCTCATCCCCGACGGACACACATCCAAGGCCTACTACATTGCCAAGGACGAGGGCGTTCTGTGCGGCATTGAGATCGCAAAGCGCGTATTTGAGCTCATCGGCGGCGGCGTGACCTTCACCGAATGCCTGAAGGACGGCGCCCCGGTGAAGCGCGGCGACATCATCGCACGCATGGAGGGCGATACCAAGACGCTTCTCAAGGGCGAGCGCACCGCGCTCAACATCCTCCAGCACCTCTCCGGCATTGCCACGGCCACGAATCACTGTGTAAATCTCGTTGCCGGCACCAAGGCCAAGATCACCGATACCAGAAAGACCCTGCCCGGTCTGCGCCGGCTGCAAAAATACGCCGTCACGGTCGGCGGGGGCTTCAACCACCGCTACAATCTCTCCGAAGGCGCCATGCTCAAGGACAACCATGTGGATGCCTACGGCGGCATTGTCCCGGCAGTCACGGCACTGCGCGGGAAGATCGGACACATGACCAAGATCGAGGTCGAGGTCAGGGATCTTGACGAGCTTGCACAGGCATTGTCTGTCGGCTGCGAGATCATCATGCTCGACAATATGAGCTGCGAGGATATGACGAAGGCTGTGGAGATCACCGCAGGCCGCGCCATGCTCGAGGCCTCCGGCAATGTTACGGAGGAGAATATCGCACAGATCGCGAAGACCGGCGTGGACATCATCTCCCTCGGCGCACTGACCCATTCGGTGAAGTGCTTCGACATCTCCATGAGGTTTGAAAAGTGATGCGGCGCGAAATGACTGCGGCAGTGCTGGCAATGGCGCTGCTGCTCACGGGCTGCGGCAGCGCCCCGAAGACGAACAGCGTTTCCACAGAAGCACCCGCTGTTTCAACAGAAAATGTGGAAAACTCGGTTGAAAACGTGGAAAACTCCGGCGCAGATTCCGAAAAAGGACAAAATTCTGCGGATTCTCCGCTGCGTGTGACCGTTGAAAGTGTGGAAATCTCTGTTGAAAAGTTGAAGGCGCAGCAGTATCAGGTGCCGCTCAAAATCACGATCGACGTCAACCCCGGCATTACCTACAGCGAATGGGGATGCGCTGTCCATGCCCCGGCAAAGGCGATCGAGGCCAGCGCAGAGGGCGCGGATTTCTCGACGGTGGCGGCCGTGGCAGATGACGGCTCTGCGATCTGGACGGCCTGGTCAAGCGGCCTGGAGCTGGTCACGGATCCGGGACTGCTGCTGACGCTGACGGTACAGCTTCCGGAGGATGCTGCTCCGGGAGATACCTTCACGGTCGAATACCTTGAGACCTCGCCCTCCGGCAAGCCCCATGCATGGAGCGACGGCACGAATGACTGGGCGGGCGACCACATCGGCACGGACGGGATCATTACCGTTACCGAATAACCCTGCACCCGGATGCGGCAAGGCGGCATCCGGGCGCCTTTTCGTGAAAAAATCCCTTGCATTCCTGCGGGATCTATGGTATAATAGACCTATGATTGCTGAAAGGAGCGGATAGTATGGACGGACAGACGATCCCGGTGGAGACTGTGGTGCGGTTTGCGCTGCGGCTGGGCGTCATTTTTGCACTGATCTTCCTCATTGCGGTGCTCACACCGTGGATGGCGAAGAAGATCGACGCATGGATCGCCCGCTACCGAAAGGGGCATGACCCGAAGCGCGATCCCAATTACGGATTCCGCTCCATTTATGAGCTGCCGCCGAAGCAGGACGAGCAGCCCCCGCAGCAGGACAACAACCAGAAAGGAAACGATTCAAATGGCTAAGAATGAAAAGAAAATGGTTGATGCCATTACCTCTATGGACGAGGATTTCGCCCAGTGGTATACCGACATCGTCAAGAAGGCTGAGCTGATCGCCTATACCTCCGTCAAGGGCTGCATGGTCATCCGTCCCTACGGCTACGCGATCTGGGAAAATATCCAGCGCATCCTGGACGGCATGTTCAAGGAGACCGGACATGTGAATGTCAATATGCCGATGTTCATTCCCGAATCCCTCCTCCAGAAGGAGAAGGATCATGTCGAGGGCTTTGCGCCCGAGGTGGCATGGGTGACGATGGGCGGCGAGAACAAGCTCGAGGAGCGCCTGTGCGTGCGCCCGACCTCCGAGACGCTGTTCTGCGACCACTACAAGGACATTGTGCATTCCTACCGCGACCTGCCCAAGCTCTACAACCAGTGGGTCAGCGTTGTCCGCTGGGAAAAGACCACCCGTCCTTTCCTGCGTTCCCGTGAATTCCTCTGGCAGGAGGGTCACACCATCCATGCGACTGCACAGGAGGCCATTGACGAGACAGAGCGCATGCTGAATGTCTACGCGCAGTTCTGCGAGGATGCGCTGGCCATTCCGGTCGTCAAGGGCAGAAAGACCGAGAGTGACAAGTTCGCCGGTGCCGTGGCGACCTACGCCATTGAAGCGCTCATGCATGACGGCAAGGCGCTTCAGGCAGGTACATCCCACTATTTCGGTGACGGCTTTGCCAAGGCATTTGACATTCAGTTTGCCGACAAGGACAATACCCTGAAATACCCGCACCAGACGAGCTGGGGCATGACGACGCGCCTGATCGGTGCCATCATCATGACCCACGGTGACAACAACGGTCTGGTACTCCCGCCGGCAGTTGCACCGATCCAGGTGGTCATCGTTCCGGCTGCGATGCACAAGGAAGGCGTGCTGGACAAGGCACATGAGATCGCAGATGCCCTCACGGCAGCAGGCCTGCGCGTGAAGCTCGATGACAGCGAGAATTCTCCGGGCTGGAAGTTTGCAGAATACGAGATGAAGGGCGTTCCGGTGCGCGTTGAGATCGGCCCGCGTGACATTGCGGCCAATCAGTGCGTGATCGTGACCCGCCACAACGGCGAGAAGACTGCCGTTTCCCTGGATGACCTGGCAGCCTCCGTACAGGCAAAGCTGCAGGAGGTACACGACGGCATGTATGCCGCTGCGCTGGAGAACCGGAAGAACCGCACATTTTCCTGCACGACCATTGATGAGATCCGTCAGACGCTCGAGGAGAAGGGCGACGGCTTTATTGAGGCCATGTGGTGCGGCGATGAGGCCTGCGAGGACGAGGTCAAGGCACAGACCGGCGCCGGATCCCGCTGCATCCCGTTTGAGCAGAAGCAGCTTTCCGACAAGTGCGTCTGCTGCGGCAAGCCTGCCAAGTGCATGGTGCTCTGGGGTAAGGCATATTGATGAACCCTCCCGATCCCCCCTCCCCGCAAGGGGAGGGGGGATTTATAGAAAGGGACATTTCTATTTATCATGAAAGAGGTGCTGACAAATGAAACGTCTATCCGCCATGATCCCCGCGCTTCTGCTGCTCCTGACCGGATGCGGCAGTGCGCCGACCCATATTGAGCCGCAGCCCGTGGAGGTGTACAGCATCCCGGACGGCGCTTCCTCGAAATATGCCGACCGTGCCGACAGCGAAGCACCGGAAGAAACGCCGCAGGAGACTTCCCTTGCCGACGGCATGACCCTCGATCAGAAGATCTGCCAGCTTTTCATCGTCACCCCCGAAGCCCTGACCGGCGTGGATGTGGTCACCGTCTGCGGCGACACCTCCAAGGCTGCCCTGAAGGCGCATCCGGTCGGCGGCCTGATCTACTTCTCCCAGAATCTGAACGATTCCGGGCAGGTCAGGGATATGCTTTCCGGCACCTCGGATACGCTGCGTGATGCCTGCGGGATCGCACCGTTTCTTGCAGTCGATGAGGAGGGCGGCATGGTGGCGCGTGTCGCGGACAATCTCGGCACCACCCAGGTCGGCGCCATGCAAAAGGTCGGGGATGCCAATGATACGGATGCTGCCTACCAGGTCGGCGTGACCATCGGCAATGACATCCGGCAGTTCGGCTTCAATCTCGATTTTGCACCGGTGGCCGACATCAACCTGAATGCCGGCAATGAGCTGGGCGACCGCATCTTTTCCGACGATCCCGAGGTCGTCGCCGCCATGGCCTCCGCTGTGGCCGAGGGCATCCAGAGCACCGGCGTTGCCGCCACGCTCAAGCATTTCCCCGGTCTTGGCGCCGAGAACGGCAATGCCCATGACGATACCGTTGTCACCATTGACCGCACGCTTGACGATCTGCGCAGCACCGAATTTATCCCGTTCAAGGCCGGCATTGCGGCGGGGACGGACTTTGTGATGGTGTCCCATCAGGTCGTGACCGGTGTCGGGGATGATCTGCCGTCGTGCCTCTCCCCTGTTGTCTGCACGGAGCTTCTGCGCGAGGAGCTGGGATTTGACGGGCTCATCATCACCGATGCCCTGAATATGAATACCATTTCCGGCACCTACGATTCCGGCGAGGCGGCAGTCATGGCGCTCGAAGCAGGTGTGGACATTCTCCTCATGCCGGAGAATTTCGAGGCTGCATTCCAGGGGGTGCAGGATGCCGTGGCATCCGGGCGCATTTCCGAGGAACGGATCAATGAAAGCGTCAACCGCATTCTTGCGGAAAAGCAGAAGCTCGGCCTGTATGACGGCGTGAAATCCGCGCCGGAGGAGGACGAAGCAACGGAGGATCCCGAAGATGCTGCCGGTGAATGATGAGCGCCTTGCGCAGCAGCTTGCCTTTCTGCTCGAGCTTGACAAGCTGAAGAATATCTACCGCCAGACCTATGTCCTCCATGAAGACCGCAAGGAGAATGATGCCGAGCACAGCTATCACCTGGCGATCATGGCGGCAGTGCTTGCCGAGCATGCCGCAGAGCCGGTGGATGTGGTGCATGTGATGAAGATGGTGCTGATTCATGATGTCGTGGAGATCGACGCCGGCGATACCTATGCCTACGACACCGCCGGCAATGCCACCAAGCGCGAACGCGAGCTTGCGGCGGCAGAGCGGCTCTTTGCGCTGCTCCCGCCCGATCAGGCGGCAGAATACCGCGCATTATGGGACGAATTTGAAGCACGCGAAACACCGGAGGCACGCTTTGCCGTAACGCTTGACCGCATCCAGCCGCTTTTGCTCAATTATACCAAGGGCGGCATTTCCTGGACGGAGCGCGGGATCCGTGCCGAGCAGGTCGAAGGCCGCAACCGCGGCGTGACCGAGGAAGGCAGCCCGGCGCTCGGTGCGCTGTGCTACCGGATCATTGCGCAGGCGAAGGAGGAGGGATTGCTGAAATGAATGAGCATTCTCCGTATATGGAGCCGGGCGATCCGGCGCCGAAGAACAGCTCCGGCTGTCTGCCGCTGGGCGCCATTCTCGGCGGCATGGCGGTGTTCCTCGTCGCCGGCATGCTGAAATCCGCATTTCTGATGGCGCTTGCGATGGGTGAGATGTTTGTGATGGGCGCCGTGATGATGATGCAGGCCGAACAGCAGAAGCATCACCGCTCCTATGCTATGGCGATCCTCTTCCTGCTGCTTGGCGTGGCAATGGCAGTCGGCGGATGCTACAGCCGCTTTGCGCCGGCATCCATGCGCGAGGTCTTCGATCCGTACATTGCCAACGGCTTTATCGGGGTGTTCCCGCTCGCCGGCATTCTGCTGATCGTGGGGAAGATCCTGTCGATCCGGCGCAAAAAGCGCATCTGCACCGAGCAGGTCTATGCCGAATGCGTCCGCCTTGACCGCTCCCGCAGCCACAAGCACCGGAATTCCTACACGCCGGTCTGGTCGTATTACCATGACGGGGAGCAGCGGGAGATCCGGGACAATACCTTTTCCAATGTCGGCAATCCGCGTGTCGGAGAGAGCCGGGAGATCTGGATCGATCCGGAATACCATGAGATGTACTACGAGCCGCAGCGCGAACGCAGCGGCCTGATCCTGAGCTGTGTCCTCGGCGGGATCTTCCTTGTCATCTCGGGTTTCATTATCGTTATGCTGATGATTTCCAACTGATAATCAAATCCCCCTGATGCGCTGTGCATCAGGGGGATCAGTATTACTTCTTTCTCCGGGATTTGTTCTTCCGGTCGGTATTCCGGCGGATGTCGGAAATGCGCTCCTCGCTGTTCTGCTTGAAGCGGTTCATCATGTCCTCAAATGTCATCTCGGATGCCGGCTTCTGGGGCTTGGGCTCCCAGACGATCGGCTTGGGGGACTGCTTCCGGGGATTGCCGCCGCTGCGCTGCTGCGGTCTGCCGCCGCCGGAGCGATTGCCGCCGCTGCGCTGCTGACGCTCTGCGGTGTTCTCGGGGAGTGCCTTCTTGATGGACATGCTGATCTTGCCCTGCTCATTGACGGCGAGCACCTTGACCTGAACGCTCTGCCCTTCCTCAAGAAATTCGTGGATGTCATTGACATAGCTGTTGGCCACCTCGGAGATATGTACCATGCCCGTTACCGGACGGCCGCCCTCCACAGGCACCTCCACAAATGCGCCGTAATTCTGGATCCCTTTGACCTTTCCTTCATAGATCTTGCCGATTTCAAGCCCGTTTTCCAACTGCATACAGTCTATTGCCCTCTGCTTTCTGTAAATCTGATGTGCGGCTCCCCGTCAGTCGCGGGAGGTATCATAATACCGCTTTTCATCCGGATAGGCATAGCCGTTCTGCTCAACAGCGAGCTTTTCCATGTAGCGGCTGATGTCATCGGATTTGATGATGTCCTCAAGCTCTCCGTTCCGCGCCTTCATGATCTCGATGTTGGCTTCGATCTCGGCAAGCTCACGCCTTTTTTCGACAATGTTGTTTTGCAGCCGCACGGTGGATACGACCGCGAAGATGACAAACAGTGCCAGCGCTACCCGGATGAGCAGCATTGTCGGGCTGGGACTGATCTTGTTTCGTTTTGCGTTCTTTTCTGCCATACCGGTTTCCTTTCTGCTTGGTACTTCTCTTATTATACACCTTTTTCCGGGGTTGTTGCAAGCGGTTTTGTTCAATTTCTTGCCCCTGCTTTATTTTTTGGGAGATTTTCACAAATCTGTTCAGAGCTTTTCTACAAATCCGTGCTATCGCCTGCACCGGCAGCAGCAGGAGCCCTGCAAGGCCTGTGAGCACAGGAAGGATCAGCCTTGCAAGGGTGCAGAGATACAGCGCCGTGCCGCACAGGCATCCGACGGCATAATATCCCCGGAATACGCCCTTTGCGAATGCCGAGGCATAGCACAGGAGCATCGTGCTCACGCCAAGGAGCCAGAGAATGTCCTCGAGCGCCACGGCGGCGGGATGGTGCGGACAAAGCCGGCGGGCAGCGCGGAACAGATCGAGGAGCATTCCGGCGGGAATCCCGAGCAGCACCGACCCGCCGAACAGGGCAAGCTCCTCCTGCGTTGTCCAGTAGGTATCGGGAATGGTGTGCATCATCGCAGGAGCTTTGCGGTGAAGGCAGCAGGCTTGCCGCGGTCGCGGTCGCCGTACTGCATGCCCCAGATCTCGCCGTCCACGGCAAGCTCGCCGGTTTCAAGGCTGATGATCTTCACATGCAGCGAGCGCCCGGTGATGGTGAGGGGGCCGAGCCGGGTAAAGAGGGAGATTTTTCGCTCGTCAAAGCGCACGATCTCCGTGACGCCGGTCAAAGAAAGGGCGGCGCGGTTTTCAAGGATCAGGGAATGCTGCTGTTCTGCCATAGCGGGTACCTCCGTTCGGAATCATTCTGAGGGAGTATATGCACAAGGGGGGCGGGGATATGCGTGATTCTGCTTGTTGACAGCATGCGGCAATTCTGGTATAATGGTAACGTACCAATATGCAGGGAGGCGGATGCGATGGAAAGGAATACAGAGATCCTGCTGTGTGTATATCTGGCCGTCAGCCTGATCGCATTTGTCAGCTACGGACGCGACAAGCGGCTTGCCCGGCAGCACAAATGGCGCACACCGGAGGCGGTGCTGCTGGCACTCGGATTCTTCGGCGGGAGCGTCGGGGCATTGCTGGGGATGCAGGTATTCCGCCACAAGACGAAGCACTGGTATTTCTGGTTTCTCAACATCCTCGGGCTGCTCTGGCAGGCCGGGCTTCTCATCGCGCTCATCCTTGCCAATACAGGAGGTTTGTCATGAAGCTGTTTACCTATTATCCGCAGGTCGAACGATCCCGCGCGCTCGATGTGTTCCGCACACCGAAGAATGTCTTCCTGAAGCTGCTTGTGTTCGTCGCTGTATTCTTCTGCATGTCCATGGCGGAGAGCATCGGAACCGTCATCGGCCTGATGCCGGGGCTGATCCGCTGGGGAACGGAGCAGATCGGGGAAGACGGCACAGGCACGATCGACCAGAACGCCATGCAGCAGAAGCTCAATGAGCTGATGGAGGATCCGAGCAACACCCTCATCATGCTCCTCTGCACAGGCCTTGGCACGATCGTCGTCCTGCTTTTCGTGCGCCTGATCGAAGGCAGAAAGCTCTGGTCGATGGGATTTCTGAAGAAGAATGCCGTTCCCCACTATCTGCTCGGACTGGTTTCGGGATTTTTGATGTTTTCCGGCGTGGTCGGCATTGCCTATCTCATGGGCGGCCTGACCTGGAACGGCTACAAGGGCGGTTCTGTCGGCATGCTGCTGCTCATGCTCCTCGGCTACGGGATCCAGGGCATGAGTGAGGAGGTGCTGTGCCGCGGCTGGTTCATGACCACGGTGCTGCGCCATCAGAATGTCGTATGGGCAGTCGCGCTCAATTCCATTCTCTTCGGCCTGCTCCATGCGGGCAATAACGGCTTTACCGCGCTTGCCATGCTCAATCTGGTGCTGTATGCCGTCATGATCTCCATTTACATGCTGCGCACGGACAGCCTGTGGGGCGCCTGCGCCGTGCATTCGATCTGGAATTTCGTTCAGGGCAATTTCTACGGCCTGCCGGTTTCGGGTATTGATTCGGGCGATTCGGTCTTTTCGATGTCCCTCACAGGCTCCGTTCTTGCCAACGGCGGTGATTTCGGCCTGGAGGCAAGCCTTGCCACGACCATTGTCATGCTCGTTGTCATTGCCGTTCTGCTCCTCGTTCCGCTGCCGCTCGGCGTCAACGGAAAGCCTGCTCCTGCACCGGCAGAAACCGCAGAGAAGGCATGAAAACCGCACTTGTGACCGGTGCCTCCGGCGGCATCGGCCGTGCGATCGCAGAAAAGCTCGCATCGCAGGGGTACACGGTCGCCGTTCACTGCAACCGGGGCATTGACCGGGCGCAGGCATTGGCAAAGGCACTTTCCGGGATCGCGGTGCAGGCAGATCTTGCCGATGCATCGCAGATCAAAGCCATGGCGCAGACTGTCACGGATGCCTTCGGGCATGTGGATGTGCTGGTGAACAATGCCGGCATTTCGGTCACAGGGCTGCTGACGGACATTGATGCGGCCGCGCGGCGGGAGCTGTTCGGGGTGAATGTCCTCGGCGCGATCGAATGCGCCCGGGCATTGCTTCCGGGCATGATCCGGCGGCAGGCGGGCTGCATCGTGAATATCAGCTCGATGTGGGGACAGGTCGGGGCGTCGTGTGAGGTGGATTATTCCGCAGCAAAGGCGGCATTGATCGGCTTTACCAAAGCGCTTGCACAGGAGACTGCACCCTCCGGCATCCGTGTCAACTGCGTGGCGCCGGGCGTGATCCGCACGCCGATGCTCGATTGCTATGATGCACAGACGCTCGATGACCTTGCTGCCGAAACGCCGCTCGGCCGTCTGGGCACCCCGGAGGACATTGCCGGGGCAGTTGCATTTCTCTGCTCGGAGGATGCCGCCTTCATCACCGGCCAGGTGCTCGGGGTGAACGGGGGATTTGTCATTTAATGTATTTTCAGGGGGTGCGGGGCGAAGCCCCCGCATCTGACTGTCGAAAAAGTGTCCTTGACACTTTTTCGGGGGGTGTGGGGGCGAAGCCCCCACAAGAAAAACCCCCTCCCCGCGTGCGGGGAGGGGGCAGGGGGAGGGGCGGAACCACAGTACGCCTTCCCCTGAACAGACTTTTCTGAAAAACGAAAGCTCCGGTTTCTGCCGGAGCTTTCGTTTTCACTGAAACGCCTCCACATCCGCGTAGTCAAGCTGGGGGTGCAGGGCAAGGTTGATGCCGCAGCCGAGGAGATGCGCCGCCTGCGAGATGAGCCGGTCAATGTCGCGGGGCGTCACCATCATGTCCGCAGTGCGGGGCAAGGGTGCGCGTCCGGTGAGATCCCGCATCCCGATGACGGTCGGGACGCCGATGCCGATGACCGGGATGCCGAAGGATGCCGTATCCAGCGCAGTCCGGTGATTGGCCACGCCGCTGCCCGGGGCAATCCCGGCATCACTGATCTGAATGGTCGTGCCAAGCCGGGACAGCGAGGTGCAGGCAAGCGCATCGACCGCAATGACCGCCGCCGGATGAATGGCATCTGCCGCCGCACGGATCAGCTCTGCCGATTCCATGCCCGTCTGTCCGAGGACACCGCCTGCCAGCACCGCCACCGGCCGCAGGGAACGCAGGAAGGCTTCCTCCTCCCCGAGGGCATCGTGCAGATGCCGCGTCGCCAGGACATGCGCGGAGGTGCGCGGCCCCAGGGCATCCGGGGTAATGTCGGTATTGCCAAGGCCTGCCACCAGCACGCAGCCGGATGCCGGCAGAAGCGGCCGCAGCTCCCCGGCAAGCTCGAGCGCCATCGCTTCATACCGGTCGGAAAAGCGGGAAAGCGACTGCCCTTCCAGCGTGATATAGCGTCCCTTCCCCTTGCCAAGGCTGCGTCCGGCATCGTCGTCGGGAATCGTGATCTCCGTCACGGAGAATTCCGCGCCCCGGTGCGCTTCGGTAATGCGCCCGCGCCCGGCGGCAGCAGCAAGGGATTCCAGGGCAAGGTCTGTGCGGTACGTCATGCGGATGCTCCTTTCAGATGTCCCGGCATAATGCCGAAAAAGTGGAGAACTTTTCTCGCCTTTTTCGTGAAAAAGCAGCTTGCTTTTTCGGGACTGCCGTGGTATAATAAAACGTAGGTATAGTAACGGCATACTATGCGCGGATGATCGTATCATCCGGATGTGACACCGTGTCTCGTCACATCCTTATTTTATGCCGTAGAATCACAGAACAGGGAGGTGCACACAAAATGCCGAATATCAAGTCCGCGAAGAAGCGCGTCAAGGTAAACAAGACCAAGGCTGAGGCAAACAAGGCCAGAAAGTCCAATCTCAAGACCATGATCAAGAAGGCTGAGCTCGCTGCTGCCAACAACGCAGCTGACAAGGAGGAGGCCGTAAAGACCGCCATCAAGCGTGTCGATCAGGCTTGCGCAAAGAATCTGCTGCATAAGAACACGGCTGCCAGAAAGAAGTCTCATCTGGCAAAGCTGCTCAATGACTGATTTCCAGTCAGCTATGCAAACATTCCCCCACTCCCATCTCACAGGAGCGGGGGTTATTTTTATGCTCAGCCGATGGAATGCACAGCCTCCTGCTCATCGCGCTCTGCCAGACGGTAGAGGAGCGTCGAGCACCAGACCGCCGAGGCCGCTACCAGCAGATAGACGGCTCTGCTCAGGATCGACTCGGCACCGCCGAACAGCCATGCCACCAGATCAAATTCAAACAGACCGACCAGACCCCAGTTCAGGCCGCCGATAATCAGCAGCGCCAGACAGATCTTGTCCCAGATCCGAATTCCGTTACCCATGTTCCGTTCACCTCTTTCCGCGAGCCGCATCCTGCACGCTCACAGTGGTAGTATGTGCCGGATTGACGGCGCTATGAATGGGTATTTTTTCATAATGCCGGCGCATAGGATCGGAGTGGAAAAATTTTTTTGAATTACCCCTTGACAAATGGGGAAGGATGTGCTATACTATATTCATACAAAACAGATAGGTTATCAAAGAAAACCGGGTTTAATAGGAAATCGGAGAGCCTGTCTGCATGCGGCCATTTTTTTACAGTTTTTCAGGAATTGAATTTTAGGATCTGAAAGGAGATACCATCATGAGCAACATCAAGAAGAGTTTCACGGAGCTGGTCGGCGGCACCCCGCTGCTGGAGCTGGCAAATCTGGAGAAGAAGCTGGGTCTGGAGGCCACCGTGCTGGGCAAGCTGGAGTATTTCAATCCGGCAGGCTCCGTCAAGGACAGAGTTGCCAAGGCGATGATCGACAAGGCAGAGGCACAGGGACTTCTGAAGCCGGGCAGCGTCATCATTGAGCCGACCTCTGGCAATACGGGCATTGGTCTGGCAGCAGTGGCAGCATCCCGCGGCTACCGGCTGATCATTGCGATGCCGGAGACGATGAGCGTGGAGCGCCGCAATCTGATGAAGGCATACGGCGCAGAGCTGGTGCTGACCGAGGGCGCAAAGGGCATGAAGGGTGCGATCGCGAAGGCTGAGGAGCTGGCGAAGGAGATTCCGGACAGCTTCATTCCGTCGCAGTTCACGAACCCGGCCAATCCGGCTGCACATGAGGCAACGACGGGCGTAGAGATCTGGAATGATACCGACGGCAAGGTGGATATTTTTGTAGCGGGTGTCGGCACAGGAGGCACGATTTCGGGCGTTGGTGCGTATCTGAAGAAGCAGAATCCGGATGTAAAGATCGTGGCCGTTGAGCCGAAGAGCTCTCCGGTGCTCAGCGAGGGCAAGTCCGGCCCGCACAAGATCCAGGGTATTGGAGCAGGCTTCGTGCCGGAGACACTGAATACGGAGATCTATGACGAGATCATTCCGGTGGAGAATGAGGATGCATTTGCCGTTGGCCGCGAGATCGCGCATACCGAGGGTGTACTGGTCGGCATTTCGTCGGGTGCCGCAGCATGGGCAGCGATCCAGCTTGCCAAGCGTCCGGAGAACAAGGGCAAGACCATTGTGGCACTGCTGCCGGATACCGGTGAGCGCTACCTCTCCACCCCGATGTTTGACTAAGTGCGTGCCCGCACACGGCAGACGCGGTGCGTGCCCGCACGGGGCAGACGCGAACAGAGGCGTGCTGTGATCGGGAATTTCCTGCCCGCGCTCCGGTTCGATGTACCGCAATGCGCCTTCGCCTGCGGCGAGCGGCGCAAAGCGCATCGTCAGGTGTACTGCTTAAAAACGAATAAGATGCAAAACAGCCCCCGGATTCCGGGGGCTGTCTGTTACTGATGGCCGAGGTGGTGCTTGGTGCCGTCGGGCTCTACGATCACGGTATTGTCGAGCTGGCCGGTGAGACTTCTGCGGAAGGCAGCACGGTATTCGTCACGCAGCGCCTTCTGCTCGGCGCGTTCCGCCTCTGTCAGGCCTTCCGGCGTTTTCGCCTTGCGGGCAAGGGCATTGATGCGGTCAATCTTGGATTGCTCCATGGGTATCACCTCCGGCTAAAGAAAAATGCGGCACCGGAACCGGTACCGCTCGCAAAAAGAGATCAGATGAAAATAATGGGGGAATTGGGGGATTACTTAATCCATTATTATCATAACCGGTGAATCTTAAATGAAACTTAAAATCAGAATTTATTTTTGAATTGTTTTTTGAATCACTCCGCCGGCGTTGCCGCAGGTGCAGCGGTCGCACCGTTCCCGCCGATGTCAATGAGCAGATCCGAGCCGTCCCCTGCTACCACGGACGGATATTCCCCGTTCCACTTCTCAATGGCGTTGTAATTCAGGACATTCTTCGACAGCGAGGAATTCAGCTTGGCATTGGCCTCTGCTTCGGCTTCGGCCTTGACCTTGATCGCCTCTGCCTCTGCCTGCGCCCGCAGCAGCGTGGCATCTGCCTCCGCCTGCGCCGCAATGGTCTTTTCGGATGCATTCGCCTCCGCTTCGATCACGCGCTGCTCCTTTTCCGTCTGGGCGCGGATCTTGTTCTGCTCCGCGACCTGCTTGGCCTCGATGGCTGCATCAAATTCCGCGGAAAAGCTGAAATTCACAATGTTGAATTCGTCGATCACGATGCCGTAATTCGACAGCTTGTCCGTGAGCTGGTCGCTGATGGCCACGCTGACCGCGCTCCGGTTCGTGATGAGCTGCTCGGCGGAATACAGCGCCATGACGGATTTCACGCATTCCTGCGCTGCCGGCTGGAGAAGCGTGTCGGCGTATTCCTTGCCGACCGTCTGGTACATCTGTGCGCTGCGCTCCGGCGCAAGATGGAAGTTGATGGACAGCCCCGCCGTGATCGCCTGGAGATCCTTGGAGGTCGCCATGGATTCCACGTCGAGCTTCTGCACCTTGTTGGACATG
>CACZPI010000100.1 GCA_902783005.1 uncultured Ruminococcus sp. | reverse complement strand
TGCCGTTTACGGAAGCGGACTACAGCGTCACTGCTCAAAAAACTGCGCGGAAAGGAAGAAACTATGGAATACGGCATCGACTGCCTCCGGCGGAAGCTCGGACAGAAGCGGCCCCGCGTCAATATGCGGTATCAATATTATGAGATGAAGCAGGTGATGTACGGGGTCTCCGACCTTATCCCGCCGGAATTCCGGTCGCTGTCCTATTCCCTCGGCTGGTGCGCCCGCGCGGTGGACACGCTCTCCGACAGGATCGTGTTTGACGGCTTTGCGGGGGACATTGCCGGGATCGGTGAGATCTACCGGCAGAACAATGCCGATGTCCTGCACGGGTCGGCCATTCTCTCTGCGCTCATTTCCGCGTGCAGCTTCCTGTATATCGGGCAGCGTCCGGACGGGTTTCCTTCAATCGAATGCATCGACGGCGGGAATGCGACCGGCATGATCGACACGACGACCAATCTGCTCACCGAAGGCTACGCCGTCCTGAAACGCGATGCGCACGGCACCCCCGAGCTTGAAGCACATTTCCTGCCGTACCGCACGGATTACTACCGCCGCGGCAGGCTCGAGCGCATATTCCGGCACAAGGCGCCGTATCCGCTGCTCGTGCCGGTCATCTTCCGGCCGGATGCGCACAGGCCGTTCGGGCATTCGCGTATTTCGCGTTCCTGCATGTCGATCGTGCAGTCGGCGCTGCGCACGCTGCTCCGGACGGAGGTCGGCGCGGAATTCTACTCCGTGCCGCAGAAATACATCCTCGGGCTGGCCTCTCAGGCGGATCCTGAGACCGGAGAGGAGCAGGTGGAATTCAACCCGAAGAGGGCGACACTGTCATCGTTTTTGTACTTCACGAAGGACGAGGACGGCGACAGCCCCACCCTCGGCCAGTTCCAGACCGGCAGCATGGCGCCGTTTGCCGATCAGATCCGGATGCTTGCCTCGCTCTTTGCGGGGGAGACCGGCCTGACGCTCGACGACCTGGGCTTTACGACTGAGAATCCCGCTTCCTACGAGGCGATCCGGGCAAGCCATGAGAATCTGCGCCTGACTGCCCGCAGAGCACAGCAGACATTCGGCACGGGTTTCCTGAATGCCGGCTATCTGGCCGCCTGCATCCGCGACAATTTCAGCTATGAGCGTTATGCCTTTGCGGATACACAGTGCTGCTGGCTGCCGGTCTTTGAACCGGATGCCGCGGCGCTCGGCGTGCTTGGTGATGCGATCCTGAAGATCAATCAGGCAAGTGAGGGCTTCATGGGCGCAAGGAACATCCGGGCGCTGACGGGACTGCGGAGTGATGCACAGTGACGTATGAGGACATCCGCGCCGCGCTGGATCGTGCGGCGGCGACAGACCCGCAGCTCCGTTCAGTGATGAAGCGCATCCGGGAAGGCAAGGCCACGTTCAGGGATACGGCAGCCTACGCGCAGCGGTTCTCGGTGCTGCTTGGTGATGTGTTCTCCGCACAGGCGGAGGATCTGTCACCGGAGGAGCGTGAGGCTGTCTGCAAGGCGCTGCTGCGCGGAAACTATGACGAGATCGGCCGCGTCTTTGCGCAGGTGCAGGAGCGGATCGACGAGGAGAACGGACTGCATCTGACGGCTGTGCGTCCCGCGTATCCGACGGAGCGTGTGGACCAGCTTGCGCATTCCCTGCTGGATCCGGGTGTACAGCCGGAGACGATCCGCCGCAGGGCGCAAAACGGTGCCGCGAATGTCTCGCAGTCGTTCCATGATGATCTGATCGCGGAGAATGCGAAGATCCGCAGCGCCCTCGGTTTGAAATGCTACCTGGTGCGTGAAACGGACGGGAGCTGCTGCAAGTGGTGTGACAGCCTGGCCGGGCGCTATGTCTACGGCAGCCATCCGGGGGATATTTTCCGGCGACATGATAACTGCACCTGTACCGTGACCTATGAGAACGGCCGGGAGCGGCAGGATGTGTGGAGTAAGCGGACGTGGGATGCACGGGATCCGAAGGAGGTCATGCGGCAGGCGGAGAAGCCGGTGAAGCTGACGCAGGAGCAGGCGGAGCGATTGCAGGAAAATGCCTTGCAGCGGTTGACTTTGGCGGGGGAACGTGATATAATGAACATAGTAGCAGATCCCGGTTCAATCTATCACGAGATCACCAATCAGGCGATTGACAGAGTTCCAATGCCTGATCTGTTTGAGGATGTTAAGAGAAACCGAAGACATCAAGAAGCGAGCAAGGCTCTTTTGCGCGAGGCGCAGAAGTATGCTCCGGGTGTTGAGGTTTCTGCCGTGTATGATGCGGATATGAAGCCCATAGAAGGATTCGGTTATGTCATTGGCAAGAAGGGACATGTAAGGATTGATAATCCCGGTGTACCATTCCACGCCATTCATAATCATGGCAGCGGTGAAACACTCAGCTTCACAGACATGAGAAACTTTGTAAACAATCCTGCTTCACTCAGTATTACCGCAGTTGGTAATACCGGAAGTGTCTATTCTCTGGCAAGATCCGAAAATAGTGATTCATTGGGTTACGGGTATTTTCTGCATAACAAGTCTAAAACTGTTATCTTTTCTGCCAACGGTGTGAATTTTACGCTTGAAAAGATCGCAGATAAGCACACAAGAGAAGACTTGAAGCCTATTGTTGACGCCTTTTCCGCTGAACAGAGAAAAGCACTTGCAGAGGCGATTTTATCACAGATAGAAAAATGTTTGAGGGGTGGCGCGAAATATGGATTCCAATACACGAAAATCTCTCCCTGAATGGCTGACTGACGAGGCTATTTCCGATCTTAGAAATGACCTTGCGGCGTGCAGTAACCCATATACGCAGGAAGAGGTTGAACAACTGGAACTGGATGCTCCGTGTGATATGAACCGTTACAATGCGTATTTTGCAAAGAAGGTTCTGACAACATATCATCTGCTATGAATAACCCCGCACTGGGAGCAGCGCGGGGGAGTGAGGTGGAATATGATTGAGATCACAAACCGTTTCAAAGTGAAAGTTCACCGCTATTTGAAAAACGGAGAGTATGACGGATGGTTCGTGTCTCCTGTTTTCGCTGTCAGTGGTAACGAGAAGTGCTTCCTCGTTTATGATATAGAAGACCATGAGCAGGAAGGCGGCTTCAAGTGGGTTGATTTCACCAATGAAAGAGTTGAATTTGTTGAGGATTAACCGCCCTGAGTGATCAAGGCGGTTTTCTCATGCCCGGAAGGAGGAACACCATGAAGCGTGTTATTGAATATCTAAATGACGTTCTATGGTGGGTGAAGAATTATCCACAAGGGTGGTGGCACGATAAAGTGCATAGAAAGACGGCAATCCTGAATGCACTGTACTGCACAGCGCCGGCTCGATGGAAAATGTATAATCGGTTTCTGAACAGCTTGCGCTAAAGCTCAGAAAGAATACTTCGGAGGTGAAAACCATGTACAAACGAATCAAGATCAGTTTCATCAATGCAGGATCGATCACGATCAACGAAGGCGACTGGACAGACTATGATCTGGTCGATGGTTTTATTGTCATCAAAAAGGACGAGGCGTGGGTCGCCATGTACAATGCAAAGGAAGTCTTCTCCGTTGTACTGGAGAAGTGACTTGCCTTAGTACAAAACCAATAATAAGTGTATGCACTGTCTAACTCCATAGACGGTGTATTTTTCATGCCCAGAAAGGAGGCCGCCATGCCAAACGGCGCAAGAGACAGACCTAACAAAGCGAACACCCGCCCCGATCACAACGG
>CACZPI010000099.1 GCA_902783005.1 uncultured Ruminococcus sp. | reverse complement strand
GAGATGATCAGCAGAATAGCCTTATACGGTAGCGACTTGATAATATCGCCGATGTTTTTCGCATCCACATTCACATTCATGCCTGCGACACCTCCTTTTTGCCTGTGACGTATTCGTAGATCATGGATCTTTTGTAGGATTCCAGCTCGGTGAGGAATTGTTCTTTTTGGGTGATGAGGTTGTCGATCTCGGCGCATTTTTGGTCGAGAAAGGAGATTATTGCAGAAATCTCATCTGCTTTTTTCGGTAATGGAATAAAGAAGTTTCCTAAATCTTCCATTGAAATATTAGGTTGAGCTGATTGAACCGCAAACAAAGAAATGTAAGTCTTCATTATATTAGATTGCAAAGCATACCAAATATAACGCGTGATTCCAATGTATTTACTCTGGATTCTAATAAAGCAAGTTGCTTGATTTGTGTTCGCTGGCAATAGCGTTTTATCCATTATAGCACACTTACCGATTGATGCTCCAGCAATAACAAACAAAATGTCACGTTCATCCAGTTGTGAACGATTCAGAAAGCCTGTATGCGTTTCTTTAGTAATTGTAAAAAGCGGAACAGGTGACAAATGTTGGTCTACTATGTTTTCAGATTTTAAGAAGCGTATTGTATAATTATCGTCAAATTCATTATTCATTTCCTTTGGTGTTGTGCCTTTAGAAATCATATCTGCAAACGATTTTAGCTTTCTTCTGACAAATTCCTCCGGAATCTCCCCGATCCACTCAATCCCGGAATCCTTCATCGCTCTCTCCCCACGCACGCCCTTTGTCACCGCCTGCGTAATGACCGTCTGACGGAGCTTTTTGTATTCCTCGATCGAGGCTTTTGTTTTCTCGATCACGCTGTCGATCAGGGCACATTGGCGGTCGAGGTAGGCGGAGATCGCGAGTTGTTCGGAGAGAGGGGGAACAGGCATAGACAATGCCAAGAACTTTTCCGGATATAAACGCAAGCGCGAATCAATAATACCAGTAGAATACTGTTTGAATAAATTTGCAACAATGTCTGTTCTGAAAAGATAATGATAGTATTTTGTATCATTATCCTCAATCGGTCTGTAAACACAGTAAGCAGGACTGACAATACCGTCATACTCACTTCTTCCGGTAGATCGTTTCCAAGCAAGCATGATATTCATAACTATGTCACCGACTTTACAAAGTTTATAGCCGTCAAGTGAATCTGCTCTTGTTTCAAATTCACCATCTGAGATTTTATCGGATTTAGGAGCTATACCATAATATTCAGAAACAGAAAGAAGTGTATGCTCATTCCCGTTTTCACATCTTTCATTTACTTCAAAAAATAACTGCTTGTTGCGTTTGGTTTCCCAACTCACCGGTATCTCCCCGATCCATTCGATCCCGCTGCCCTTCATCGCTCTCATGCAGCTCCACCTCCTATTGATAAGTAGGCAAAGTAGGCGCTTACGACCGCTACCGTTAATGATGAAAAAGCCATGATCGCAGAAAAGATAGTGCTCAGTACTTCAATTTTCTTTGTCTTTTTCAGTTCTCTAATTGCAAAAAAAGACATAACTCCGATAATCACAAAATCGAAAAGCATGATAAGCGTTAATAGGCTAAATCCATTATCGATAAATAGTTTCACACAGGCGCATACGATCAGAACGCAAAAGAGAATGACAACGGATAGAATTCCTGTTGCCAGCATTTCAAGGAGCGAGAACGAAGCAGGAGCAGCTTCTCGTTCATCAACTTCATTTCCGGGGAGTTCATCTTCCGCTTTCACATCTCGCAGAGCGCTTCTGACTGCCGAACGGATAATGCGTTCAAGCTGCTCTTCGGTCATAGTAATTGTTTTTTCGTCTTTGTGTTCACTCACTGCTGCTCACCTCCGAACAGTGCCGCAAGACTTGCCTGAATATCCGCTTCAATGCCGCGCAAACGCTCCATGATATCCTCCACCTTTTCTGGTGCCTGATACTCATAGAAATATCGTGTCATCGGGATCTCATAGCCTATCTTGGTCTTCTTCGTGTCGATCCACGCATCCGGCGCATATGGCAGCACCTCACGGGCGAAATAGGCATCAATGTCCTCGGTCAGCGGCACATTCTCCGTGTCACGCTTGGATGCATCCGCCACGGGCTTGCCCTTTTTCAGCACAGGCTTGCCGTTCTCGTCCAGCGTGGGTCGCTCCACCACGATCTTACTGTAGCCGAATGTCTCGTTATCAAAGATCTTGCTGTGGCAGTATACGCCGTCCTTGTCGCCGTAGATCGTATCATCCAGGAACTCCCCGTATGCCTTCACGATCAGCTCCCGGCACAGGTCGGTGATGTCGTACCGCTTGTAGCCGATGGACTTGCGGCGCTGCTCCCCACAGTGCGAGGCGTCAATGAGCTGCACCTTGCCCGCACGGAACGCAGGCTTGTTCTTGTTCAGCACCCAGATATAGGTGCTGATGCCGGTATTCATGAACATATCGGTCGAGAGCTGGATGATGCAGTCGAGCCAGTCATTCTCGAGGATATAGCGGCGGATCTCGCTCGGCCCGCTGCCCGCATCACCTGAGAACAGCGGAGAGCCGTTCTGGATGATCGCCATTTTCCCATTCTGTGCGAGCTTCGACAGACCGTTCAGCACAAAGAGCTGCTGCCCGTCCGAGATCTTCGGCAGACCCGGCGCAAAGCGTCCGAGATCGCCCTTTTTCGCCTCCGCCTCGACAGCCTTCTGCTCACGTTTCCAGTCGATGCCGAACGGCGGATTGGAGATGATGTACTGGAACTGATAGCCGCTGAACTGATCTTCGGAGAGCGTGTCGCCATAGCGCATATTATTCGGGTCGCCGCCGCGGATCATCATGTCCGCCTTGGCAATCGCGAATGTGGACGGGTTGAACTCCTGCCCGAAGCAGGTGACATCCATCTCGGCATTGAGGTCATGGATGCGCTCCTCCATGCAGGAAAGCATCTGGCTCGTACCCATTGCCATATCATAGACCGTAACGGTGCCGTTCTTGGACAGATCCGCATCAGACAGCAAAATGTCTGTCATGAGGTAGATGACATCCCGGCTCGTGAAGTGCGCTCCAGCCTCCTCGCCGAAGGACTCCGAGAACCGCTTGACCAGATCCTCGAACATATACCCGCAGTCCACGGCACTGATCTTGTCCGGGCCGAGATAGCCCTTCTGCGAGTTGAATTCCTTGATGACGAGGTACAGCGTGTTGCTCTCGACCATGCGGCTGATGATCGCATTGAAGTCGAATTTTGCAAGCACGTCCTGCACATTGGCGGAAAATCCGGCGAGGTAGTCGCGGAAGTTCGCCTCGATGTTATCCGGATCGGCGCACAGCAGGTCGAAGGTGTATTTGCTCGTGTTGTAGAACTGATAACCGCTTGCCTTCGTCAGAAAGCCATCAATAACAGCAAAGTTCTTCTTGCTTTCGTATTCCTGCATGACGGCATCGTGTGTCGGCAGCAGACAGTCATGGAAACGCTTTACGACCGTCATCGGCAGGATGACAAGTCCGTACTCATGCGGCTTGAACGGCCCGCGCAGCATATCTGCCACGTTCCAGATCATGGATGCTTTTTCGGCAATATTCGTGCCGACGACTGTGAATCTATCGTTTGCCATTGGTTTTACTCCTGATCTATGATATTTTTACACAGCAATTCTGTATACTTACTCATTATATATTATAGCATATCAATGGACTGTTTTCAAGCGGTAGCAGAGTAAAATCTGTTCGCATTTCCACAATCTGGTTTCATATTGCATTTCTGCATTGTTTGTGGTATACTGAAAAGCAGAGGTGATACGATGACACAGCGGCGATACACGATCTACGACCTGTCCGTCCGGGCCATGCTCAGCTATGCACAGCCGGACGGGGACAGCTATACAATTGAACTGAACGAACATGCTGTCCGCGATTGCAGGAAGCATTCGGCGCATGAGCAGGAGGACAATGCGCTGTTCTATCAAATTATGTGTGTCCTGCACGGTGATGATTTCCGTTTTCAGAATGATGATGAACTCATTACGGATTTATCTGACGTAATCTTCTATGCAGACTTTGCAAGGGTGTTCGACCGGGATGCGTCCCATCCCTACTATGCAGCACTTCAACAAAAGGCAGAGGCGATGTTCCGCCCGTCCGGTGTCTCTCTTGACTTCGGCAGCGGGATGTACCGCTATCTCGCCTTTGAGCGTTCCGGCAGTATGAGCCGGAGGGCGGTGCTGTCATTTCTCCGTGAGGATGTGTACGAGCAAGTCACCAAGCGCATCCGGCTTGGCATGAAGCTCGGGATGTGCCAGCTCAGCAAGCTTTATGCGTACAGCGGTCTGATGCTCTCCGGCGGTATGCGGATCGAGGGACTCGGCATCGATCAGCACAGCGTGGTCGTCATCGACAACCCATCCTACATCGCACCGGATGTGAAGATCATCACGGTCGAGGATGACGGGTCACAGAACAGCGTGCGCCGGTATCACCGTGTCGAGCGCAAGGAAAACATGGAGGTGCTTGGCTATGACGGCGAGGGCATTATCTCCAAACGGCTTGCGGCACTCATCAACAAGCAGCTTGACGGTAAGCACACCTCGTTCCAGATCCGTCTGCCGTATATCAAAGGTATGCTGCATCAG
The DNA here is from genome assembly GCA_902783005.1 of uncultured Ruminococcus sp. Classification (GTDB taxonomy): domain Bacteria; phylum Bacillota; class Clostridia; order Oscillospirales; family Ruminococcaceae; genus UBA3855. Next base: position 18,292 of record CACZPI010000099.1, on the reverse strand, counting down.
GTGGACATCCGGGACTTTTTCAAGAGTGCCGGTGCGGAGAGCATCACCGATATATGGGGCGAGGTGCATCCTGTCACGGAGGTCGAGATCATCCTCACCAAGAGCATGTTCAAGGGCTGCGGCTGGCTGGCGGAAAATCACATGAGCTGGGCGGATTACTGGGCAGCGTTCCGGAAATACCGCCATGCGCTGTACATTTCCGGTGTGAGCAAGCCGGAGCCACAGGCGTTTACCGAGCTGAATTATCAGTTTCTGAACACACTTTCCATCACCGCCGAGGAGTTTCGACCTCTCGATCTGCCGCTGTGGTGGGACAAGGATCCGGCGGATGAGACAAGGCGATGGCTCACAAAAGAAACAGAGCGCGAGTATTACCGGCTCTGCCGCGACCGGAAGTATCGGCTCGATTATTTCACGGGCAGCAGCTTCCGGCGAAAGTCAAAGGACGACTATCTCAAACGCATTTTGATGAAAAACCCACTGTTCATTGCCGAAAGCATCTATGCAGACAGACTGTCCTCGGCGGCAAAGGCAGTGCTGAAACAGTACGCACTCGGACGGCTCCGGGTGGCGGGAGACAACCGCTTTCTCTCTGCCGATTTGCTCAAGTTGCTCATCGACCTGCTGCCGATGCAGTATGACCGAAACAGCAAGCAGCGGGTGTTCTATGAAGCCGCCGGGAATGTCCTGTTCCGACCGACTGCGTTTTATGCGCCCGGTACAGTCTACACGCACGGCGATGAATGCACACTCCTGCGCAATCCGCATATCTCCCGGAACGAGGAGATCCAGCTGCAATTCTATCAAAAAGCGGAGAATATGCGGAACTATTACCTCGGCCATCTGACGGACGTCGTCATGGTCGATTGGCAGTCGCTTGCGGCAGAACGGCTCGGCGGTGCGGACTTCGACGGTGACATGATCAAGACCATCTCGGATGAGATCGTCAACCGCTGCGTCCGGCGCAATTACGGGACGAATTCACTGAAAAACCGTGCTAATATCCCGCTGCTGAAAATCCCTTCTGCCGAGCCGCTGATTGCAGATGCGAATGACTGGAAGGCACGGTTTGAGACGGTGAAAAGCACATTCTCCTCCCGTGTCGGGCAGATCTCGAATGCGGCACTGAACCGGAGTATCATCGCGTATAATGAGAACTCCTCCGCCGAGCTGCGTGAGCAGTGCCGGGCGGAAACGGAGACGCTTGCTATCCTCACGGGCTTGGAGATCGACTCTGCAAAAAGCGGTGTCAAGCCTGATCTGTCGGACTATCTCGGCACAAAACGCATCCCAAAGAGCAGATTTCTGAAATACAAAACGCTCCTCGAAAAGAGCGAGGGACGCAGAGCGTGGTATGAGCCGACCTTTGAGGAGCAGTTTGAGAAGTTCTTTGCAGACACCGACTGGGCACAGGTCGATTCCAATGTAGAGCGTTTGCCATACCTTGCGTACATGCTCGGCAAGCACGTCACGCCTATCAAGGACAAGCCTGCGGCGGACAGCGAGCTGTTCACCTTTGCGGAGAAACCGGATTGGAAAGATCGGCTTGATCCGGACGTTCTCGAAAAGATCACGGCGCTGATTGCAGACTATGAGCGCTGTCTTTCCCGCATCCGGGCTTGCAGTCAGCCGATTACGGAAAAGCGCCGAAAGAACGACATTGAACGTATTCTCTACAGCCGCGGGCAGGAGCAGCTTTACGATGCGGACATGCTGTACAATCTGTTTCAGGGGATCGAGCCGGAGCGCATAAGCAGGATACGCACAGGATTACAGGACTGGTCATGGCATCTTGCGCCGCCGGAAAAACGGGAGGTGCTGCTTGCGCAGTGGCTGCCGGAGTTAGAGTCCTACCACGAACTGTTCTGCGATTTCCGCGCCGGAGGGTATCGGCTACTGATCGACCTGATTGCTGACATTGACGATGAAAATTCCTTGACCGACCGCAAGCGGCTCATCCGGGAGGGCGATTCTGCGGCGTTCATCCGGCTCATGGAGGCGTATCTGCACAAGCCGGTGAATGTGTATTACCGTGAGGCGGTCGGTGCAGTGTGCCGCCGGATGATCGGGGAAACTGTCAAGCCGGATGAGGCGGTGAAGTATCTTGTTGCCATCGGCAAACGCAAGATCCTGTTTGAGCTGCTGCTCGACAGAATCGAAAAGCATGTGAGGAGGGTGGAGATGTATGTTGAATGAGATCGAGGAATTCTGCGCCTACACGGAACAGCCCGAATACATCTGCACCGGCAAGCGTGATCTCTCCTTTCTCGGGCGGTTCAGCTTTGAGATGATGCTGGATTTCATCGGTCTGAACCGGGTGCTGACGATCATCGCAAGGGGCTATCTGTTCCGGGACGGCGAGTATGTGTATAGTCGCATTGACCTCGCACGACGGGCGCTGTGCGCATGGTGCAGCATCCCGGACAAAAAGAATGCCAGCCCCAAGGAGGACTGGCAGTTTCGGACAGATTTCCGGGAATTGCATAAAGAATTCCCGGCGTTGGTGGATGCACAGGGGCGTGGGTGGTTCTACCGGCATGTGCATGCGGTGGAGCGCTTCATAACGCGGCATCCGGAGCTTATGAGCAAGTCTACTCTTGCCAAGGCCGAGCTGCTTCGCTCCGGATTTGACAAGGCTTGGCGGGACAAGGTACGGCAGTATCAGGTGTCGCTCTATTCTCCGCAGACAAAGGGTGCATGGGTGCTGCGATTTGACGATATTCTGGCGGATGCACTGGAACTGGGCAAACTGCAGGACAAGACGGTTTCTTTCTCCGCAGATGAAAAGGCACGTATTGCCGCCGAGCTCCCAGAGGGATTGCCGCAGGAGGTTGTGGAAACAGTTATTGCCTACTGTATTGCCAACAAACCGGAGAATTCGGAGTATGTGGTGCTCCCGGTCACGAATTTTGATGCGTATTTCGGAAACACCAGCTTCAGCAGGAAGTGGCTGAATCTATTTCCGGAGTCACTGCTCGTGCGGGAAAAGCAGAGGTTTGGGGTGTGTAGGGTCAATTATCGACAGATTTCTTTGCCTTAAGTTCGTCAAGAATGATGGATATCCTGCTCTTTATGTAGAGGGTGCGTTTAATGTACGCAAAAGAGAATACTAAAAAAAGAATGAAAATGATCCACCATGAATTTAAATCTGGAAAATACTCGAAATACAGTTTGGTTATTACAAGAGATATGCATAACGCTATCATGGTGCGAAAAGTATTATTCGATTCAGACAATGAAATAAGTTTTGGATCGGCATTAGAAGCTGCAATGTATTGGCTGTATGCTTCAAACTGAACAATATGTATTTTGCGATAAATAGGCTCAATCAGCATTGAGCCTATGCTGTATATTATCATTCCCACAAAATAAAATCCTACCAGTTCACCTACCATATTATCTACGGGTAACGTAACACCGCAAAGAATAGGGCACAGATACCAAAATATAGCACCTGGAATCAGATAGTTTAGGATGTTATAGGAGGAAATCTTTTCAAAAATGTCCTTCAAAGTCATTGTCATCCTTTCTTAGAGAGCAGTTCAAAAGCGGCGAGCAGTTTGCTGAACACGTTTTTTTCTCGACAATTGTACAAGCTAAGTTCTGCTTGGGTAATATCAAAGTCAAAGCCAAATTCTGTTCCGCGCAGCAATTGAGCTCGGCGATTGGTTTGAGGTGCGAGGAATACTTTTTTTCCATATATGCGATAATCACAATTATTGTCAAGAGAGCAGGAAATAATGAAGATATTCTTTTCATAAATGGCGTCAGAATAAGCTTCAAATAATCGTCTGATACTATAATTATGACCGTAGATAATTAGAATATCATCATTACTACAGAAAGGAAATGCCTGCAGGATATCAAAATCTCCTAGTTCACCGTTGTTTACAAACCAAAGATGGAACACCTCGAATAAGAACTGCTGCCGCAGTTCTTGTTCATGGGCATTCTTTTTGGTGAGGAGGTATCTCATATACCCAATGTCCTTCCAGTAATCAGTGGCGGTATGTATCCCTGTACACTGTTGGAACAGCCGTATATTTCGATTTTGATGTCACCGTCTGTTTTAGTGTTCTGAATGCGATGTCCTTTCCGGTGCTTCATCAGTTCATCTGAACCACCGTTGGAGTCCCCAGTGTTATCTGATACCAGAAACATATTGTGATAGTTGATTCCCACGCGTTCAAATATTACTTCGGCGTGCATGAATTTACCGTGATGCGGAAGCTGGATGTACTGATACTCACTAAGGTCAATATCCTCCGAAATTGCAGCAGGGGTACAGTCACCGGTCAGCAAAACCTTTTTACCTGACATATCGAGCTGCATTTGGACACTTGCCGCATTTACGATGGTCTCTTTGTTGATGGTGTCGCCTTGACGACCATCCAGCCCTTTCGCAACAGCTTCGATCATGTATTCAAATGTAGGTCCGATAAACATCAGATGCTCTGGCAATTCATCAGCATTCTCATAAACATCCTTGAGTTTTACTTTTTCCGACAAAGAGGCGATATTATTATACGCTTCTTTGATGGCAGTGCCGATGGACTCGCGGTTGCGCCTGCCATCGGAGATTTTATCCAGTATCTCATCTTTGTATTTCAAGAGCAGGATGGTGAACAGAGTGTCAACATAACCATGTTCGATTAGGTAGGGAATACCATTGAAATGGTCACTGTCGTTGTGTGAGAGGATGGCGATTGCCTTCTTTATACAATACTGGTCGAGGATTTTGATTACGCGCTTTGCATGCTCTACAGAGCCACAGTCATACACTACTGCTTGACCGCCCTCGATATACAAGAAACAATCACCATGATTCTGGGATGGATCAGAATAGTTCAAAGAACTAAGTACGATTAGCATATTTTGTTCTCCATTTCTTATGTGAATTAGCACTCTGACGTCGCGACTGCCAATGGCTTGATTATAGTATAACACAAATCGATTCGTTTGTCAATGCCTGAATGTGAAAAAATCACATAATCCAAAAAATAAAGAGGTCAAAAAAGCAGAAAATTTGTTGTGCACATATTGACATTTGCGAAAAATACGTATATAATATAATAAGAAAATAGGAAGGAATCTTGATCTCATGCTTGTCAATTTTAAAGTTACTAATTTTTTATCTTATGAACAAGAACAAATACTTTCTATGGAAGCTGGAAAGGTTCGAGCGCATTCTGAACGTATCTATACGCATCAAAAACTCAAGCTTTTGAAATTTATGGCAATCTACGGAGCCAATGCTTCTGGAAAAACGAATCTCACAAAAGCAATGGATTTTGCTAAGAGAGTAATTGTCTCTGAACTACCTTCGGATTGTGCAGATTATTACTGTAAATTGTCTGAGGAAAATGCAAATCTTCCCACAAAATTTGAATTTACAGTTGAGTTAGATGGGAAAAGGTATAATTATGGGTTTTCAGTTATTTTGAAGAATGCATCATTTCAATCGGAATGGCTTTATGAGTTGACCTATGGAAAGAAATATAATGTCATTTTTGAACGAAAAGTACCCGATAATCTGGTTATTGTATCTTCGTATTTTAAGAATGAGGTGCTCAATGAACGTCTCGGAATCTATGCAGATGATATCAAAAGTGATGATTCCATCCTTTTCTTGACACTTATGAACAAGAATAAGGCAGCATTTTATGATGCTTTTGAGGACGCAAAGATTTACAGAAGACTTTTTGGATGGTTCAGAACCAAGCTAAGTGTAAATTCTCCAGACAGACCTATCACCAATTTTTCTTACCTGATGAATCAGGAAAGTGTAGAAAAGATTAGCGAACTGTTATCAGAATTTTCAACCGGTGTATCACAGTTTGATTTGGTGGATATTTCCATAGAGAAAGTTCTTAGAGATGTCCCTAAGGATTTTGTGCAGGAAATTCACGATCATTTGGCTGAGCAGCGAAAATATCTAAGCGAAAAGAAAAGTGATGAAAAAGCAGCAATCATTCTGCGTTCCTCTGATAATGCTATGTATATTATTGAACTGGATAAAAACGGAACAACAATTTCCAAGACATTCCAGTTTAGTCATCATAATACAAGTGCAGTGTTTTCACTTAGTGAGGAGTCAGACGGAACGATCCGGTTGTTAGATTTGATTGAGATTTTATTATCAGCGGATCAAGAAAGGGTATATGTAATTGATGAGATCAATCGTCGTTTTCATCCGCTATTAACCTATCATTTTGTAGAAAAATATCTTGAAATGGCTGCCGAACGACATATCCAATTAATTGTGACAACGCATGAATCGCGTATCATGGATTTTGCTTTGCTGCGGAAAGATGAGATCAATTTTGTGAATCGTGATGATATGGGACGTTCTGAAATATATTCACTTGAAAAGTATGGTGAGCGGTTTGATAAAAAAATATGTACTGCTTATCTGCGCGGCGATTATGGGGCTATCCCACATTTTAAGGCAAAAAAGTTGAAGGAGAATAATGTTGAATAATCTGGAGCTGACATGGTACGGCAAGGATATGGAAACCAAAGTTGAGCTGTTCCGTCTGATAGAAAGACCAGAATTCTTTTATTGATATAAAATGGTTCAGGAGGTATTGATTAATGACTGCTTCTGAAATACTGGATCTCTTGCAATATGGTGAACATATCCACCTTGAGTGCAAAAAGGCGGAGTCAGCTTTGCCAAAATCCGTCTGGGAGACGTACTCCTCTTTTGCTAATACCGACGGGGGAGTAATCCTATTCGGCGTAGAGGAAAATATGCGAGAATCAGACCATAACCATCGTTTTTCATTTGTATCTATCCTTCATCCTGAGCAGCGAATCAAGGAATTTTGGGATACGCTCAACAGCGATAAAGTCAGCAGAAATATCCTCGTAGATGCTGATGTCGGAACCTGTGAGGTCAAGGGGGCTGTTATAATATGGATTCGTGTCCCTCCTGCAGGATATCAAGAACGTCCCGTCTATATTAATGGCAATCCTATGAAAGGAAGCTTTAAGCGTAACCACGAGGGCGATTATCACTGCACAGAAGATGAGGTTAAAGCTATGCTTCGTGATGCCAGTGATTCAGGGATTGATGGCAGTCTGCTGCAGGGATATACTATGGAGGACATCGATCTTCAGTCACTTCGTTCCTATCGTATTGAATTTGAACACCGCAATCCCGATCATATATGGAACGGCAATGATGATCTGACCTTCCTAAAAAACATGCAGGGTTACGCAACAGACCGTAATACTGGTAAGAGCTGGCTTACAGCGGCAGGGCTTCTGATGTTTGGAAAGGGACTTGCTATACGAGAGCGATTTGGTAATATCCGCATGGATTATATTGATCAAAGTAACCTGTTACCTGGAAGTCGTTGGAGTGACAGACTCACCTATGATGGAATGTGGGAGAATAATCTCTATAACTTCATGCGTCAAATCATGCCAAAGCTTGTGTCGGGACTGCCACGACCTTTTAAGTTGGAGGGCATGGTTCGCATGGATGAAACACCACTCCATAAGGCGATTCGGGAAGCGGTTGTCAATATGATTATTCACAGCGATTATATGATCACCGGCATTCTGAATGTCATAAAGACCGACAAAGGCTATGTGTTTTCCAATCCCGGAGGATTAAAACTTCCTATCCGAGCGATTTATGAAGGCGGTCATTCTGTTGCAAGAAATCCCAGAATTCAGACGTTCTTCCGTATGATAGGTGCTGGTGACAATGTTGGCTCCGGATTTCCAACAATCCTGCATGCCTGGGGTGAGGAGAATTGGCGCAAGCCGGATCTGAGTGAAAACACAGAGCTTCACCAGGTGGATCTAAAGCTGTGGATGGTTTCTCTCATGCCACAGGAGTGTACGGAGTATCTTCAGAGACTATTTGGTCTTGCGTATGCGCATCTAAACAATGCTGAACAGATTATTCTGAGTACTGCCTACCTTGAAGGTGAGGTTACGAATACAAGGATGCAGTCCATGCTGGAACTGCACAGCACAGAGATTGGACGGATTCTGTCCGGATTGGTGGATGCCGATATGCTGTTGGCGGATAAAAAGGGACGATGGACGAGTTATCGGTTGAATGAAAGCTATGAAATCGGACCAGAGCAACTGCGATTGGAGGATATACCGTCCACGAATCCTGCATTTAACAATGAAACTGACCGGATTATATACAAATACATTTATACAAATGGGTTTATTACTGTCAATCAGATTCTTGATATCACAAGAATTACCACAACCCAAGGGGCAAATACGGCCCTTGGCAGACTGATGAAAGCCGGTTTGATTATCAAGGTTCGCAAAGGCCGTCAGTTTATTTATCAATTGAAAAACTGAATACACCAACTAATCAGTTGGTCAATCAGTTGGTGTATTGTCACAGTAGTTGGTCAATCAGTTGGTGTATTACAATTTTTATAAAAAAACCCGGTGCGCCGTTCTCATGAGCATTGCACCGGGTTTTCCTATATCAAATCATTTTATGTACATCCTTCTCCCCACCTCATCCATCCCCTTGAGGAACCGCATCTCCCGTGTCAATGTTGTCAGCAGCGGGTCGCCCTCCCGGATCCGCATAGTCCTTCTGATCTCCTTGGGGATGACGACCCTGCCGAGGTCGTCGATGCGTCTGACGATACCTGTTGCTTTCATAGCAGAATGCTCCTTTTCTTCTGGAATTTTGCAGTATGCTGCATGGGTAGTATCTGCATCGCGTGGGAAATTATACAGGAACGTGCAGTGACAAAGGATCAGATGCGCCGGCAGACACATCTGATCCTTTTTGCAAAAAGGCCGCGGGCGGCGCTGACAAGAGCGGTTCACCGTCCTTGCACCCATGCCATACTGCGAGAACATGCCTTTATTTCTTCCCGCAGCACCGCTTGTACTTTTTCCCGCTCCCGCAGGGACACAGCCCGTTCCTGCTCGGCGCTGGCGTTTTATCGGAGATGCTGCCCTGCTGTTTCATCAGCTCTGCAAGGAGCATCCCGCGCATGTCATCGCTGAGGGTATCGTCCTGCATGACCTTCTGCATCCATTCCCGCGCATCCAGTGTGCCGTCGGAAAACTGTGCAGTGAGGTTCGCCCCGAAGCTGATCGACTTCGGCTTTCTATTTCCCTCTCGCTGATGCAGCTCCTCCGGTGTAAATCCGCGGTTGTACGGATTCCGGGTGGTGTTGTTCAGATTTTTCAGCAGTTTTCCAAGCTGCTGTGCCTCCCTGAATGTCATAGGAATCTGCATCCGCGCAAAATCGTCAAAAGCAGCTTGCATGGGATTGCGGTATTCACAGCGAACGACAAGGATCGTTTCGAGCAGCAGTTCTTCTGCATCCTTGCGGCTCCGGTGCAATGCCGTTTGAAAAAACTGCCGCAGTGCCTTTGTGACGGATGTTTCCTCATAATAGTCCTCGTCGGCATATTTCAGAAAGGTTTTCAAGTCCGGAATGTAAAGCGGCTTCCCTTGCTGTGCCGCAAGCACCTCGTCATAGCCTTCAAAACCAAATTCGACAAGTGATTCGTGGATCAGCTCCCGGTCGATCGGCTCGACAGGTCTGCCGTCAGTGTAGATCTCGTCCTCTGCCAGGATATGATAGCAATGCTCCTCATGCCGCATGATCTCGGCAAAGGCAAGGAAGTCCTCCTCCGTGACAGTCTCGCCCATCCGGTGCAGGAGCGCCAGCAGATCCCGCAGTGTGATGATGCCGTACAGGTTTGCAGCGGCGTCAAAGATCTGCCGATACCTGCCAAGCTGTGCATCGTTCCAGTTCAGCTTGCGGTACATGCGTGTCAGGGTGCGTTCGGCGTACATTCTGGGAAATGGTTTCATGACAAGTCTCCCTTCGGATGATGGTTTTACACGGTTGTCAAATCTGTTTTGAAGGAATGCGACCGGGCACACCGATCAAAGCAGCGTTAGCTGTATCGGCTCCTCCGGCTTTTCCGGGAGCTTTGTCACGTCGCCGTCCCAATCTGCGCCAATGGGGATCGCGCCGAGCTTGATGAGCTCCTGATTGCCGCGGTATTCCGGATGATCCCAGCAGAATACCGGGGTGATCCCGTGCCTGATGCAGTCTGTTGCGCCGTTCCAGGTGCCGCCTTTTTTGTAATCTGCCCGCACCGCCACGGTTCCGACAGATTGTGCATAGATATAGCGGTTGCGCATCATCGCAGAAGCGGCCGTGAATCCCAGGTCCGGTTTGACCGCAGAGAGCAGCAGTAGCTGCCCGCGCTGGATCGCCGTAATGGCCTCCCGGCTGCGGATGCGCCTGACCATCGAATCGGCAAGATACGAAATGACCGCGCTGCCGTTCCGGAGGGCAGTGTCACCGGCGATCGTATCCACGCCCTTCGCACCGCCTGAAACGACCGCATACCCACGCGCATTGACCTTCGAGACCGTCTGCTCTGTGAACCTCTGATCGTTCTCATCGACATTCCGGGAGCCGACAAATCCGACGCTCTGCTTCCCGGCAAGCGTCAGATCCCCTGCATAGTAAAACAGCGGCGGACAGCTTTTGCCAAGTCTTGCCTTTAGCATTCTGGGATAGGCGGCATCCGCGCGGGTGACGACCGAGATACCCATACTCTGGTATTTTTCCAGTTCAAATGTCAGATTTGCACCCCGCCCGAGAAGCTGCCGGATGCGGCGTGTCTCCTCAGCTCCGATGGCAAGCTCCCCGAATGCGCTGTCTGACAGATCGGGCAGCTCTTTCGGCTCAAGGCCTGCCTGCATCAATTGATCGGCAAGCCGCGACCATTCCGAGGGCTCCAGCGGCTTACAGCCGACATCCGCGAGCAAATGGCTGCACAGCAGGAAAATGATCTCTGCATTCTGATTCATGTGTCTCTCCCCTTCTTCTCCGAGCTGTCTGCCAGTGCAAACGGAAATACCAGCTCACAGCCCGCCTGTGTGAGCAGATAGCCGCAGACCGTCATCGTCCACCGTGAATCCACGATGTCATCCACCAGAATGACCCGATCCGGAAACGGAATGTCTGGAATACAGGCAAACGATTCCCATGCATTCCGGCACTGATGATAGCTGTTCTCCATGTCCTTCTGCTGCCTGGCACCAGACTTTTCAAGGAGCTGCACAAAAGGCAGCCCAAGCCGCTGCGCCAGTGCCTCTGCAAAATCAGCGACGATCGTGCTGCGTAATGACGGTACGCAGGTCAATGCTGTAATTTGATGTTCCTGCACGACAGCTTGCAGCACCGCCGCAGACTTTCCGAGCAGCTCTTCACAGAAACCGGGCGGGGTCCCATATTTCCCCTGCTTGACGAGTGTCCCGTAGCCGGGATCGCCGTATTTGGACAGGCAGAGCCCCTCGCAGTTCGGCACAGGGATCTTATTGCTTCCTGTAAAGCTGTTAGAGGGAAATTGTTTCCGCGGTTCGATTGGCAGGATCAGCCGTTCGAGATAAGCTTGTGCTGCGTGAAGTGCATTCATGCCCGGTTGCTCCGGAAATTCCGGATAACCAAGGCAATTCCGGCAGATCCCGCAGTCCTCGGCTGTCGTGTCATCCAGACAATTGACCACAAAGCGGCTCAGACATCCCGGCGTCTGTGTCAGCTCCTGCATTTGCTGCTGCTCCCGCCGGCGGACAGCTGTAATGGCGTCGTAGTGTTCCCGGTCGTAGCGGAACGGATGCAGGGTGGGATAGTAGCGCGCACCGTCTTTGACGATGATCTCCTCGTTGCGCAGGAACATGAGTGCCTTGTCCACACGCGTCTTACGGATGTTGACGAGCCCTTCGACACCCCGCCCGGTGATGCCATTTTCTGCATGAGAAAAAACAGCGTCATAAACTGCTTTTGCCTCCTGCTCGGAGGGGAATGCCGTCTCAATGAAGTATTCCTGTATCGTCCGATCCTCCTCGCCGCACATCAGGAACGTATACGCCCTGTCGATATTTCTGCCGGCACGTCCGATCTGCTGATAGTAGGCGACAATGTTGGACGGCTGCTGGTAGTGGATGACGAAGGAAATATCGCCCTTGTCATACCCCATGCCGAGCTTGACGGTCGCAACGAGCACCTTGATCTGATTCTCCCGCAGACGCTGTTCCGCATCATTGGTTTCTGTCTGTTCCAGACCGGAATGATAGGCGGCCGCATGAATGCCGTTCTTTTGCAGAAAGCCCGCGAGATAGTCACAGTCCCGCTGTGTCAGGCAGTAGATGATGCCGCTCCCGGGGAGCTTCGGGACATTCTCCAGGATCCAGGCATACCGCTCTGTCGGCGTGGACAAAGGCAGGATCTGGATGGAGAGCGAACGCCGCATCAGTTCGCCGCGGGAGACAAACACATCGTCCCCCAATTGCTGTTTGAGATCGGCGATCACACGGTCATTGGCAGTGGCGGTGGTGCCGAGTACGGGGACGGTTTGGGGCATTCTCCGGATAATGCGGTTCAGGTGGGTATATTCGAGCCGGAAGTCGTGTCCCCAGTCCGAGATACAATGTGCTTCATCAATGACAAACAGTCCGATCGGAACAGAAGACAGTGCCGTCTGCACCTCATCTGAAAACAGCGTCTCCGGCGTGATCAGTACCAGATCCGGCTTGCCTGCACGCATCGCATCGAGCTGCTCCTGCCGTACATCTTTTGTGGTGCTGTTCAGCACAGCGCAGCGAAGGCCGAGTGCCGTCGCCGCCGCAAGCTGATTCTCCATCAGGACGAGCAGCGGGCTGACGACCATCGTCACACCATGCCCCTGGTCACGCAGGAGCTTTGTGCAGACAAAATACACCAGGCTCTTTCCCCAGCCTGTTTTCTGCACGACCAGCGTTCTGTGGTGTGTGAGCGTCGCTTCGATGGCTTCGTACTGTCCCTCACGGAACGTGGCATCTTCGCCGTACAGGGCACGGATGATCGTCAACGCCTTGGTGTACAGTGTCGGATCCATGCAGCTTCCTCCTTCGCGTGCGGTTATTCTGTTTCTATTATAATCCATCTGCTTAAAAATGTCAATTTGATTCTGAAACAGAGCAGCAATCTCCTTCTTTTGCAGCTGTCATTGAGAAATCAAAATTCACCAACTGCTTGCGGAAGAGCAGTTGGTGTATCGTTCTGGCTGTTTATTTGTCCTTTTCAAAAAGATAAAAGCATAATGGGAATGGCTATGCTGCTGCTATTATCATACCATATTTTCCCATGGATGTCAAACAGGGAAAAGCGGGGGGATGCAGCAGAACGAAACATTTCCGTATTGTTTTTTCGTCTGATCTATGGTATAATAAAAGTACAACTGTGCAGACGGATCTGATCTATGGCCTGCTGCCGGAAAGGAGCATCGAAATGCGTACAAACCAGACCACTACATATGAAAGCGGAAATCAGATGGAGCAGCATATTGACGAGTTCTTTACCGTATGGGAAAAAACCGGAATACATCTGAATCTGTATTATTCTATGCAGGAATGGGTATCTGAGCAGCTTATCAATCTGAATACCAAGCCGCATGATCCGACGACCGGACTTGATAGACTGATTGCGCAGCTTTGTGAAGCAGCATGGCAGCATGTTGTGTGTACGATCAGTAAGGAATGGAACGATTTCCAGAGGGATGCGTTCAGTATGGCGACCTGTGACTCAATCAAACAATATGTTCGCCGTCTGCGGGGCAGGGAAAGAAATCACGACGCCAGCAGTTCTGTACTCAGCGCATTTGCTTTCACAGTGACAGTGCTTCATTTCTGTGCACAGGATGAAACGCTCTGGAACGAGCTGGATACCAGCTTCAATGATAAGATGGTGAAGGAAAATAAGACCGTGAGGACGCCGAAACGGGAAAATTATCCTGACAAAGTGCTTCTGGAGGCTTTGTGCGGAGAGGATAACACCGGATTGCTCGATCAGCTCAAGGGCGTGCAGGACTGCGGTGAATTCTATATCAAACTCTACAAATACCTGAATTCCCTCAAAAAGGTGAAGCTCAGCGATTGGGAGAAGGCCTATTTTGAATGGCTCTGGAAGAGCATGGAGACAAACCGCCGCCGTGATATGAACGCCGATTCCAAGGCGCTCAACAGCTATTATATCCGGCAGAGCATCGTTTCGCAAAGCTGCATGAGTGACGATGGTGCAAGCGTGGTTGACTGGGAGCTGACACCCGGATTCCGCGGCCAGCTCCTTGCCGATTCCGGCATGGGCAAGACGGTCACCAGCTATGCCCTGACACTGAGCGCGGTTTCGCACTATCTGACAGGGGTTGCGTATCAGCCGTACAGGGAGCTGTACAACTATCTGTACCCGAAGGGATCGGCAGGATACCCGCTTCTGATCTTCGGCAGCGATGTGAACGGCTATAACGCGAATTCGGATTCTGAACTGCATCTGGAGGAGTATCTGTACTGCCCGTCTTCCCCCGATGACAGGTCTGAAAAAGCCGGCCTGATGAAGGCGATGAAAAGCCGTAAGGACGTCCTGCTGCTCATTGTGGATGCATTTGATGAGGTCAGGGAGGAGAACCGCCTGCCGCTGCTGGATGCGGTCAATACGTTTTGTAAGGAAAATCCCCAATGCCGGCTGCTGATCACAAGCCGCATTGATCTGACCAGGCTGTCCCCGAATCAGGAACGGATCGAGCGGGATTACAGCAGCCTGTACAACGGGCTCAGAACATGGAAGATCCTGGAACTGAGCAAGGGCCAGATCGAGGACATGATCGGGAAACACAATCCCGAGCTGAGCCGGGAACAGGTCCGGGATTGTGTCGATGCCATTGCATGCAACAGCTACCTGTCGGAGCTTGCCAAAAATCCCTATACGCTCAGCATCATGCTGACTACAACGAGATTTAACGGGGAGTCTGGCGGGACAGGTGTAAACGAATGCTATGAAACGATCATTTCCAACATGATCTCCCACCGCTGGAGCGACCTGGAGGCAAGTCTCGGCTGTGAGAATTCCGATGATCTCAGGAAGGCTCTGGACTATATGGCCTACCGGATGGCCTGTGCCGGTGAGAAAAGCATAAAAACCAATAAGCTCAGGGAATACCTGCGGGAAGCAAATGATCCGTGCGGGTTTGACGAAGCATTTATCAGAAAACTGGTGGAGAATATCTGGCGGATCGCCATATCCTCCGGCGTACTTTGCAGCAGCGCCGATGGATTCCGGTTCCATAATGACAGCTTCCGGCAGTACCTTGCTGCCTGCTGGATCTATGACAGGCTCACAGGGATCGGCAATCATGCGAAAATGCCCGCAGATGCGGAACACGACTGCACGCTGGCTGCCATGATGGAGTCAGCCCTGTGGGAGATGGAACAGGACAGGAGCGACGTTGTCATGCAGGAGGAATGGTGCAGCATTTATGAGATGCTGCTGTCCGTGGCGTATTACAAAGGGGGAAAATACAGCCAGACCGTCAGCCTCGCACTGTTCCGGTATCTGCTGCGCAAATACCATGACAGGAATCAGGATCAGAACAGGCTGCGCCGGATGTTTTGTGCGATCCGCGACCGGAAATTTGACAGCACCTTTTTCGACAATGACGGCATCTGGCTCACTTACAGCGGGCTGCTCGATGCGCTTTGTGAGGAATCAGAGACATGAGCATGCCAGACGAAATGCGCCGCGAATATCGGGAGCGGCTCGCTGCCTATGTCGGAAAATACCGGTTTCTCGGCATCCGTGACGAGGAGCTTGCCGGAGAAACAGCGGGGATGCAAAAGCTGTATTTTCCGTCCCGCCTCACGAAGGATCTGTCCGGAGCCGCTTACCAGCCGTACCTGACCGACGGGGATCTGGCGAAGCTCGAGGCACTGATAGACGAATGGTATGCGGATTTTTGCAGGGATCCCGAGGGCTGTATGCGTGCCCTGCATGCGAAGGATCCTCTGCCTGCTGCACCGGCGGTGCCGCGTTATGTGGTCATGGCGCCGCCCGGTTACGGAAAATCCATTCTGACAAAGCGGATCTGTCTGGCCTGCTGTGAGGAGGATGCGGCATTTCTCCGGAGCCAGGGATTGTTTCCGGAGCCGATGCTGCCGATCTTGGTCGAATGCAAAGATCTGACGACGCTGCCTCCTTTGCCTGAGCAGGAAAATGGTGTGAAGGAGCTGTCGCGCCGGTTTGCTTCCGCCGTGACAAACCGCCTGGAAATGCAGGAGGATGCGCTGCGGGAGCTGTTTGACGATGCGCTGGAGAAAGAAAAAGTCCTGCTGATCGTTGACGGATTTGATGAATGTGCCGATGATCGGATCAGGCAGGAAATTGCCCGGATGCTGCGGACATTTCTGGAAGAGCATGCGCATGCGGCTTTACTGCTGACCGGACGCAGCGCTGTCCTGAATCCGGACGACGGCGCATTCTGGTCAGGTCAGAAAAGCGAAGATACAGATTACGGGGCTCTGCACGATCTGAGCGGCATCCCCGGCCTGCGTCCGCTTGCGGTCGCGCCCATGGAGCCGGAGGATGTATGGCTTTTTGCCATACACCGGAGGATGATGACCACGCCGCAGGGAGAAAAGGAAAGGGTTCTGCGGGAAACAAAGCAGATCCTGCACCAGCTCTATACACCGCCGTATGACCGCAGTGCCGGGGTGCTGACGCAGTCGCCCCTGACACTCGGACTGCTCCTGTCCATCTGCAAGCGCAGTCACCGCCTGCCAAAAAAACGGTCGGACATCTTCGATCAGCTCATCGACCAGAGCCTTTCCTTCAATGTCCGGGATGCGCAGATCCTGTTCCATAAGAGAGACGCCCGGCTGCTGCTGGACTATCTCGCCTGCCGCACCCTGCAGATAAACATTAGTAGCGTTCTATGGCAAAAGAATGAGCTTTTGCTGGAATGGGCAGTTGTAATCCTCCGGGAATGCCTGCTGCAATATCCGGAATGGTTTGCCCGCGGCTCCGGCAGGAAGGCAGACCGGCTGGATGTCTTTCTGGAGCAGATGGAGCTGCATGCAGGGCTTCTGCGCAGCAGCGGGGACGGCAGCATATTCTTTTCCCATCTCCAGATCCAGGAATACCTGACGGCAGAGGCGCTGGTGGCCGGATTCTACCCGGAAAGCGGCTTGAGGCAGCCGTGGAAGCTGCTGCGCCGGTTAGCACAGGATTCGGAATGGATTGAGGTTGTTTGTTTTGCCGTGACCATTGAGAATGACCGGGAGATCCTGAACGGATTTGCAGCGGATCTGCTGGAGGACTACGAACGCATAGCGGGGCGTGTATCGGCGTACAGGACGGTCGCGCTGGAGAATATCCTGCTGGATCTTGCAGCCTATTCCAATATCGCGCAGGAGATGTGCGGGCGTATCTGGAAAGCGGTTTTCAGAGGGTCATTCCTTCCGGAAAGCCTGTCCTATCTGTATACACTGTGCCGGCCGGACAGCACGGATGAGCCGGGACTCTTTGAACGCTGCATGATGCAGGAATACGAAAACACACCCGAAGGGGAAAAATCCCCGTATCTTGGGGTGGCTGCCGCAACTGCCGTAATGGGCTGCATCCGCCGGAAGGAGGATTATTTTGATTATGCCGAGGCATGCATCACCGATCCGTCTGTGAGAAAACAGCTTCTGGGTCTGGAGATCTTCCGGCTCATGTCGATGGAGCATATGCAGAGGGACGGGCTCAGCTTCTTCCGTTCCCGCTTCAGAAGGCTGCGGGGGACAGCCGTGCAGGCGCTGCACGATCTGCTGTTGCAGGTGATGGATCGGGCAGATATCCGCCTGGATACAGCACGGAATGCTTTTGCTGCTCTGGTGGAGGATAACCGGCTGAATGCGGAAGCCCTCTTTGATGAAGCAATGATCCGTGCGACATTCACTGGCTATAATACCAGTCACTACAGTGTACTGGAAAATTCTGCGTGGTTGTCATTTCTGTGTATCTGCCCGCTGACAGCGCAGGCCATCCGCCTGTGTACGGAAATGGCAGACGATGCGATGCGAACGGAATACCAAGGGAGGCTGCGCAGGGAATGCGGGTCTGTATCAGTTGGCCTGCTTCGACTATGCAGCCTGATCGGAGTTGTTTCTCCGGCAATAGCCGAGGTGATGTATGCATGCTGTATCCATAGAGGGGAAACCGGCCGTGAGGCGATGCGCCTGGAAATCGAACTGAGGGTGATACAGGGCATTCAGCACTTCAACTATACATTGCTGTACCTGTGCAGATTCAGGAGCGATCAGGAGAGAGCCAAAGAATTCCGGCAATCCAAATGGAACGAGTGCCGCAGAAGCCTCTGCGTCGATACCATTCTCAACGGTCTGGAACGCCGCGGGCTGCTTGACCCGCCGGATGACGGGCAGACATTGGCGCAGCGGCTTGACCGGGGCGTG
>CACZPI010000098.1 GCA_902783005.1 uncultured Ruminococcus sp. | reverse complement strand
GATTCAGTGCGCCTTTGTGGTTAAACTTGAACACAAGTCTATGCTCCCGGCGTTCTTGTCGGGAGTTTTTCTATATCTCCGTTTGAAAAATGGGATATATGCGGTGTTGCCTTAGATACATATCTAGTCGTGGATTGCAGATAGTTGCCTATCAATTTCATCCATACCTTCGTTGATCTCCAATTGTTCTGGTATCACGAACTGAAAAGGAAATGAAATCAAATTCAACCTGGAAGTTACTCATTTCATTGTTTCACTCGCTAAACCATGAATATATAATATGTCAAAGTGCATAATGATAAAACTATTCCCCCAAGATTAGGGACAATCAGTGAGACTGTACCTTGACCTTCAGTCCCTTCATGAGCATCATGCGGGCATTTTTGCCCTCATCCACAAGTGTTGTGGCAAGCACCTGCTCCTGCTCCGCATTCAGAATTGCGACCATTTCCAAAAAATGCTTGGCGCGGGATGCGCCAACATAATACAGGTTGCGGCTTTCAAACGAATCAAAACTGTCTTCGTCAAGATCAACGAGAATAACCACATCCGCCTCCAGCCCCTTGAAACGTTTTGTGGTGGTGAACAGGATGCCACTGCGCATTTCTTCCTTGTCTGAGCAAAGTCGGTAGCCTGCCACAGAGCTGAGCCCGTTTAGAATAGAGGTCGTCGTGTTTCTGACGGTCAGAATGACGATCTGCTCCTTTTTAATACCCTCATCGGTATAGCTTCTGATGATGCTCCCGATGGAAGAAATGGCTTCCTCCTTCGTGCGAAGAATATGAAATTTCGGCTTTTCTCCAATAATTTCCTGCCGCATCCGGATGTTGGTCACATTCACCGGAATGCCGGCAGTCTCTGCGATGCTTCGCGTATTGCGGCAGTTCATATTGAGCACGAGACGGCAATCAAAGTCCTTAACCCAGGCGAGCAGATCCTTTTCTGCTGTTTTTTCATCCTTGTTTTTTGCTTCCCACAGCGGCTGCTGTGTCAGCTGGTGCTGGTCGTAGAAGATATAGAAGCTGCCGTCTGCTTCCCGAGCAATTTCTTGGAGATAGGCGAGATGGTCCTTGAGGAAATCCTGACCCTCATCCACGATGATGCTCTTGTACTTCCAGCCGCCAAGATAGTTCTGGTAGTCCAGCAGAAAGTAGGTCACATCTTCCATGCTTGCCTCTTTCTTCGTTGCACGGGTTGCCAGTGCCTGGAGATTATAAAAATCGACATTCGGCATCCGATCGTGCCATTTTCGCCGCAAATCCTGATAGAGATTCCGGTTATAGCACAGAAACAGCACCTTTTCCTGTTTTGACAATCGGTATGCCTTTTCTACGGCGAGAACGGTCTTTCCTGTACCGGCTGCACCCTGAATGGCTGCTGTTTTCTGCTCTTCCAGATAATCCAGCAGGAAGCTCTGCTCCCGTGTCATGCGGTTAAAGAAGTATTCCTGGTCCTGATAGATGCTAGATAGGCTGGGAAATGCTTGAAAACAGGGTGCCAGGCGGTCAATGACTTCGTTGACCGCATCCTCCGAATGACGGCGTTCTTCCATTTGATAGAAATCATACGCCCGCATCAGCGCCTTGAAGGGGCTGTCGAGGTCATCCTCATAGAGGACATTTTCCTCTTGGTAAGAAATTGGCAGCCGCCCCTGGATGGAACCTCTACGGATGGATGTGAACCACACTACGGATTCAATCCAGAAGCGTTCATCCATATCTGAGAGTAGATCAGCAAATGTATATTTGCTGCGGCAGGCCTGTTCCATTGGCTGGATTCGTTTCTGTTCGCCGGTGCGGCGGTTCGTCTGGATGATAATGCCATTAGATTCGCAGGAAATGGCACCCTCCTTGACCTCTATGGTCAGAATACCACGTCTCTTGTGAAATACGGTATAATCTGATTCGCCCCATCGGATATTGCCACGTTCATCCCTACGATTCCATGCGACGGAATAAAATACTACGAAGTCATTAGGTAACTTCTTGAGTGTTTCAAACAGTCGTTTCTCGCCGGCACTGTGATTGAAATCCTCGTCCATCGGTGTTTGGGGTATCATAATTGCCATCAGCATTCACCACACAATCTGTTTTTTATCGTATCAAGATCGACTGTCTGTTCGTCAAAGCACAGCCATCCGCTGCTTCTGAGGACATCGAGCGTTTTGCTGTCGATTGGAGATTCGAGAGTCACAACCTTTTGCCGTTCCCAGACATATTGCAGTGCAATCACCTTGCCGCTGACCTTGAGCTTGGCGTTCACATAGTCTGCGAGCGGTAGGTGGCTTTCGGCAAAAAGCCCGCACAGCGGCAGACCAGCTTCCTGTGCTTCTGTCCAGCTTTCGTAGAATTCAGACAGAATATCCCCGTCTGAAACATCGCTGATCAGATTTGAGGGAAACTGTACGGGTGTATCAGCAGGAGGTGCAGTTTGGGGCGATTCCGGCTCAGAGGTGATGCATGCATCGATAAAGTCATCATTCCCAAGAAAATAGTTCTCGATGATTTCCCAACGCTGTTCATCCGAGTAAGCTGTATGCATAAAATGATTCATCAGCCGGACGGCACGTTTATGACGGCTGCTGATATCTGTTAGGATGCTGTTCTTGTATTCCTTGGAAGATTCCGAAAGCCTGCGCAGTTTGATGGGATCATTGATTCTGACAAAGATCTGCGGATTTTTACCACCGACAAATTCATAGGATGCCAGATCAAACATTTGCAGAATCGCGGCGGTCAGCTGTGTGTTATGCTGCTGGTTGATGGGAATGTAGATTACGAATGTATGCTCATCTTTATTAGGTTTTGCCTGCTTGTAATACTTGAGAAGATTTGAACTGATATAGGCATATTTGTTGGTGCGGATGCAATAGGTGAGCCCTTCAAAGCCAGCTTTTTTACGTTTCTGGCGTTGTACAAATTTCCAGTTGGCACGCGGTGCATCGAGATTTCCGTCCGTATGGTCATAGCAGAACAGATCGAGCAGCATCAGCACATATTCCCGGCGGATCGGATAAGCATAATGACTCTTGAAGATCTTGCTAAAATCGTCAATTGTGAACTCCTTGCCGCCAAATTGCTGCTTGAGCTGTTTGAAACTGTCAGAGATGGCGGTTGCCAGTGCAGTAAATTTGCTTTTGGTCTCTTCATAGCCGGCGTGGTAATTGATCACCAGCTTGATATTTGGCGCAATCTTTTCTGGATAGTCAAACAGCTCACCGTTGAAGAATTTGTACTTAAATTGAGCAAAAGTAATATCTGTGAATTTTGTCTCCCAGATCTCATCCAGATTGATCTCGTAGACATTGCCGCTCTTGGAGCATTTCACATCGGACGAATGCAATCCACCGTACTCGATATACGGCAAGCAGTCATTTACTATGCGGCAATATTTACCATACTTTTTCATGAAATCATTCTCAATCGACTCCGGAACCAGTGCATACTGCTGCGAGAACAAATTTCTGGCACGAACCGTGATGACTTTGAAGTGGTAGGTTTCCAGCAGGTCGTTGCTCAGTAGCATCAAGCCACTCTTGACCTTGATATCCACAGATTCGCTATCGAACAGAAAGCTGAACGTTTCCGGAGAAAAAAGAAGGTTACGACGTTTTTTCTCCATGTACAGTTCATAAAGCTTCTTCATAATCGCCTTGATCTGGTAGTGGCGCAGTCCGGAGAGTCCCCAGAGTGTCTGGGCATAGTGCATATCCGAGGGGAGATAATCGATGATGGCATAGCCCTTCTCCAGCTTCCGGGCGGCTCTGCCGATCTCCTGGACATAATCCGCCAGTGTACCTGTTGGTGCAAAATGATACACATTCAGGATATCACTAATATTGACACCCATACCAAAAGCCTTAGTCGCCAACATAACGTTGACTTCGTTATCGCGGAAGCGGGAATATGCATCGTCCTTTTCCATGCTGCCCTCTTTGGCATGGTAAACCTCGATTTTGGATAAATCGCCAGAATAGGTATTTTGAATATACAGTCGCAGATCATCGATCTGGGAAATAAACGGGAAATACACTATGCTTTTTTCCTGATGCTCGACAAATGAATGGATGGCATCCGCAGTCAGGCGAATCTTATCCTCCTTGTCCGAACGGAACTGGCGTTTGGGAAGGCGTATTGTGAAGTGGATATTGTCACGCCGAACATAACCGAGGTATTTATGTCCCGAGCCAACTGTTAGATGAAGGCTTTTTTCCAGATCACCGATGACATCATCGCGCCCGCCGTTGGCCGCAGTAGCCGTCAGGCAGAGAACTGGGAACGGCCTGCCCTGAACCTTTGCCTGAACGCTGCCGCGCCGCATTCTCTCAATATAATCACCGAGGAACCAATAATCAACACGGAAGTCACGTCCCCAGGAGGTTACCAGATGCGCTTCGTCAATGACTAGTAGTCCGATACGGCGCTCGCCAATCAAGGAACGAATATCATAGGAAAGCAGAAGCTCCGGAGAGAGATAAACTATTGAGAACAATCCCTGTTTAATGCCCTCTAACCGAGACTGGCGTTCCTCAAAGGTGATGGAGGAATTGATGTAGGTGGCATAGCTGATGCCTCTTTCGTTCAATTCTTTGACCTGGTCAATCATGAGTGCTACGAGCGGACATATGACGATTGTGACAGGTGGATCAGAAAAATGCTCGTGAAGATAGATGCCCGGCACCTGAAAGAGTACAGATTTGCCCGCACCTGTGGGGGCGGTGACGATCAGGTCGGAGTATTGATTTTCTGTACTTTTCAGTGTGGCACGGCACTGCTCGAGAATATCCGAGATGATGGTTCCCTGTGAGATGGTGACAGTTTCGTTGGAAATATCCGGATTAACATACATGGTGTTCGGACGGAAATGTGCCTCCGCTCCCCAGTATTTCTGAAGCACATCGAGGTACTGGTTTTCGGCGGTCTCCTTGATGGATTCTAGTGTATCGGAAAAAATAAAGTGGACATCAAAGAATGTTGCGACAGCGTTCAGCTTTCGCAGGAGCTTGCGGTTTTCCTTGTTGTTTTCAACAGAAACGCTGAACGTGCGGTCATGCACGGTGCCTTCCTGAAGCAGTGTGCAGATCCGCCGGAGTTGCTTGATATCAAGGCATTCCGTCTCAGCCTGAGATTTCTTCTCCGTATAGCCTACTGAAATCTCGTCAAAGAAATCCAGCAGCTTGACTTCACGGTTTAGATCGATGGCAAAATGCCGGTTCACAAATGCAAAATAAAGATGGTCACTCTCTTTCTGATAATCCGAATAATAGGTAAGGATTTCGGAATCCTTATGAACGGATTCGTTGTCGATAGCGCGGATGACTTCAATTGGGTTCTCCAGCGGAATTGGATAATATGCATTAAAAAGATCGTTTCTGACAACGAGCATTGTTCCCTTGTAGGCAGCGAAATCATTCAGCGTCTTGGTCAGACTGATGAGCTCCTCATAAAAGCACCATTGCATGCCGCTCGATTGCAGAAAGGAGAGCAGGATCTGGGTGTTGTCATGCAGTTTCTGCATGGAGGGGTAGGTGCGATCCCAGGCTCCGGAGAAATGCGCAACGCCGGCTGCTTCGAGTGCTACATAGAAAGGCAGAGGAAAGCCTTGAAAAACGAACAGGGTGTTTGGGGTGTGCGAGGAGCTCCTATATTTTTTCAGGAAGCGTTCAACGCAGGTTTGGTAGGTCTGCTGTAAAGCATCGGTCATTGATATCCCTCCATCGGCTAATAATATGTATAATTATAACATTTTACAAATCAAATGTCAAGAGAACTTGGCACGATTTGATGATTTGTGTATATACGTTGCGAATGTCTGGTTGTATCCAACAGGCTAAGATTAACTCCTCAGTCATAGGATCCTCCTTTTAAATGATCGATCGTTCTCAGAAACATCGCAATTAACATCGACAGCCTTGCGGCGATGTTTTTGCGCTTTATTCAGTTTTGGCTGAATCTCATGCTATCATATGGCCTGATGGGTCGCTATTGATATTATGCCCTTAATGAGGAGAGACTTTATAGACGGTGACGCGAGATGTGTTGAGTTGGAGAACGAACGACATCCTGTTTATCCTTTGGATAGGTGACCCGAATGTGAACTATGTCACAAGCGCCGGCAGAATTCTCGAAGGGCCGGAGTTCATCCCGCTCTTTGACGGCATGACCGGCAAGGCACTCGATACGATCGACTTCCCCGTGCCGCGCGGCAAATCCGCGGACTGGGGCGACGGCTACGGCAACCGCTGCGACCGCTTCAACAGCGGCATCGCCTATCTCGACGGCGTGCATCCGAGCGCGATCTATGGGCGCGGTTATTATACGCGGCTGACATGGTCGGCATTTGATGTGATTGATAATAAGCTCAGTGTACGTTGGATTTTTGATACCGGCAACAATGCCAATGCACCTGGCTACAACGTTGGCAATCATCAGGTTATGGTCGCGGATGTGGACAACGCCGGCAAGCAGGAAATCCTGACCGGTTCAACCTGCATCGACGACGACGGCAAGCTGAAATGGACGACCAATATGGGGCACGGCGATGCGATGCACGTCGGAAAATTCTTCCCCGACCGCGAGGGTGTGCAGGTCTGGATGTGCCACGAGGAAAGTCCATGGGGCTGCTCGCTGATCGACGGTGAAACCGGAAAGATCCTGTTCCATCAGGGCGGCGGAAAGGATACCGGCCGCTGCTGCGCAGGAAATATCTGGTCAGGCAACAACGGCTCGGAATTCTGGGGCGCACATTCCGGCGATATGTTTAACGGAACGGGACAGAAAATTGCCGGCATCAGACCCGCGATGAACTTCCTGATCTACTGGGACGGCGATCTCGAACGCGAGATTCTGAATTACACAGATATTCAGAAGATGACCGCAGCAAATAAGACGGAAAAGATTTTCAATGCAGCGGGCTGTCTCTCCAACAACGGTACAAAGGCAGTCCCCTGCCTGAGCGCTGACCTGTTCGGCGACTGGCGCGAGGAGCTGCTCATGCGCACCAATGACAGCAATGCACTCCACGTCTGGTGTACGAATACAAACACCGAGTACCGCATCACAACGCTGATGCCAATGTTGTTTATGTCTTACTGTGTAGCAGATCTTTATCCATTCAAAAGGCGAATAAGCTATAGGATAGATATTATCCAGTAAAAAAGACAGCAGATCCGGAGGTAAAGCCCAAAAATGATCAATTAAATTTACGACCATTACAATACCTGCGAAGCCGCAGAAAGGCAATGCCGCCGCAAAGGAAGAAGTCAAGCGTCTGCGTGTGGCGGCATACTGCCGTGTCAGCACAGACAACGAGGAACAGGCATCCAGTTATGAGAGCCAGATCCAGCACTATACTGAGTACATCAATTCCAAGCCTGAATGGGTCATGGTCAGGGTGTACGCGGATGAAGGAATCTCAGCGACCTCAACAAAAGGCAGAGAGGAATTCAATGCGATGATCGAGGACTGCAAAAAGGGACTGATCGACATGATCCTGACAAAATCAATCAGCCGATTTGCCCGAAACACCGTGGACTGCCTGAATTATATCCGCATGCTGAAGGGTATGAATATCCCTGTGTACTTTGAAAAAGAATCCATCAATACGATGGACACAAGGGGAGAAGTCCTCCTGACGATCATGGCGTCTTTGGCACAGCAGGAATCCGAATCCCTCAGCAAGAATACGAAAATGGGTATCCATTACCGATTCCAGCAGGGTAAGGTGATGGTCAATGCCCGGAACTTCCTCGGATATGACAAGGACGAGAGCGGTCACCTGATCATCAACCCGGAACAG
>CACZPI010000097.1 GCA_902783005.1 uncultured Ruminococcus sp. | reverse complement strand
CGTTCTTGTTGTTGTCGATCGCCTGCTTGCTGATGACGATGGTGGAAGGTGCATCGGCTACGACGATCTTGGTCGTACCGTCAGCCTTGATGCTTGCCTTGGTGATGCCGTCGGTTACTGCTTCGCTCGATTTGATCACGCCGTTTTCGATCGTGAACTTGAATTCCGTCGTAACAGCGGTGAAGCCGTTCGGTGCAGCAGTTTCCTTGAGTGTGTATGCGCCGTCCTTGAGGCCGATGAACTTGATGTCATTGCCGGTGAACGCATAGATCTTGCCGGTCAGGGCAGTCTCGCCGACCTTCACACCGTCAAGCGTCTGCTCGCCGGTAGCAGTCAGTACGAAGCTTGCCTTCTCAGCAATGGCAGCGCCGTCAAGATCGGTCTTGCTGATCTGGATGGTGGAAATCTTATCGGTGACGATCAGGTTGCCTTCGTCATCCACGAATGCCTCGCCTGTCGAACCGATCGCGCCTTTCTCTACGATCTTGCCGTCCTTGATGGTGAATTCAAAGGTGGATACCACGGTGAATCCATCCGGTGCAGCAGTCTCCTCGAGAGTGTAGATGCCATCCTTCAGGCCGCCGAAATCAGTCTTGTTGCCGGTGAAGGTATAGGTATTATCCTTGACATCCGCTTCCGTCAGCTCGTTACCGTTGACATAAATGCCAACCAGGTTCTTTCCGCTGATCTTGAATGTCGCTTCATCGGTCAGTTCAACTGCATTTTCATTGTTGTCGATCGCCTGCTTGTTGATGACGATGGTTTCGATCGTCGGTGTGGTTACAGTAGTAGCAGTGGTCGATGTGCTGCTCTCCGTAGTGGAGGAAGCAGTGGTCGATGCACTGGTCTGCGTAGTGGTGGATTCAGTGGTCGATTCGCTGGACTCCGTGGTGGTGGATTCCGTGGTCGATTCACTGGACTCTGTGGTGGATTCCGTGGTCGATTCGCTGGACTCTGTGGTGGATTCCGTGGTCGATGCACTGGATTCCGTGGTGGATTCCGTGGTCGATTCGCTGGACTCTGTGGTGGATTCCGTGGTCGATGTAGTGGACTCCGTGGTGGATTCCGTGGTCGATGTAGTGGTTGTGGTGGTGGTAGTGGTCGAGGTTGTGGTTTCAACCTTCTTCTTATCCAGAACGATAATGGTCTTGCCATCCGTGGACAGGATGTAATCGCCGTCAGTTTTGGCATCATCCAGAACTGCCTTGCCATTTGTGATGGTGAAGGTGAACTTGCTGTTGGTGCCTTCATAGCCGTCCGGTGCCGTCTTCTCCGTCAGCAGATAGCTATTGCCTTCTACCAGGCCGACAAAATTGGTCGCGTTGCTGGTGAATTCGTAGCTGCCGTCTGTGGCCAGATCCGATGCAGCCAGTGTCTTGCCTCCAACGATGACGCCCTCAAGGGAATCGCCCTCTGTCAGTGCCTTCAGCGTAAAGGTTGCTGCATTTTCATTGTCATCTGCATCATTCGGGATCGGGGCTCCGGTCGGTGCAGCGCCCTCTTCACCAGGAACAAACTCCTGCTTGCTGAGGGTGATGACGACGTCTTCCTTCTCATTGACAATGTTGATGGTTCTGTCGGCAACCGTGCTCATGACCAGCTTTGTCCATCCGTCATTGATGCCGGATCCGTCTTCCTTGAACAGAGCAGTTGTCAGTGCCGCGCCATGGTTTACAGTGATCTTGTAAAAGTCGTTCACGGTAAGCCAGCCCCAGTTGGTCGTAACCTTCGCCAGGATGATGTCCTCTGTCGGCTTCTTGTAACCATCCGGAGCACCTGTCTCGATCAGTCTGTAAACAGTCAGCTCACCAGCCTTGTCGGTGGTATTGCCGGTCTTGATCGTTCCCTCGCCGAAGGAGGTGGATGCCTTGGTCACATCCCAGCTGAAGCCGTCAACGCTTGCTGCACTGGAATTATCTGCCGGGATCGGAGTGCTTTCGCTGATTGCCAGCTCACCCTCGCTGACGGTGTACTTCTCCTCTACCAGTGCAATGGCTGCACCCGGAAGCGGAGTTGTGCCGTTCTCCTGCACCTTATTGACAGTGAAGGCACGGCCGTTGAAGAACTCAAAGCCAGATGCCAGTCTGCTGCTCAGGCCGATCTGTGCGCTCAGCACTTCGCCGTTGTAGGCTACCGTGTAATCTGCTACATTCTTGATCTCGAACTTGGTCAGATCTGTAATTTCCAGGGATGTTACCGGATAAGTGCCATAAACGGAATTGAAGGTCACCTTGACCTCGCCAATGCCGGGAAGCGTTGCTCTTCCGGTGGAGGATCCATAGGGATTGAAAT
Organism: uncultured Ruminococcus sp.; assembly: GCA_902783005.1. GTDB lineage: Bacteria > Bacillota > Clostridia > Oscillospirales > Ruminococcaceae > UBA3855. The sequence goes on along the minus strand of CACZPI010000097.1, from coordinate 25,522 downwards.
TGCCTTCAAGTCTCAGCGGCACGGATTCGCTGCCGCAATTGAGTGTCCAGGAGCTACCGTTCCAGTTGCGTGTTACGGAAATATCCGAATAATCAGCTGCAACAGCCTTGGTGACCTTGCCGTCCTCGATCGTCAGTGCAAAGTTTGTACCACCGATCGGATAGCTGCCGTTGGCCGGTGCGATCTCCGTGCCGTCGTATGCAACGACCTGGGAAGAGGTACCGTCAATTGCGGTGAATGTGAACTTGGCAAGCTCTTCTTCGTCAGTGATCTGTGTGCCGTTCTTGTACACATCAGGCCTGCCGTTTTCCTGATTCAGATTTGTTACATTCTTAAAGGTATACTCGTTGCCTGCGGCATCCTTGTAGGTGTTCTCACCCAGTGCATTCGGGGAGTAAGTCTGGGAGTCAGTAGGATTGCCGGAATAGGTGGCATCCGGATATACATTGATGGTAACGGACTTGTCATTCTCGTTTTCGAGAACCTCGATGTAGTACACCGTGTTCTCATCCTTCTCGTAGCCGTCCGGTGCGCTGATCTCCTTGATCGCGTAGCGGCCGGGCTTGACAGTCATGCTGTCAGGATTCTTGCCGGAGGATGTGATTGTAGCAGACGGGGAATCTGCAACGACGCCCTCGCTGACCGGATACAGGCCAAGCACCGCACCAGCCAGATCCTTGTTGCCGGTGTCATACTTGCTCAGGTCGATGGTGTAGGTCTGCTCGGATACCACATCTTTCAGCTCCGAGAATGCATTGTGCCACTCACCCTCATTCACCAGATAACCTGCTGTGCAGATCCATCCGGTAGCCGTGCTGGAAACGTCAATCACTGAATCCGGATTCGGATTCAGGAAAATACCTGCTGTACTGCTCAGATCCACAGTCTTCACGGAATTCAGGTTCCACACAATGTCCTTGCAGAGCTTCTCCAGAAATGCGTTGTCGTCATTTTCATCGGTCACATCTCTCGAAGTATTCGGTGCCGTGTTCACATGGCTGTCCACCGTTCCGTCCTTCTTGTGGTACTCAACCAGGAACTGTCCGATCTTAAGTGTGTCAGTAGAGGTGAAATTGAAGATGATGGTCTGTCCCTCTTTCAGCTTGACATTCACTTTGTCATTGATCAAGCCGCCGTTTGCAGCAACCAGTGCGTCACCGTCTACATAAACCGTTGCATTATCCGGATAGTCCAGTGTATCAATGGTATATTTCTGATTTTCGATGTACGGTGCGACAGACACACTATGCGATGCCAGAGTCGTGGACTTCTCCTTCATTGCATCAATCATCGGATCAATGACGCCGCTCTTCATGCTCGCGGCATCCTGCACGATAACATCAATGTAGCCGCCCTTGTCCGTAGCCTTATCGGCCGGGTTCAATCTGTTCGGGTCATCCACATGCAGAGCCGCTGTTTCCTGATGGGTACGATTACCGAACCACAGCTTACCGTACTCTTCATCAGCACTATAGTAATAGGTATCATCATCAACGACCGTCTTGCCATTGAAATTCACAAAATACGGTACATAGAAATGGCCGCCAAATCCACCTGTCAGATCAGGCTGTACCCATTTTCCGCATTCCTGATAGTAGTTGACAGCATAGTTCGTCTGTGCATGCTCAGTCTTGTTCCATCTATCCGCAACAATACCAAAGTTCACGGCATTGCCGAGGATCGTCTCGAAGTTCTCGCCGCCAGATACGGTTGTCTTCGCAATGCGGAAATTGCTGACGACCGTTGTAACGCCATCAGCGCTCTGTCTGGTCGTATGCAGATCCGTCGCACCGGCAACAGTTTCGTCATCCACCACAATAAACTGCCGCGGAGACTCAGCAGCAGCCTTGGCGATGTCTGCTTCGGTCATGCCGTCTTCTGCCTTCACGAGGCAGGGGGTGAAGCTGACCTCGTTACCGGTGACGTTCTCACCGTCCTTGACAGAGCCGTCGGCCTTGTACCATACGCCGGTATTCTCGGTATCTGTCTGGAGCGTGTAGTCCTGTGTGCCGGTTACCTTCTGCACATTGTAGGTGGTGTCAGAGGCGTGCTGGACCGCAGTCACCAGATACAGGTTGTCTGCTTCTGTCACGCTCTCATCCACCGTCACTTTAATGGTGTAGGTCGATACATTCTTGCTCATCTCAAGGAGCGCATCTGTGGTGCCCACAGACGTCGTCCGCATGAATGTGTAGCCGGGAATGTTGTCATCCACACCGGACTGCTTGTTGCCCTCTGCGTCCAGGAAGCTGGCATAGGTCGCATTTTCATCCGACCAGAAGTTCGCTGTCGTAAACAGACGCACAGTGGCACTGGCATACTCCACATCGGCAAACGAAACCTTAGCATCTTCTGTCTTGTCGCTTCCGTCTGTGCCAAAGAGATAGAAAGTATCCAGACTGGACGTTGCCGAATAGCCGTTGCCGAGCGTTGCCTGCTTGACCGACCATGCTACGTTCTCGCCCTCATCATCCTTGAGCACGACAAGCAGATAGTAGCCAGCCGGGTTCTCATCCCAGGTGATGGTACGGTATGTGCTTCCGTCATGCTCGTAGACGTTGACAGACACATCGTAGCTGTCCGCCGCCGACACCCCGAGCGTCAAGCCCATTGGCAGCGTACTCGTCAACGCCAGTGCGAGTGCTGAGAAGCCGCTCAGAAATCGGCTTTTCAATGTCTTTTTCATACGCATTATCCTCTCTCATATATTTTGATGGCTTCATATGGGTACAGCTCCCCCTGTACAGATACTTTGCCACAGTATCATTATAACACATTCTTCACATTTTTTCAATATACAATCAGGATTTTGAAAGTTAGATTTTTTGACGCCGTAATTGTACATTTTTCACAAATCCATTAACATTTATCACGATACATGCACATTTGTATGCTATATTACAATCCGTATATTTTCTCCGTCATAAACGCAATGGTTCATTCCCTGACCTTTTGCTGCTGTAGGTGTTGACCTGGCGGCGCCGGTGTGCTATTATAATAAGGTACAGGGGCTGAGAAAAAAATAAACCCCGGTTTTCCCCGCGCCATTACCCCCATGCCGGAACACGAAAAGCCCTTCGTTCCGGGTGCTACAAAAAAATTGAAGCTGTCTTCCGCCCGCATCATTACCCGGTGTCAACAAGAGAGATACCACACAGAAAGGAGCAAGGCCCATGAGATACCAGATGACGCTTGCTGAATTCACAGGCTCCGGCGGCGAACCCCGGCGCACGCATCCCGCTGTGACCGAAAGCATCCTGCGGGGATTCGCAGAGCTGTACATGGACGAGATCTTTGAGCCGAGACTGCGCGAAAAGATCCCGGAAATGACCGGCGAAATGCTGACCTACGCCGGCGCACGGCACCAGGATGAACCGTTCCGGTACCGCTTCGGTGACTGCATCCTGCGGTTCAGGCTCCCTATCGGCATCTTCGAGTCTCTTCCGATGGACAGGGATTGTGTCGGCACTGTTCCGGACGGCTACTTCGACCTGGCAATGCTGCCTTACGGCTTCATTTCGCCGCTGCGGCCGAAGAAAAAGGAACATTCCGCCGAACAGAGCGGCCCCGACCCCACGACCCCGCGGAAAACACCGGTCTATTCCCTCGCCGCACAGCTCCACAGGATCCGCAAGGAAATGGGCGCTGCGGACAGCAGGACAAACGGCACGCTTGATGAAGGCAAGCTCGCGGCGCTGACCCGCGCTGCAAGGAGAGCCGCTTCCGGCAGGCTCGATGCCTACACGCTGCATTCGATGCTGCTGAAGCTGCCTGTGCGTGACCTGCTCGATTATCTGGAATCCCTTCCCGAGCATATGGGGCTGGATTTCGACGAGATCCGCGGGCTGATCGGCAGAGCTGTCCGCCATGAGCCGTGCAGAGCTTCCGGCATCCGGCTGCATTTCGACCGCAGCCCGGAAGGCCTGACCGTCGGGAATCTGCTTCTCAAGGCCGGCGACTTCATCGCTCATCCCGATGACTACGATGCCTTTGAGGACACCTATGAAGTGGTCGTCCTCGGTGAATGGATGCTGGCTGCCGCAATGGTATGGCCTTTCGAGATGCTCGAACAGAACGGCCTGTTCACATCCGAGCCGCTCGATCCCCCCAAAACCTGCACGGAACGCTGGAAGGCATATGCCGCCCACGCAATGCCCGCAGATGCTTCGGATGTCTGCACCGACATTGATTGGGCGGACATTCCGGAGGAGTACGCCGATCCCCCGGAGCCGGATGAAGCCGATTTCGACGACTGGGAGGAAGACACCGATCCGACCGATACGGAGGGACATCCCTCCTCGTCCGGCAGAAACTGAGTTTCTGCCCATAGAAAGGAGCAAGCACATGGCAAACATCATTCGCGAAACTTCCAAGGGTACCGAGCTTCTGCCCGTTGCGGACGTCCTGCTTGACCGCCGCACGGTATTCCTGACCGATCCGGTCGATGCCAATACCTGCAGCGAGCTCATCAAGCAGTTCCTCTACCTCGAAAGCGAAGCACCGGGCGAGGAGATCGTCTTCTGCATCAATTCCCCCGGCGGCGAGGTGAGCAGCGGTCTGGCGCTGTACGACCTCATCCGGATGCTGACCTCTCCGGTGCGCACGGTCTGCGTCGGCACCGCGGCCAGCATGGGCAGCCTGCTGTATCTGGCGGGCGAGACCCGGGAAATGCTCCCGCATGCCCGCATCATGATCCATGATCCGAGCTATTCCAGGGCTGATTTCAGCCATATGAAGCCCGGCGAGATCGAGAAGGAGCTCGACGACCTCAAGAAATGCCGCGATACCCTCTGCGCCGTCATTGCCGAGCGCACCGGCCACACGATCGAGGAGATCTGCGAAAAGACCAAGATCGACACCTACTTCGATGCCGGAGAGGCAGTCGAGTACGGCCTTGCCACCGGCATTCTCTCCTCCGCGGCTTCCATTGTGAAGCCCAAGAGCTGATGATCACCGTCCGGAAGAAACCGTCTGCGCCCCCAAAGGAGGTATGTGCATGAACAACAGCATGAAGTTCGAGTCCAACCGCATTATGAACGAGCGTCCCCTTGCCGAAGGCATCAGCGTTTCCAATGATACCCGGCAGACGCTTCTGAATAACAACGACCTCATCATCGGGCCCTCCGGCGCCGGCAAGACGGGCGGCTACGTCATCCCGAATCTGCTGGCACTCCAGGGCAGCGTGATCGTTGCCGATACCAAGAGCAATCTGCGCAGGCAGCTTGCTCCGGTGCTCGAATCCCGCGGGTACGAGATCCATACGGTGGATTTCGTGCATCCCGATCAGTCCGTGCCGTACAATCCGCTTGACTACATCACGACCGATGATGACGGCGAGCTGCGCGACCAGGACATCATGACCATTGCGGCAGCGATGGTCTCGAATCTCGACAGCGAGGAGCCGTTCTGGGAAACCTCGGCGCGTACCGTCATGGCCTGCCTGATCTCCTATGTCAAGGAGGTCTTCCCGAAGAACGAGCAGAACCTCAATACGGTCGCCGCGGTATTCCGCGTGATGAACAACCAGTATGCCGAGCAGAAGAACCTCGGGAATTACGTCATTCCCTTCCTGGAGGAATTCGCGGCGGTCAAGCCCGACAGCTTCTGCGCCAAGAAATACGGCATGTTCAAGGGCTGCCTGCCCGCTGACCGCACCTGGGCATGCGTGACGCAGTTCGTGTCCTCTGCCATCGACGTCTTCGATTTCCGGCAGGCGCGTGCGCTCTTCGGCGGCAAGCCGGTATTTCAGTTCGGTGACCTCGGCCACAAGAAAATGGCCGTGTTCCTGAACATTTCCGATACCGACCGCACCCTTGACCGCATCATCAACCTGTTCTACACCCAGGCATTGCAGGCGCTTTGCCGCGAGGCCGATTCCCTGCAGGACAGCCGCATGGAGGTGCCTGTGCGTCTCATCCTTGATGATTTCGCGACCAATGCCTTCATTCCGGACTTCGACAAGACCATTTCCGTCATCCGTTCGAGAGAGATCTCCGTTTCCGTCATTCTCCAGAGCCTGACCCAGCTTGAAACGATGTACTCCGCCGCTGCGGCGACCACCATCGTCAACAACTGCGACCATGTGCTCTACCTCGGCGGCAACGACCGGAAGACGGCGGAATTCGTCTCCCTGTACACCAACAAGCCGGTCGAGCAGGTGCTGAGCATGCCCCTTGACAAGGTCTGCCTCATCACCCGCGGCCAGAAGGCGCTGCTGACGGACAAGATCGTTCCGTATGCATTCGAGATCCCGAAGCCCGCAGCTCCCGCAGCTCCCGCAAAGCCTGCCGATGGTGACAAGCAGGAGCTTGACTGGGACGACCTTGAACAATTCCTCGCTGACGGGGAATACCCCTTCTGAAGCACGTTTCCCGGGCGTTCTGCCCACGCCCGTTTTCACCTCCATGATGCCTCCTATTACCTCCGAAGCAGCTGAGGGCAGAATTTTCCCCCTGATTTCCTTGTGAAACCAGGGGGATCTTTTTGTCGTTCATTCTGTAAGTCCGCCCAGCAGCGATCCGGAGAGCTGCTGCACCTGCCGGTACTGCACAGATGCCCGTGCATGCATTGCCCTTGCCTGCGCGGCAAAGGCGGCATACCGCATCTGCATTTCCTGCGGGGGCAGAATCACCGGAAACTGCCGGATCGCAGCAAGGGAGACATTCGGAATGGTGCTTTTCGTTGCCGCCGATGCCATCCAGCGCCGGAATGCCGGTGTTCCGAGCAGTCCCGCCACAAATCCCCGGCAGATCTCCGGGCGCAGCATCAGCAGGCAAAGGCTTTTCCCCGGCACGATGGATTCCCCGCCGGCGCAGGCCAGATGGCCGAGGGTGCCGTTGATCGACAGCAGGATCGTATTGTCCGGGATCGTCAGGCCGTGCTGCCGGAAGATCTCCTCCGATACCATGCGGGCGCCTTCCGTCCGGAGCCTGCCGTCTGCAAGGTCGGAGCCGTTGAGGAACGGATAGCATCCGTCCCCGGAAAATACCGGTGTTCCATGCATTCCGTCCGTGATGCGGCTGCAAAGCGAATGCAGCGGCGCTGTCTCCCAGCCCATCGGATTGGCAACGGGATCCCCGAACTGCCCGAGGAAATACGCATCGGCAAGCTGCGCGGTTTTCCGGAGCGATTCCGCACAGGCCGCGCAGAGCGCCTCTGCCTGCAAAAGCGCAGTCACAAGCCTTGCCTGTTCCTCCGGCGGCGGCACCGGAACGGGGTATTCCCGGAGCACCTGCGCAGGAAGATTCTGCTGCGCTGCCCCCTGTGCCGCACGGCTGCATGCATGCTCAAATGCTGCCGACGCCAGCAGATGCCGCAGCAGCACCGGATGCACCGCATCCGAACGCATCCGCAGGCGTGCCACACGCTGGTTGACAGCAGCCGGGAGCATGTCCGGCGTGACCGGTGCTGCCCGCCCGACATGGCCGGTAAGCGTGACCAGCAGATCCCCCTCCCGCAGGCGGTATTTCTCCGGAATTGCGGCATCGGCAGGGTAATACCGCGGATGGCTCCCGTCAATATGCCCGCGCTGCACATCGGAAATGCGGACAATGCGGATGCCCGCTTCCGCATAGCCGCTGCTGCGGAAGGCAAAGCCGCCCTGGATCTCGCACAATTCCCCGAGTGCGATCCGGCGCATCATGAGAGCAGCTCCCGCAGCGAACGGATGCCGCCGGCAATTTCCTGCTGCATGGCTTCGATCTCATCGAGCAGCTCCGAGGCAGGCGGGAGCGGCATTTCTGCCTCCGGCTGCATCCGGTAGCATTTCAGATCGAGGCGGTCATTCTGTGCGGCGATCTCCTCACGGGTGACGAAAAAGCTGCGTTCCGTGCGGGAACGCCCCGCCTCGCGCTCCGGGTGTGCATAGCGTGCAAGCAGGTCGGGAATGTCATTTTCCGCAGTCGGAATGCGCTTGTCGTCGAGGGAAAAGCCGTCTGCTTCCATGCCGTAGAACCAGACGCGGCCGGTATGCCCGCCCTTCTCAAAGACCAGCACAGCAGACGATACCCCCGCATAGGGGCGGAATACCCCGGAGGGCATGGCAATGACGGCATGCAGCGTATTCTCGTCAAGCAGCCGTCTGCGCAGGATCCGGTGTGCCTTCGTCGATCCGAACAGCACGCCGTCCGGCACGATGCACACGCATCTGCCGCCGGGGACAAGCATCCGCAGGAAGAGCGCCAGGAAAAGCAGCTCCGTCTTTTTCGTGGACAATTCCGCCAGATCCGGGGCAAGCGTTTCGGGATCGAGGCTGCCGGTGAAGGGCGGATTGGCCATGATGAGCGTGCAGCATGCCGAAGCGGTATTCTCTGCCGACAGGGCATCGAGCCTGCGCACCTGCGGATCGGGAATGCCGTGGAGGAGCAGATTCATTGCACCGATGCGCAGCATGGTGGCATCCGTATCGAATCCGCGCAGCGCCGGGACTGCATTTCCCGCCATTGCCTGCACGGCGCCGCAGAGAAATCCTGCCGAGCCCATTGCGGGGTCGCAGACAATGTCCCCGGGTACGGGCGCGGCCAGGGTACACATCATCCGGATGATGTGGCGCGGCGTGCGGAACTGGCCGTTCGTGCCGGAAACCGCCAGGCGGGAGAGGAGGTATTCATAGACATCGCCCATAATATCGCGGTCATGCAGGTCAAGCGCCCCGAGCACCTCCACCGCCCTTGCCAGCAGCCGCGGGGAGCTGATGCGCAGCGCGGCATCCCGGAGGCATTCGGCATACAGGGGTTCCTTCGTGACGGCCGTGCGCAGGAAGGGATAGACCGCATCGCGCATCACGGCAAGCATTTCCTCCGGGGGCAGCGCAGAGAACACCGACCACCGGCAGCATGCATGCGCTTCGTCAAACAGCGGTGTTCCGTCCGTGCGGGTGCGGCCGGGGGTATCGAGGATGCGCAGAAAGAGCAGATCGGTGATCTGCTCGATAACGCTCAGGGGATTTGTCAGGCCGTTTGCCCAGAACAGATCCCATACACTGTCGATCCGGGTTTTCAGTTCGCCGGTTACCATGGAGGAAATCCCGCCTTCCTGTTTATTTCCGGTATTTTCCGGATGCCATGCATTCTGTCATGAAATCATTCAATTCCTTGCTGTAATGCGTCGTATCCATATAATAGTCAAGATCATAGGTCACATCCGCATCCTGGAAATCATATACGGCTGCACCATTGCTTTTCAGCTTTTCCGTCAGATACTGCTTGGCCTCCGTCAGGACTTCATAGGTATTCGCTGCCCTGGCATCCTCCCAGTACAGATACGAATAGGGCGGGAAAATAAAAGTATAATTCCCGGCAGAAAAGTCGATCGCCTCTATATACGCATCCATGCTCTCCTGCATGGCAGCACGCATTTCTGACTGCTCCTGTTCATTCAGCACTGTGGCAGCCGTATCCTCGTTTTCGCGGCTTTTCATAACGGCTTCCTCGCCGTACACAAAATTATCTGACCACTCACCGACATGTGCGATCTCAGAGCGGCTGCTCAGCGAAGCTACCGGCAGCTTTCCGGTAAGTGCACAGCAGGCGCTCATTCCCACATCTACCGGCAGGAAGCGGAACCACACCTCATAGCTGAAGGCATACTGCAACCGCGCCAGCGGATCATCCCGGAGCAGATAGTCATACTCACTGAGCTCCAGCGCCCGCTGCTTCACAGAATCCGTGCTTTCAAAGCCGTACAGGTCTACATTGATGAAATAGTTCTCTGCGGATCCGACACGATTTGCAAGCTCTAAATACCGGATCACACCCCCGGAATCCAATCCGCCGCCGCCGATCTTCACGGCATCCGCACCAAATGTACGGTCAAAGTATGCTATATCGTAATTCTGTACCATGCACGATCCTATGATAATTGTATCGTAATCATCATTTTTGATAATGCCGCCGTTCACATAATTTTCAGTCAGAAAATACTGCCCGTCGCGTACCCGGAACTGAAAAAACGGATCCACAATATACACGGCCATACAAACCAGAACCGTCAGCACAGCGACAGCACCGAAAAACCAGATCAGCCATTTTTTCGTTCTGTTAGCCTTTTCCATGCCCGCCACCTCAGAAATTGAAATAGATGAAGACGCTGTTTTTACCAACTGCCAGCAGAGAGATGACCAGCAATGCCGCCATCACAACCGCATACCGTGTCCGGGAAAGCGCCTGCTGTGTCCTTTCGGCGGTATTCCTTGTAAAGAATACGATTCCCAGCAGCAGAAGGACTGTTCCTAACAGATACGGGATTCCGATTGAAGGCATGCTGAATGATTCAAACGCCATGTCTCCCAGTTCACGCAGCCGCAGATCCTGTACACGGATCATGCCCTTCCAGATCGTAAGCGCCTGTGCAAAGCTCTCCGCCCGGAAAAGCACCCACAGCGCATTGACGATCAGGAATGTGCAGGCAATGCGCAGCGCATCCGGGATTTTATTCAGCCGGTCTCCGAGTATCCTTTCCAATACAACGAATGCCCCGTGCAGCATGCCCCATACCACAAATGTCCACGCCGCACCGTGCCACAGTCCGCTGACCAGAAACGTAATCATCAGATTCAGACAGGTGAAAAACAAGCCCTTCCGGTTTCCGCCAAGCGGCTTGTAGATATACATGGACAGGGCACGGCCAAGCGTGATGTGCCATTTCCTCCAGAATTCGCTGATGCTGCGGGATTTGTACGGTGACAAGAAATTGAACGGCAATTCGATATTGAACATCCACCCCAGTCCGATCGCCATATCCGAGTACCCGGAAAAATCGAAATAGATCTGGAGCGTGTAGGAAACCGCTGCCGCCCAGCTCGCTGCCATTCCCGGATCTGACATTGCAAATCCGTTGTCCGCAAAAACAGCAAGGTTATCTGCAAGCAGCGCTTTCTTGCACAATCCGGCTGCAAAATAATAAATGCCCTTCTGGAAATGCTCTGCATTGAAATACCTTCGCTTTGTGTCCTGGAACTGCGGGATCATCTCGCTGTACAGCACGATTGGGCCGGCTACCAGCTGCGGGAAAAATGTCACGAAAATGCTGTAATCCAGAAGATTCCCGACCTTCTCCTCCCCGCGGTACACGGAGATCAGGAAGGACAGTTGCTGGAAGGTAAAAAAGCTGATGCCAAGCGGCAGCACGATCCGGCGCAGGATCAGATCCGTGCCAAAGATCTGGTTGACAGTTCCGACAAAGAAATCATAGTATTTGAAATATCCGATCAGCGCCACATTGAACACAATGCCGCATAGCAGAACCGCCTTTTTCCTGCCCGCATGTGCCTCTTCAAACCGGCTCATGCATATCGCAGCAAGATAATTGACAGCGATGGAGGCGAGGATCAGAAGCAGATATTTCACACTGTAATACCCGTAAAAAAGAGTGACGACACAATCAGGAACAGCTTCTGCCACACATTGCTCTTCAGAAAGGATAATCCATAATACCCGATCAGCACAACCGGCAAAAAAGCACAGATAAACAGATAGGACGAAAATACCATAACACCGCTTCTCCTTGCTGGCAATCAACCAATATCATCTGCTCTATTATAGCATATTCGTTCAGAGGTGTCAAGAATTGCAATATCCCGAAAAACACAGGAGAGGGCATCACGCCCTCTCCTTCTGCATCCTGACCGCCCAGGCGATCCCGGCTGCTGCCAGCAATATCCCGCCTGCCGCAGGATAGATCTTCAGCAGGGGATTGTCCGTGCCGTAGATCTCCACCACGCCCGTTGCAATGCTCCCCGCGGCAAAGGTCGCCGCCGTGCAGCCGAGCAATTGCAGGACAAGCGTCCCCGGATGCCGGTTCAGCGCCCGCAGGATGATGAGCACGATCCCCGTCAGCAGCGGCACTGCAAAGGAAAAGACCATTGCCCCGGAATACACCCCGAAGCTGAAATGCTCATACACCGCCGCAAATATCCCGCAGAATGCCGCAAAGCCCAGATTCCAGCGGATATGCCGCGTGATCTGCCGCCGCTTCTCAACCGCCGATGTACACAATGTCGCTCACGCTCCTTTCCTTGACAGATCTGCCGCTGGTGGTCGGATTGTTGATGACCTGACCGTTCCAGTACATGGTGGACGAGCCGCCGCCGTCCAGATTATACGCGGTCGTCACGCCGAGTCCCTGCATGAATTCCGCAAGCTGCCGGAGGGTCAGTCCGGCGCTTTCCTCCGTTCTGCCGTCGGATACGACCAGCACATAATGCAGATCGTCTATGATCCCGATGGCTGTGCGCGGATTCGATGCCATCGCATGGCCGACCTCCTCGCCCTCGCTGACGGTCACGGCACCGTCCTGCACCAGCGCGGGCCCGAAGGAAAATGCCTGCCATACCCCCGCATCTGCAAGCGCCTGTGCCGTCGTCTCCCCGGCATTCGTGATCTCAAAATGCCCGTCCGCATAGATGCACAGCACATCCGTGGACGCATCCCCGGTGTCCCGGTACACAATGCCGTTACGAATGACATAGCCGGTCGTCCGCGCCCCGCAGAAATCGCCGTTGACCGCCAGGATCGCCCCGTGATCGGCGGCAATTTCCGAGGTCGCCGCGGTGATATTCTTCCCGAAGGTATCCCCGGCAAATGCCGTTTTCAGGTATTGCGCCGAGGAAAGCTGCACATCGGCCACATAGATCTTCGTATCGTTCTCCACATATTCCGTGACTGTGACGGAAATGTTTTCATCTGCATACTGCATTTCGGAATCCGTAACTTTCCCGGCATTGCCGGAAGCAGATTCCACAGATTCCGCAGCTTCCGTGGATTCTGTAGTAATTTCGGCAGCTTCGGCATCATGCCGGGAATGCCTGCCGCCGTGATGTCCATGCTTCGGCTGCGTTTCTGCGGCAGTCTCCTGTGTCTCTGCGGCAGTCTCCTGCGTTTCTGTGGTCGTTTCCGCAAACATGGACAGATCCATCTGCGAGGCATCGGATTGCACGGCGGAGGGCAGGACAAAGGTATCGAGCATCACATAGCCGGTGAATGCGGCAAGCACTGCCCCGTACACCACGGGAAGGACAGGGATCTTCATAAACATCACGCCTTTCTTTTGAAAATGCACATGCGCTGCACCGCAAAGCTGACGGCAAACAGGGCAAGCTCCGTGAGGATCTTGGACAGATGGCTGTCAATACCGCAGACCTCTGTGAGGAAGGTCAGCAGGGCGGTATTGCATACCAGAATCCCGGCGGCAAGGGCGGCATACCGCAGCGCTGCCTGCCATGTATGCCCCCGGCTGCCGAACACAAGGTGCTTGTTGAGGGTGAAATTGACCGCTGCGCTGCACACCCTTGCCGTGATATTCGCGGCGATCTCCGAACCGAACAGCGGCAGAAACAGGCAGAACAGCCCGTAATCGACCGCAAAGCTGACCAGCGAGGAGGCGGAGAATTTCAGGATCTCCTTATAGATCCGGAACGAATCGCGCAGGGGATGGAAATGGGAGCCGGCGTTGTTGTTCTCATAGATCGTTTCAATGGGCAGCTCCCGGACGGGAACGCCGTCTCTTGCACAGGTCATAAGGACATTCATTTCGTATTCGTAGCGGTCGCCGGGAATGGCAAGCATCCGGTCGGTGAGCCGGTCGGTGAATGCCCGCAGTCCGGTCTGGGTATCGCTCACATCCAGCCCCGCCGCAAGCCGGAATACGATGCGTGTCACCCGGTTGCCGAAGCGGCTTCGCAGGGGCACCTGCCCGGTAAAGCGGCGGCATCCGAGTGCAAGGCAGTCCGGCTCCGCTTCGGCCAGGGCAAGCACGCGCAGGGCATCCGGGACGGTGTGCTGCCCGTCGGCATCCATGGTCAGGACGGCATAGGGCGCGGAGAAATGCTCCCGGATATAGGCAAGCCCCGTCCGCAGGGCAGCACCCTTGCCGCGGTTGGCGGGATGGTGCAGGACAACGGCGCTCTGGCTTGCCTCCAGGAACAGAGATCTGCATGCGTCGCTGCTGCCGTCATTGACAACGATGATCTGAAATCCCTGGCCGGACAGCTCCGCGATCAGGTCAAGCATGCCAGGCTCCGGCTCATAGGCGGGGAGCAGGACGATTCTGGTCATATACATAGGTTTTTCCTCCTTTGTATGGCTTTATTGTAAGGCTGAAAGATTAAAGGATTCTTGAAATCCTTGCAGGTTCACACAGGTTTCATCCGCTTTTCACACAAGGCGCCGGAGGGAGTTGCATTTTGGGGGAGAGTGTGGTATAATGGGGGTAATACGATTCAAGGAGGAAATATTATGGAATATAAATTGTATACAGACCCATTTGTTTTGGTGATTATTGGAGTTACAATTGTAAATATAGTATTTGGGATTGTAACACATCTCAGCACTAAAAAATTAAAAGAGAAGCTATTCCCAAGGAACAGAAGTGCTAACCCGGATATTAACGATCGTGTTCCTACAAACACAAGAGAATTAAAACAATTTGAGGCAGAAGCGACAAAGCTGCAAAGGCCTATGAATTTTTGGTTCACTTTATTCTCTAATATCACGACTATGTTACCATTATTAGGGATGCTTGGAACAGTCAAATCTTTACTGGATCTCGTTGGAAAAATGTCTGGTGATACCGCTCCTACCGATCAGTTTTTCACTGCACTCGGAACAACATACGCAGGTTTGATAACTGCCTTGCTCTGTAAATTGTTTTCTTCATTTTTGTCCCCCTCTGTGGATGAATGCAACAGCGAAATCACACTGTTAAGAAATGTGCTTATTTCAAAAGAATCTGCACAAGCTGAAAAAGAAGAACTGCCACAGTTAGTGAGGACGGGCAAAAGATGAAATTTCGTGAGATCATACTCGATTTCACATCACTGCTCGATGTGATTATGATTATTCTGTTCTGGTTTGTGCTCAACTACCAGAATCAAGCAAAACAGCAAATTACGCAGGCAGAGCAGGCCGCAGCCGCAGCCGTCGCACAGGCCGAGGCGCAGCAGGAGCAGGCGGATGCGCTGGCAGAACAGGCGCAGCAGGCCATTGCCATTATGGAGGAAGGGAATCCTGCACAGGCGGAGAATAACAAGGCTATTATCGAGTTTGCCAACAATGAGAACATTAGTCTGAATCTCTGCCCGGAGGAGGAGGGATGGTATCTGAAGGTCTGCAAGGGTGAAAACCAGATAGGCAAGATCTCCGACCGCAATCCCAAGGGAATCTCTTCCCAACTGAAAAAGATTTTTGAGGAGCAGGGCTATGCGCCGGATGCCACGATGCTGTGCATCTTCAATTATGACGGCTATGCGGCGGGATCGGATGAAGCCTATGCAGTCGTGACGCAGGCACTCCGGGAAATTCAGACCGGAAACTGGAAATTTTACTGGAATGAAAACGATACTTCCTACACGAACGGAGAGTGAGCACATGAGACGATCGGTGAAGGGCGCTGTGGTCGCGCCTCTGATTTTGGCTGCAGCCGGAGGGTTACTGGTTGGCGGTATTGTCGGCTTTGCGGCGGGGTATTATATCGGGTCGCACGGCGGCGGTCTGGGCAGCGGCGGACAGGAGCTTCTGAGCCAGGAGCAGATACAGGAGGAAACCGAATCTGTTCCGGAAACGGCTGCCGAAACCGAGGAGACTGCGGTGACTGAGACGACCATGCCGACGATTGAGCTGCCGACCGAGACTGAGGATGTGACGACCGTCACCATTCACGGCGCGGCCTATCTGTACGGCGGCAAAAACTACCAGCTCGATGGGCTGGCAGCCATTCTGGAGAATAACCTCGATGCACAGACCACCGTCCGCATTGTCAAGGAGGAGGCCGCCGCCCGCACGGTGCGGGAGCTGAAATCCGCTCTGGAGGAGCTTGGCATTCCCTACGAAGAAAAGCAGTAAGTCCGGATATTTCCCCCGATACAAACAAAACCGCTCCCGGAACCTGAAGCTCCGGGAGCGTTTTCATCACCCGCCGATCAGAGGCTGGTCAAAGGCGAACAGTGCTTCATTGATCGCGAAAATATCATATTCCCCGCGGCGGATGTAGTATTCCAGAATAATATCCGCCTTGCTGCTGTGGGAGAGGACATACCCGGCCTTGCGCAGCAGCTCCTCCGTTTCCGCCATCGACAATTCCAGCGCTACCGCCAGCGCGAGCGCCGTTGTCTTGCGCGGATGGTAATGCAGGTCGCTGCGGATCTTGGAAAAGAGCTTGCGGTCAATATTGGCCTTCTTGTAGCACTGCACATCCGTCATGCCGCGCTCGTCGATCTTGCGCAGCAGCATTTGTGTGAAGCTCTCGTCGATCTCCTCCAATGCCCTGGACAATTCCGACGGTACTGCGCTCTCCTCTGCATTCATGCAGGTGCGTGCCGCCATTCCCTGCATCATCCGGCGCGGGTCGTGCTTTTCCTGCACCTGTACATACCGGTCATCAATAAAGCTCTGAATATCCGCGTACTTCTTCGACGCGATCACAAATGATCCCCTTCCGAAGATCGTCAGATACACCGTCATATCCGGATGCTCCTCCAGAAATGCCCGGATCGTCTCCTCTGCCACCGCAAAGGCCTCTTCCTTCGGATAGCCGTAGATCCCCGCGGAGATCATCGGAAATGCCACCGTTTCAAAGCCGTTGTCCGCCGCAAGCTGCAGGGAATTGCGGTAGCATGCGGTCAGAAGCTCGCGCTCCTGATGGCCGCCGCCGCGCCAGACAGGGCCTACGGTGTGGATCACATGGCCTGCGGGGAGGTCATACCCCCGCGTGAGCTTCGCCTCGCCTGTGCGGCATCCGTCCAAAGTGCGGCATTCCGCAAGAAGCTGCGGCCCGGCAGCACGGTGGATCGCGCCGTCTACCCCGCCCCCGCCAAGGAGCGTCGTTTTGGCGGCATTGACAATGGCATCGACCTGCATTTTGGTAATGTCCTGGCGGACGATCTGTAACGGCATGACAAGCCCTCCCTTCATCAGGGTGTGCTGACACGAAAATCTGCGTTTGAGGCCTGATGTCAACACACCCCAGTTCCATTATACCGCATCTTCCGGACAAATGCAAGTCCATATTGCAATAAATACGTCAGAATATGCTATTGCACACCCACGGGAAATATGCTATGATAAGATAGACCTGTGGTACCCGGTATCACAGAAGTATGAAGGAGGCAGAAGATCAATGAAACAACTGAAATTATCCGCACTCGTCTGCGCGGCAGCCATGGGGCTTGCTGCACTGACCGGATGCACTGGCGGGACAAGCTCCGCAGATTCCGCAGAAAGCAAGGCCGACACACAGACACCCGCATCCTCGGATGTGATCGCCCTGTCCGACATTGCCGATACCCTCGGCGCCGGCTGGAATTACGGCAATACCATGGAGGCCGTCACCAATGAGATGGTCAGCGAGACGGCCTGGGGCAATCCCGCAGTCTCCCAGGAAATGCTCGATGCCGTTGCAGAGGCAGGCTTCAAGACCGTCCGGATGCCGGTTTCCTACATCGGCAAGATCGACGATGCAAACGGCTATACCGTGGATGCCGCATGGCTCGACCGCATTGAGGAGGTCGTCGGCTACTGCTACAATTCCGGCCTGAATGTCATTATCAACGTTCACGGCGACGGCTACAATTCCATTCCCGGCGGCTGGCTGCTGGTCAACGGCGACGACCAGGACACCATCGAGGCCAAATACAAGGCGCTCTGGACGCAGATCTCCGATAAATTCAAGGCATATGACGAGCATCTGATCTTTGAGAGCATGAACGAGGTCTTCGACGGCGAATACCACGACCCGCCGAAGGAATACTACGAAAATCTCAACAGCTACAACCAGATCTTTGTGGACACCGTCCGCGCTTCCGGCGGGGAGAATACCCACCGCTGGCTGCTCGTTCCCGGCTGGAATACCGACATTACCTACACGGTCGGGGATTACGGATTTGCCATGCCCGAGGACAAGAACAATTCCGCCGGTGAAGGCAGACTGCTGCTCTCGGTGCATTATTACAATCCGTGGGATTACTGCGGCGATGAGAATTTCCGCGTGTATACCTGGGGCGACAAGGGACAGGAGCTGATCGACCAGGGCGCCGCCAGCAAGAAGAACATGGCCAATTACGGCGACCAGAAGCAGCTTGAAGAGCTCTTCGGCAAGCTCAAATCCCAGTTTGTAGACAACGGCATTCCCGTCATCATCGGTGAATACGGCTGCATCGACAAGACCGGCGCTTCCGCGGAGAATGCCGGACTGATCGCAGAGAACCGTGCCTATTTCAACGGCTATGTAGCCGGCACGGCGGCTTCCATGGGAATCATTCCGGTGTACTGGGACAACGGCTACAACGGCAAATTCGGCTTCGGTCTGTTTGACAGAAACAAGATCGAGCAGACCCAGCCCGAGATCATCAAGGCCATTGTCACGGCAGTTGCCGAAAAGAATCCGAAGGCCGGCAGCGATGCAAGCGTGAACATCGAGGTGGAAAAGCCCTCTGAGCTGCATGCCTACATCGGTGTCCAGAGCCATGTCTACACCTTCCGCAACGCCGCTTCCGATGCGACCTACGGACTGGATTCCGGCTATTTCGACACCCTCATCAAATGGGAGGACACCGACGGCGACGGCAATTCCGACATTACCGATGCCGGGGCATCCTTCTCGGATGCGACCATCGCGGCAGACGGCACCTACACGGTCAGCGTTTCCGGGTATGATTTCTCTGCCGAGGAGAATCCGGGGCTGAATATGCTGTTTGTCAGCACGGACATTCCCTATTCCGGCATGATGCGCGTGGCAGATGTGACCATGACCGTGGACGGTCAGGAGATCGCCCTGGACAAGCCGATCATCTCCACCGACAGCGAAGGCAATCTCTACATTGAGATCGTCAATATCTACAACGATATGGCACCCAATCCCGAGATCGCCGTACCGACCGACAGCATCTCCATCAGCTTTACGCTTGGCAATGTCAAGTCGGCGCTTGCTTCTTGAATCACAAGCCCCTCTCCTTGCGGAGAGGGGTTTCATTGTGAAGGCTTCTCCTCTGAAAAACCCCCTCTCGGAACAGAGAGGGGGTCGCGTGTTATGCGCTTGCTTTCAGCACCAGTGCCTTGAGCAGAGCCAGGTCAAAGACATCCACAAAGCCGTCGCCATTCAGATCCGCAGAGACATCTGCCGGAAGCGTTCCCAGCTTTACCATGTACTTTTGCAGCAGTACCACATCCAGTACATCTGCCTTGCCGCTGCTGTCCAGGTCACCGGCAATGATCTCCGGCTCCGGAGGATCGGCCTTGGTGCCGTACAGCTCGATCTCTGCCACATTGCAGCAGTAGGTCGTGTCCGTATTCCACGGATTCGCCGGCGCACCCTCCGGCACACGGTAGCGGACATACTTCGCATACTGCGGCTCCTCCAGGGTCGCATAGGTCATGCCAAAGGCCGGTGCCTTGGTGACAGTCTGGATCGCCGTCCAGGTCTCGCCGTCCGTGCTTACCTCAAAAATGCCGTCCGCCATGCGGCCTTCATAGCCCTTGCGCGGGCAGTAGCCGATGGCCTGTACATCATAGTACCCGTCAAGCTCTGCCTGTACCCAGCCGGCTGTCAGGCCGTCAAAATACGTCGCCGTGCTGCCGTCAAAGACCTTGTTGTAATCCACCGCGCTGTCATCCTTCCAGGAAGCGGTGCCGGTCACCTTCGCAGGCTCGATCCTGTCATAGAGCGCGGACGGATGCAGATGGCCGTAAATCGCGATCTCCGCAATATTGCAGCAGTAGACATTGTCCTTGTTGTAATCGTTCTTCGGTGCTCCCTCCGGTACGGCAAACCGCACATACCGTGCCTTGCTGCCGCCGTCGAAGCGTGTGATATAATGCATCGAGAAGCCCGGATTACCGGCTACGGTGTACGCCGTATGCCAGTTGACGCCGTCCTCGGAGAGCTGGAACATGCCGTCTGTCATGCGGTATTCATACCCCTGACGCGGGCACCAGCCAATGGCAGTCAGATCATAGACATTCCCCAGGTCTGCCTGTACCCAGCCGCCGCCGACACCGTCAAAATAGGTATTGGTCTTGCCGTCGAATGCCTTGAGATAATCGGTCGAGCCCTGACTCTTCCAGGAATCCGTACCCGTGATCTGATCGCTTGTCAGGCTGATCGGCTCATCAAGCTCCAGAGAGCCCTTGCAGCCGTCAAGAATGAAGGTGGTGATGGAATTCGGGGCAAGCGAAGCCTTCATGGTGTCCCCGGAAACGGCGGTCGCGCCGACATCCTTCCAGTTTTCGGTCTGGCTGGTGCGGATGGTCTGTGCTGCCGTGCCGACGGCACCGAAGCCGGAGAGATCGAATACAATATCCGAAGCGCTGCCGGCGGTATTGTAGGCAACGATGACGAGCTGACCCTTGTCCTTGTCGAAGGCGGCAAGGGTATTGCCCGCGGAATTGAGCATGATCATGCCCGGACGGATATACCGGGTATACTGGCCGAAGGCATAGTACTTCTTGGTCTTGACAATGGTGTCCTTGTCATGGTCGGCTACGCAGGTGCCCCAGAAGCCGCCGTTCACATTCACCATGCCGCGGTCCTGGCGGCCGTTGTAGCCGGCTGCGCAGATATGGCTGTCAATGACCTGCCAGAGGATCCATGCAGAGGAATTCAGGCCGTTCATATCGGCGGTGATGCGGCCGGCCAGCCACAGACCGGATGCCATTTCGCCTGCATTCGTGCCGGCGGTGCCGTTGCCGTCCACCTCACTCATCCAGAGGTTCTTACCGGCGCTGATGGCGGTATTTTTCAGGCCTGTGCGGTCGCTGCCGGAATAGGTATGCGTGTCAATGCGGCCGAGTGCTGCCTTGGCGTCGCCGGACAGCGCCTTGTAGGAGGAGATCTGCGTGTCAATATTGGTCTCGTCCGTACCGGCAATGATGACATTGCCCATGCCCTTGGCCTGCATGGCCTTTTGCAGCTCGACAATGATCTTGGATTCGGATTCGCCCTGGTCGAAGTGGCAGCCCTCCTGCTTGGCATTCTTGGCGCCCCAGAAATTCGTATACGGCTCATTCATGGCCTCCACGCTCTGGATCTCCACACCCCAGTCATGCTGGTAATGGTAGCAGACCTCGGCAAGATAGGCGGCAAAATCGTCGTAGCAGTCGTCCTTGAGGTTGTTCGGCCATGCGCCGACCGAGCCGCCCGTACAGCCGGAATTGGTCATGTAGTAGGGCGGGGAATTGGAGAACATCTCGACGATCATGTCATCCCCGGCAGCCTTGATGCAGCGCATGAGGACATTTCTCTGGTTGGCATCCTTTGACCAGTCATAGGTGGCCTTGCCGCCGCTGTAATTGGTATAGCCGGGCATATTGGAATCGGTTCGGGTAATGTGCGTGTGGGTCGGGTCATCGCCGCCGCCGATATTGAAGCGGGCAATGTTCATGCGCAGACCGTTCTCCCCGTAGAAGGCATCGGCTGCCTGCTGCGCGAGCGAATCGGAATAGCCCAGACGATTGGCCCACCAGCAAAGCGAGGTTCCCCAGCCCTCGAACACACCGTCATTGATCTCGTAGGCAGACAGCGGTGAGATGGAGACCGTCTGTGCGGCATCTGCCTGCATGGGCACCGCCGTCAGAAGCGTTCCCATCATGCCGGCAGACAGCAGCAGCGCTGTGATCCTGCGGAATAATTTCATGGTAGTCATCCCCCTTATGGTTATATTTACCTTTATTATAACATAACGCACCGGAAAAAGCAACAGATATATTACAGATTTGGTGGAGATTTTGCATTTTCTGAAGCGCTTGCAGACAAGGAAAAGCCCCCGTCACAAAGGACGGGGGCTTCATAGTCAGGATTCGTTTTTGCGGCGGTAATACTCCCGCTTGTCCTCCTCGCTGGCTTCATACGCACGCCGAAAGATCTGACGGAAGCTCCGGTCACCCTTCTCATTCGCCGCAATGCCGCGGGCAATAAAGAGATCCGGTGCGCTGCCGTTTTCGGAATTGTATTCCGCCAGCGCCGCATCCATCTTCGTGAGCATCGCATTGGTCTCCTCCTCGGAAACGCCGGGGAGCACAACAATGAATTCGTCACTGGCCACACGGTAGACATGCTTCTGGGTAAAGGTCTGCCTGAGGATCCTTGCCGCCGTGGACAGCAGCTTGTCGCCGGCATCGGCGCCGAAACGGACATTGACGTTCTTGAGCTCGTTGATGTCAAAGAAGATCACCCGGAAATCGGCCTTGCGGGCGTACAGGTCGGCATCCATCTGCCTGACCGTCCGCTGGTAGGCGGCGGTATTGCCGACACCGGTCAGGGGGTCAATGTACGTCTGGGAATTGACAAAGGTGATGTACCGGCGCAGGTCATTCTGCATCGAATGCAGCCGATGGCCGATGTCCTCAAGCTCGTCATTCGTGCTGTCCTCGAAATCCTCCCCGGAAGCGAGCGTTTCGAGCAGGAAGCGCTGCTCGGAATCCGCCATCGTGCCCAGCTTCATCACGGAGCTGGCCTTCATGACGCGGTTGAGCTCTGCAAGCTCCTTGTCGAGCTCCCGCAGCTCGTCATCAATCGCCGTGAACCGTCTGCGGTTTCTGGTCGCGATCCGGATGCACAGCGCCATTCCCAGCAGCAGCGTTACGCCGCTGACGATCATAATGGACACCGTATGGCGGGCGATCTGGTGATCGTACCACGAAGCGCTGAAATCGACCGCGATAATGCCCGCGACATTGCCCTTGGAATCGAATACCGGGCTGTATGCACTGTAAAATCTGCCCCAGTCGTCTTCATACGGCTCCTTGTCTACCGCCGCCGTGCCCTGTGCCGCCAGCTTCAGCGCATCGGTCGTGACAATGGGCGAGCCGAATTCACCCGGATCGTCCACCGTCGGGTCAACGGTAAAGGTGAAGGTACCGTCCTCCTCGGCGCGGATGCCGTAGATATATTCCAGATTAATATTCTCCTGGAAATTGCGCAGGGTGTCCATCGCCTGTTCATAGGCAGGTGTCCCCGCGTCCTCCTTCTGCATCACCGCAAGCGCATCGCCGTCCATCATATAGGCGGCAGTATTGGTAATATCCAGCATTCTCTGGGAGATCTGCTCGCGCATGGCGATCTTGGAATTCTGCATCATGACCAGTCCCATGATGATCGTTCCCGCAAACAGCAGGATCATGGAATAGATCAGGTTCGGGCTGCTGAAAATTCGTTTCCTGCGCTCATTCATCTGTATCACTCCTGTTCTCTGTCCTGTTCTGTATTGTCAGGGGCATGACGTTTGACATGTTTTGTAAAAAATCAGTTTTATTATAACACGGAGCGATGAAAATGTCAATCGGCTCAGGGGGTCATTCCCCGAACAGCGGCGTGGAGAAATAGCGCTCGGCGGTATCGGGCAGAATGGTCACGACGGTCTTGCCCTCACCGAGCTTTTCCGCGAGCTTCAGGGCGGCTGCAACATTGGTGCCGCTCGAAATGCCGCACATGATGCCCTCCATCGAGGCAAGCTGCTGTGCGGTGCGGATGGCATCCTCATCGGTGACGATGTGGATGTGGTCATAGATCTCCCGGTTCAGGATCGTCGGGATAATGCCGTCACCAATGCCCATCTGCAAATGGGTGCCGACCGTGCCGCCTGCCAGGATTGCAGCATGCTCCGGCTCGACCGCCCAGATCTCCATATGCGGGTACTGCGATTTGAGCGTTTCACCGATGCCGGTAATGGTGCCGCCGGTGCCGATGCCGGAGCAGAATCCGTCAATGCGGCCTGCGGTCTGCTCAAGGATCTCAAGCGCGGTGTAATACTTATGCGCAAAGGTATTGTTCGGATTTTCAAACTGCTGCGGCACGAAGACACGCGGATCCTTCGCAGCCATTTCCAGCGCCGTGTCCACGCACTGCTGGATGCAGCGGCCGATGTCGCCGTCGTCATGGATCAGAATGACCTCCGCCCCGTAATGACGCACCAGCTTGCGGCGCTCCTCGCTGACGGAATCAGGCATGATGATGATGGTTTTGTACCCACGCACGGCACCAACGAGCGCCAGGCCGATGCCCTGGTTGCCGCTGGTGGGCTCCACAATGATGGTGTCAGGCTTGATGAGGCCTTCCTTCTCGGCATTGCGGATCATGTTGTAGGCCGTGCGGGTCTTGATGGAACCGCCGACATTCAGACCTTCAAATTTGACAAGAATCTCGGCATTTCCGGGCTTATTCATACGGTTCAGGCGGATCATGGGGGTGTGCCCCATGGCCTCAAGGATGTTGTTATAGATCATAGTTACGCTCCATTTCCTACTTTCGTTCAGGGATTTATCAATATTATAACACACTCCCGGAAAAAATGCAATAGTTGACAGAAATCCTGCATTGTGCTATAATAAATGTGCAAGGCGCAAACCATGAGAGGTGATTGAAATGAAAGAAACAAACCACGAAACCAAACCGGAATCCAACGTCAGCAAGCTGTATGAGGAAATGGAAGCCCGCAGCGCCGCGCACAAGCGGGAAAGCAACGAGCTGCTGCGCTTCTTCGGCGGTCTGCTGCTCTTCGGCGCGGGGATGTATATGATCTTCCAGAATCTTGTGATCTCCAGCTCCTGGGGAATGGGCTCGATCTTCCGCATCGGCGGATTCAACGTCCCCAACGGCACCATTATGATCCCCATTCTGATCGGCATTGCGCTGCTGTTCCTGTGTGACCGCAAGCTCTGGGGCTGGCTGTTCATCGCGGTCGGCATCGTCATCGTGATCGCCGCGGTGATCCTGAGCGTCAACATTCACTGGCGCACCTCGAACGGCTGGACATTCTTCATCATGTTCGCCATGACCGTTGCCGGCGGCGCCATGATGCTCCGTGAGCTCTTCCGCTCCAAATAATCCCGATACACAAAACCCTTCCGGAGATCCCGGAAGGGTTTTGTTATGCTTCTTCGGACATTCTAATATAACAAAAATATAATAAAAAACCTGATGCAATGCATCAGGTTTTGAAAGCTCCCCGTGCTGGACTCGAACCAGCGACATCGTGATTAACAGTCACGCGCTCTACCGACTGAGCTAACGAGGAATTTAGAAATCTATAATTAAATATAGTATCGGCATCGATCTAATTTCCCGGGCCGTCACCAGCCAAGTATTTTCGACGTGAAAGAGCTTAACTTCTGTGTTCGGAATGGGAACAGGTGGAACCTCTTTGCAATAAACACCGATTGATATTTAATTATAGATTTGCATGACCCGTACCAGACTCGAACTGGTGTTGCCGCCGTGAGAGGGCGGAGTCTTAACCGCTTGACCAACGGGCCGTAAAAAATGCACCATCGGGGACTCGAACCCAGGACCCACTGATTAAGAGTCAGTTGCTCTACCAACTGAGCTAATGGTGCATATTTGTTATTTATTTGACTTGATTATTATACCACATTTGAAGTGGTTTGTCAAGTCTTTTTTCAAATTTTTTTACTATCCAACAGAAGGAACAAATGCGAATGGAAACGGGAGAAATGTTTTGGAGAACGTTCCAGAGAACGTATAGGAAAAGTGTTCGACCGATTAGTATTCGCTGGCTGAACGTGTCACCACGCTTACACCT
>CACZPI010000096.1 GCA_902783005.1 uncultured Ruminococcus sp. | reverse complement strand
TCCGCCGACATTCAGATCCTCTGCCTCGATGGATCCGGAGCCGATGCTCGATGTCATGGAGCCGGCAATTTTCACGTTTTCTGCCTGAAGACGACCGCTGCCGAATTCAGTCTCCAGACTGCCGAATGCACAGTCCTTCATTTCCATGCTGCCGGAACCGATGTCCATATAGACTTCCCCGTCGGAAACCGTGTCCGCAACATAGAACGCTCCGGAACCGCTGTCTACGGAAAGCATCTCTGTGGCTGTCACATGATCGAGAATGACCGAACCGGAGCCGTTGCTCAGAATGATCTCATCGGCAGAAATGCCGTGGAATTCCGCTTCACTCGAGCCGACACTGGTATAGAGCTTCTTCAGCGTGTCCTCCGGCACCGTGATCTCGATGGTTCCGCGCGGGATCATCCAGTCCAGGGTGAAAAACTGGATCTGCTCTTTGCTTTTGTCCTCGATTCTGAGCTCGCCGTCATCGCTGCACTGAACGGATACGGAATCCGGCATTCCCTGGAGCAGCACGGTCGTCTCCTTGCAGTCTGCATCGGCGCGGACGGTCAGATCCGCATGCAGCAGCTTGACTGAAATGTCCTGTACATCCGCAAACTGCTCCGCCTTTTTGATCTCTGCCGCAGCCGCCGCTTCCTTGCGCATATCCTTGGCGCCCTCGATCATCATGCCGGCGCCTGCCGCTGTAACGGCGGCTGCCACGATCCAATACCAAATCTTCATGCTGCATTTCTCCTTCCGAGTAATCCGTTTATAATTGCCTTGCATCCTTTGAACAGTCCAATGGTCAACCATTTGCATGCCAGCAGGCACGGCTTCCAGAGCAGCAGCACCAGACCCAGACTGAAAATGCCGGTGCCGATCTGATAGATCCCGATGCCGCCCAGTCCGTCCGCCAGCAGAGAAGCCCCCTGAATGGGCGCTGCCACCGCCGCAAAGGCCAGTGCTGCCACCAGTGCAACGAGCGTGGCCAGAATGCTGATCCAGATGGCAAAGACCGTGATCCACAGCGGGAATGTCAGGATCATCACCAGGACAGTCAGACCAACGCGGTCACCTTTCTGCTTTTCCGGTGCCGGTGCTGCTGCGTTCTCATCAGTGTACATGGTCTGATAGGCCGACTGCTGATAGGTTTTCGATGCACCGTAGGGGCTTTTCCCGGTGCCGACCTCGCGGATGATCCGTTCGGCAACGGACTGCGGGGAGCCGAGGGATTCGATGGCGGACGCTGCGTCCTCGCCGGCATCCTCCAGATATTCACGGTAATACACCAGTGCATTCGCACGCTCCTCCGGTGACAGAGAGGTCAGCTCGCGGTTGAGCTGTGAGAGAAATTCTGCGGATGTCATTGTGCAATCTCCTTTCCTGCAGCATTCTCCAGAAGAACGCTGTCTACCTGCTGCTTGTGGTTTTCCCAGTCGATCCGGTACTGTGAGAGCATGGTCTCGCCAAGCTCCGTAATGCGGTAATACCGCCGGTTGCGCCCCATATAGGCGCGGTCAAATGTCACAAGTGCGCCGTTTTTCTGCAATCGCCGGAGCACCGGGTACAATGTGGATTCCGAAACCTTGGCCGCCGTCTGCATATCCTGCGTGATCTTGTAGCCGTAGGTTTCTTCCCGCGCCACCAAGGACAGCACCATGGCATCAAGCAGCGCTGCACTGATCGGAAACATGTGATCGCCTCCTCTGATCGTGATTCAATTGATTTGTGTATAATATATTGCTGCTCATCAATATTATATGTTGTATAATATTGATTACATGTACAGTATAACACATCCCACAGCATTTGTCAAGGGGTAAATGCAAAAAAATTCTGCCGCAGCAATGTGCGGCAGGAAGATACCTTTATATATAATAATATAATTACAATTCTATAATATGGAATCAGCATTTCAGCTTCCGCTCCGGTACACATTCGGTGTGCAGCCCGTGATCTGGCGGAACTGGCGGAGGAAATACTTGTCATCCTCATACCCGCACTGGAAGGCGATGGCCTGCAGGCTGAGATTGGTCGTCAGCAGCAGATGCTTGGCCATCGAGAGCCGGCACCAGATGAAATCCTGATGGAAGCTGACGCCGAACAATTCCCGGTAGGTCGCCCGGAAATGCCCGTAGCTAAGGTGGAAATCCCGGCAGGTCTCCTGGGCATTCCAGCCGCTCTGCGGGGAACGGAACATGGAATTGCGCAGCGCGGAGTATTCGGCAAAGCTGGCATTGCTGCGCTGGACACCAAGCTGCTGCATCTGTGTGCTGATCTGCGGATAGAGGTCATGCACCAAAAGATCTGCATCGGCACCGGCGGCGGGGGTGAGGCTATGGGCGCAGATCAGAGTGCCGAGTCCGAAATGCTCCTGGTACAGCGGCGTATGCAGGACGAGCGTTTCCAGCTTGTCCTCGAGAATGGCCGCCTGTGTCTCGTCGAAATCCCCGACGGCGGCAAATGCAAACAGCCTGTCCGACAGCTTGCCGCAAAGCTCGCCCTGCCCGGAGGCGTGGGATTTGAGCACCTTGGCGATCTGCCCCTCCATCCGGACGGTCGTGCTCTGCCCGTCAATGCTGGCATCGTCCATGAAGGCTGCTGTCCGCAGCAGCACAAGCATGACCTTTGACTCCGGCGCCGCATGGCTGCAAATCAGATTCAGCTCATCCCGGAATCCGATGCGGTTCCAGAGACCGGTGGTCGTATCGTGATGCTCCGAAAGATTCTGGCATTCGAGCAGTGCATGAATGTCGTTTTTCATGCGAAGGGCTTCCAGACCGTTTGTAGCGATCTTGAGCCAGTCACCGAAAACGGTATCATAGCTGTCGGGCTTGTCGTAGCCCATGAGAAAATAGCCCATTTCCCGCCCGGCAAAGAAGATCGGTGCAAAATACAGGAACGGATGGGATTCCATGCCGGACAGATGCTCCGGATACAACTGGTTTCTGACGAAATACTGCGGCGCATCCCCGCCGTTTTCCGGACTGATGATGCGGTAGCAGAGCATGGAGGCCTGGTTTCTGTCCGTGCCTGCATCGGTTTCGGCATCCGCCCAGGTCTCGTACAGACACAGGTAGAGCCCCACACAATCGCGGATCAGATAGGAAAATTCCTGCAAGGTCCGGATGTAGTCCTGCACGCTCCGGCAGACCGTGAGCTGCTGCTCGAAGTTCGCCTCGAAATTGAGCTTCATATAATAGGAGTGCCTGCGGATGCCGCTGAGCTCCGTGCTGAGATTGCGGATGTCGATGCCGCATGTACAGGTCGAGCCGCAGATCATTTCCCCTGCGACGGAGACCGGTTCCTCGGGAGCGCCGGAAATCATGCTCCAGAGCTTGTTGACGGAGGCCTTTCCAAGTGCATAGCGGTTGCGGAAATAGGTCGTCAGGATGGGCATGTGATAATACCGCTCGCCCACATGCTCATAGCCGATGATCGTGACCTGCTCCGGGACATGAATGCCGTATTCGAGCAGCTTGTCGCAGATGCCGTAGGCCATGTAATCGTTTGCGCAGACGACCGCCTGCGGCCAGCGGCGGCGGCCTTCGATATAGTCAAGCGCCAGCTTTTCGCCGGAGAACATCCAGAAATCACCGTAAATGATGTTTTCCTCCGGCAGCTCCGCCCCGTGCCGCTGCAAGGCTCTGCGAAGCCCCTGCGCACGCTGGTGGGAAGTCTCGACCTCCTTGTAGCCGGTCAGAAAATCCACCTCGGTAAAACCGTGTACCCCGGCCACATGCTCACCGATGTCATCGAAATCCTGCACCACATCATTGTTCAGACAGGTCATGCCCGGCAGCTCTGCGCCGTTGACCACGACCGGAACGCCGCGTTCGGTGATGATTTTGTAGATCTGCTGCTGCAATTCCGGATTCAGGATGGATTCCGCCGTCAGGATCAGCCCGTCAATGCGCGGAGAACCTGCCAGCTCATAGATGCGGTTTTCGACCTGGGTGCCTGCAAAATATTCCTGGAAATTATAAATATTGGAAAAAACGGCGACATCCATCCCGAGCTGTTCGGCACGGTGCATGATCCCGCCAAGCAGCATCCGCTGCTCCTTTTCTGCGACCCTCGCGGTCACAACGCCGATCAATGGGCGCTTTCCGGGTTGCTTCTCCATAATAGCCCTCCTCGATCCCGGTCGGATCGGTGCATTTCTGTCTTTGCATTCATTATACCATAATAAATGAAAAGAATCAAGTCTTTTTTCTTCACTTTCTCCACCCATTCTCCATATTGTGGGTTGTGAATTATGAATGATTCGTGTATAATATTTATAGCAAACGATACAGAGCGTAAAATTTTAAGTGAAAACGGCTAAAGATGTTTCTGAATGTGCAGAGAATTCATGAATATTCCCGGCAGTTTCGCCGCACGGAATGCGCCGGATGCGAATAATTTGTGAATTGCATCACACAGGCAGAAAGCACACCGGGATTTACCCGGATCCAGAACAGAAGTTCACTCTTTGGCACGCTCACGCCCCCTTCTGCCGGATGGCAGAACGAATCTGAGTCATCCTGTTGAACAGGAAGCAAGAAACTGTATCAAGAAACCGCATTGAGAAGCATTATGAAGACATTATGAAGACGCTATGAAGAAAAGGAGCTGGTACACATGAGAATCAGGAAGATGCTCGCGGCGCTCACAGCAATGGTATGCTGTGCGGGAACACTGGCAGTATTCCCGGAGTTCGCAGCGCCCGTACAGGCCTCTGAGGCCGTGTACAACGGGTTCGAGGTCAACTACGACGGCTGGATCGGAACGACCACCGACGTCGTGCTCGAAGCCAGAGAAAACGAAGGCTATGCAGGCAGCCGCGGTATGACGGTTTCCGGCAGAACCTCTGCCGAGGAAGGCGCAGCCTCCTCGAAGGGCTTTTACCTCTGGGGCGGAGTTGCTTACAACTACGGCCTGAAGGTCAAGGCCGACACAGACGAGACATTCCGCCTCTCGATCCTGACGATCGACGAGGAGACCGGCGAGGAGACCGTCAAGGAGCTCGCCGCAGTCGATGCCAAGGCAGGCGAGTGGACGACACTCTCCGCCAAGTACAAGGCACCGGCCAATTCCTATGAATTCAAGCTGACACTGACCACCGACAGCACCGCGGATTTCGTATTCGACGAGGTTCGCATCACCGGCAACGATGCCGCATTCAAGGCATCCGCTGCTGCTACTGACAAGGGTCTGAAGGATGAGTTTGCAAACTACTTCCGTGTCGGCAACATCCTTAACGGCGGCACAGTGCGGAATTCCGCCATCTGCGGCACCTTCCTGAAGGATTACAATGCCGTGGAGTGCGAGAACGAGACCAAGCCGGATGCAACGCTGGTGCAGAACGGTTCGACCAACACCAATATTAAGGTATCGCTCGATTCCTGCGCAGCGATCGCTGACTTTGCGATTCAGAACAATCTGGCATTCCGCGGCCATACGATGGTATGGCACTCCCAGACACCGTCCTGGTTCTTCAAGGACAATTTCCAGAACGGCGGCAACTGGGTCAGCAAGGATGTCATGGATCAGCGCCTTGAGAGCTACATCCATAATATGTTTGCAGCCTTCCAGGAACGGTATCCTTCCCTGAATCTGTACGCCTACGACATCTGCAACGAGTGCGTTTCCGATGACGGCAACCGCACCAAGAACTTCGGCGGCGCCCGCGAGCCCGGCGACAGCAAGATCGAAGGCCAGGGCGGCAAGTCTGCATGGGTTCAGGTCTACGGCGACAACAGCTTCGTGGAAAAGGCATTCACCTATGCAAGAAAGTATGCACCTGACGGATGCAGCCTCTTCTATAACGACTACAACGAATACTGGGATCACAAGCGCGACTGCATCTATAATATGTGCAAGAGCCTTTATCAGAAGGGTGTGCTTGACGGCGTCGGCATGCAGTCACATGTCAATGCGGACGACGGCGGTTTCTCCAGTACGGATGCATATACTTTCGCAATGAAGAAGTACCTCTCCATCGGATGTCAGGTACAGATCACGGAGCTGGATATGTCCCGTGAGAACGGTACCTTCACCTCCGCACAGCAGGCTGCCAAGTACAAGAAGATCTTCCAGGCCGCTGTGGACTGGAACACCAATCCGGAAGGCACCGGCCGCGTGACGCTGGTTCAGATCTGGGGTCCGAATGATGCAAATACCTGGATCAAGACCGAGAATGCACCGCTGCTGTACGATACCAACAACCAGCCGAAGGAAGCCTACAACGCAGTTACCTCCATTATCCCGAAGGATCAGTGGGGCGACGGCACCAAGTATCAGGGCGGCGTTGAGATCAAGCCGATCGAACCGAATGAGTACGGCTGGTACTTCCACTGCCCGTTCGAGGGTGACACCGAGAACTGGACAGGACGCGGCGCAGCATCCGTCATGACCTCCGGCAGAACTGCCTATGCCGGCAGCGAGGCTCTGCTGGTGCAGGACAGAACCGCTTCCTGGAACGGCGCAGCCCGTCCGCTGAGCGCCAATCCCTTCAAGCCGGGCGAGGAGTTCAGCTTCTCCGTCAATGTCTCCTACTTTGACGGCCCGGATACGACCGATTTCAAGTTCACGCTCCAGTATACCGGCTCTGACGGCAAGGATCATTTCGATGAGATCGCACACGGAACCGGCGTCAAGGGTGAGTGGGTTCAGCTTGCCAACACCAACTATAAGATTCCGGAAGACGCGACCAACATGCAGATCTATGTAGAGACCTCTGACGAGACCACCAACAACTTCTACATTGACGAGGCCATCGGCGCTGTCGCAGGCTGCACGATCGAAGGTGCAGGCCAGCCGAAGGTCCGCAAGAGCAGCAACATCCCCGGCGACGTTGACGGCAACGAAATTCTCGACATCTTCGACCTCGCAGCAGCAAAGCACGGCCTGATCAAGGGCTTTGCCAGCAAGGCTGAGGAGAAGGCTGCGGACGTTGACCAGAGCACCGTCGTAGAAGTATCCGACATCATCCTCCTGCAGAAGTATCTGCTCGCCCTGATCAAGGAATTCCCGGATAACCGCCCGCCGGTTCCGACGGTGGATTATTCCGAGATGGAGAGAGCATTCTCCGGCGTCAAGGCACTCGGCAGCTACAAGGAAGAGGGCAACGGCAACGCGCTTTATACCCAGCGTTTCGGCGCAGACCCGGGCTTCATGGTTTACAAGGACAGACTTTACGTTTACACCACCAACGATGCCTTCGAGTATGACGGCAACGGTCAGCTCAAGGAAAACAGCTACGATGTAGGCACCATCAACTGCCATTCCTCTGCGGATCTCGTCAACTGGACGGATCACGGCGCCATTCCGGTAGCCGGCAGAAACGGCAGAACCAAGAACGGTGCAGCCCAGTGGGCAACCTTCTCCTGGGCACCGGATGCCTGCTGGAAGACTATCAACGGCAAGGATAAGTTCTTCCTCTACTTCGCAGACTCCGCAGGCGGCATCGGCGTTCTGACCGCTGATTCCCCCGAGGGTCCCTGGACCGATCCGCTCGGCCATGCGCTCGTCAACAGAAGCACACCGAACACCTCCGGTGTTGTCTGGATGTTCGACCCGGCCGTTATGGTAGATGATGACGGTACCGGCTACCTCTTCTTCGGCGGCGGCGTTCCGGAGGGCAATCCGGCAAACGGCAAGACCGGCAGATGCGTCAAGCTCGGCGATGACATGATCTCCCTCGCAGGTGATCCTGTGACAATGGATACGCCTTACCTCTTCGAGGATTCTTCCATCCTGAAGATCGGCAACACCTACTACTATTCCTACTGCACCAACTGGAGCACCGGCGGCAACCCCTACGGCTTCAAGAATGCACAGATCGCTTACATGACCTCCGACAAGCCGCTCGGCCCGTACACCTACAAGGGTATCGTGTTCAAGAACACCGCAGAGATGAGCCTTGATAAGGGCGGCAACAACCACCACTCCATCGTAGAATTCAAGGGCAAGTATTATGTCCTCTACCACACCAGAGATGTAGAGCTTCAGATCCTCAACGGCAATGGCAAGAACTACCGCTCGCCGTCCATCAATGAATGCTCCTACAATCCGGCAGACGGATCTCTCCACTGCGACGGCACCAAGAAGGGTGTATCCCAGCTTGAGACCCTCGATCCGTACACCACAGTACAGGCTGAGACCATGGCAAGCCAGTCCACCGGCATCCGCGTTGACGGTCTGCAGGATACCGTTGTTACCGGCGGCAAGGGCGACTGGACAAAGGTACAGGGTGTCAACTTCAAGAACGGCACCAAGTCCATGACCCTCCGCGCATCCTCCAAGAACGGTGCAGTCATCAAGGTTATGGCCGGCGGCACCAGCGGTGATGTGATCGGTTACGCAAATATCCCGGCAGGCGGCAATATGACTGACGTAGAGGTAGCCTGCGAGAATGTTACCGGCACCAAGAACGTATACTTCCTCTTCAGCGGCGACATCACGTTCGACAGCTGGAGCTTCGAGTAAGGGAACATCACAACAATTTGACATCAAGTTAGCGCCATAACAGGATGGCACTCAGATTCAGGGCGCTGGGTAATACCGGCGCCCGTTCCCCTTAAAGAAGGGGAACGAGGAGCTGTCCGGGAAACAGACAAGTATGATACAAGTAAGGGGAATCTGAGTTTTAAGGAAAAAGGAGAAATAGACATGAGCCTGAAACAGAAATTGACAGCACTGGCCTCCGCCGCAGCAATGCTGCTGAGCATGGCGGCCATTGTACCGACCACGGCGTCTGCGGCATCCACCGTTGACGTTGACACCACCACGGAGTATCAGGTGATCCGCGGCTTCGGCGGCATGAACCATCCGGAATGGCAGAGCTACAACGGCGGCGGCGATATGACCGCAGCACAGGTACAGAAGGCATTCGGCAACGGCAATGGTGAGCTGGGTCTGACGATCCTGCGAATCTTCGTCAGCGATGACAGCAATGCCTGGAAGAATGCCGTTCCGACCGCACAGCGTGCCCAGAAGCTCGGTGCTACCGTCTTCGCAACGCCTTGGAATCCTCCGGCAAGCATGCGTCACAACGGCTCCGGCGGCGCCAAGGGCGGCAAGTACGTCCTGAATGACGGTCAGGAGGCAGCTTATGCGACGCATCTGAACAACTTTGTCAAGTATGTGGAGGGGCAGGGCATCAACCTGTACTCCATCTCCGTTCAGAATGAGCCTGACTTCTCTGAGGAATGGACAGCCTGGACACCTGACCGTGCGGCAAACTTCATTGCCAACTACGGCCAGGCAGTCAAGAACGGCACCCATGCCAAGCTGATGTCCCCGGAGAGCTTCCAGTACAGCCCGGAGGCATGGGGCAACGGCAAGACCTACTACAGAAAGATACTGCAGAACCAGAAGGCAATGGCCAACTGCGATCTGTTCGGTACGCATTTTTACGGCACACAGCGCAGCTGGATGGACTTCCCGGATCTGGAAAACTGCGGCAAGGAGATCTGGATGACGGAGGTCTATGTACCGAACTCCGAAGCAAACTCCTGCAACCGTTTCCCGGAGGCACTGGATGTTGCAGAGAACATTCACAACGGTCTGGTTGTCGGCAATATGAGTGCATATGTATGGTGGTACATCCGCCGCAGCTACAGCCTGCTCGATGAGAACGGCAACGTCACCAAGCGCGGTGCGATGATGGCACAGTTCTCCAAGTATGTACGTCCCGGCGCTGTCCGCATCGGATGCACCGAGCAGCCGGCAGATAATGTCCTTGTATCTGCTTACCGCAATGAAGACGGCAATGTAGTCATCGTTGCCATCAACAAGAGCAAGGACACCTATGTACAGCAGTTCAACATGGCAAGCGGTGAGACCATCACCGGCCTTGAGCGCTACAGATCCAGTGAATTTGAAAACTTTGCTGCAACCAATACCCCTGATTTCAGCGGAAACAAGTTCCAGGCACAGCTTCCCGGAGAGAGCGTATCCACCTTTATCGTAGAGACCAACGGCGGCGGCACCTATGAGCCTCCGGTAGACAATGACGGTTATTATTTCCATGACACCTTCGAGGGCGACACCTTTAGCTGGACCAACCGCGGTTCCGCAGAGGTATTGCTCTCCGGCAGAACCTCCTATCAGGGTAAGGAATCCCTGCTCTCCATGAGCAGAACCTCTGCATGGCACGGCTGCACCAAGGAGCTCAACTCCCGTGTATTCCGTCCGGGCAATTCCTACAGCTTCAGCGTAGACACCACTTATCTGGACGGCGGTGAATCCGATACGATCTGCCTCAAGCTGCAGTATCTGGGCACTGACGGCGAGACGCATTATGATACCATCGCTGAGGGTGAGACCTATCCGGGTCAGTGGCTCCAGCTTGCCAACCCCAGCTACAAGATCCCGGAGGGTGCCAAGAATCTGATGCTGTATGTGGAGACAGCAGAATCCACCAACAACTTCTATATCGACGAGGCGATCGGCGCACCGGAGGGCAAGGTCATTCCGGGTCCGGAGAAGCCCCACACAGAAGCAGCTACAACCACCACGACGACCACCACCACGACGACCACCACTACTACGACGACCACCACAACGAAAACCGATGTGACCACGACGACAACCACCACGACCACCACAACGACTGTGACACCGGTAGAGGTCATTCCTGCCGATGTGACCGGCAACAAGAAGATCGACATTTTCGATCTGGCGGCTGCCAAGTACGGCATGACGCACGGCTTCAAGGATGAAGCAGCGCGTAAGGCAGCGGATGTCGATGGGGACGGCTCCGTAACGGTTCGCGACATTGTTCAGATCCAGAAGTATCTGCTCGGACTGATCCGGAACTTCCAGACCGTCTGACCGCAATTCTCTAATGATATAGTCGAAATACAAAACCGCCGCAGCTGGGGAGCTGCGGCGGTTGTTTGTGCTTTGGGGGCTTTGACACCATACCCCCTTTTCAAATTGCCGGATCACTTTTACAAAATAAAAACCCTCCGCAGCATGCATAGCTGCGGAGGGAGGGGAAGCATTTGCCATCAGAGCGGATAGACCCTTACATAGAGCTTTCCGCGCCAGCGGAAGCGTACCTTCAGCAGGCCGCCGGAAATCTCGGCCGAGATCACCTTCGCTTCCCGCAGATGCATCAGCCGTGTCAGCAGCCGGCACTGGGCTTCCTCATACTGGGCGGCATTGTCGGAGGTGAAGAGCACACCGCCTGTCAGGGCATTGATCTCACCAAGGCAGGTCTTCTGCTCCAGGCTCATTTCCGTCTGGTCGCTGCGCAGGAGGAATACATCCGGATCATTCAGGAAGGCTCTGCCGTTGAGCTGCCGGCGGAAGGTGGAATTGAGGATGGTATTTCTGGTGCTCACGCGCTCGCGGTGTGTCAGGCGCATGGCAGGCTTGTCATTCCAGTCAAGTGAGACATCACAGCCGATGCGGCAGTAATCCACCCGCCCGAATGCCGATGCCAGCGGGACACCGCAGCCGAGAATGAAGGCATCTCCCGCGATCTCCCGCAGGAATGTCATGGCATCTGCCATGATCTGGCCGCGGGTCTTGTCACGGCGCGGCACGATGCAGGCTGCATACAGGAAATCGAGCTTCAGAAGGCCAAAGCCCCATTCCTTTGTGACGACGCGGAAGACCTCACGCAGATAATCGCGCACCTGCGGATGGTAAATATCGAGCGCATAAAAGCCGCTCCAGTTCGAGCCGCCCCTGACAGGGGAGCCGTCCGGATTTTTCACAAACCAGTCCGGATGCGCCTTGCAGAGGGCGGAATGCTCCTCCGCCGCAAAGGGCGCCATCCAGATGCCCGGGAGCATGCCGGCTTCCCGGATCGAATCTGCGACCGGCTTCATGCCGTCTGGGAATTTGTCGGCATTGACCGAGAGCCAGTCACCGACAGCCGTCTGATAGCCGTCGTCGATCTGGAAGACATCCGCCTGGTACTGCTGCGAACGCAGCCCCGCGAGATCCTCCGCAATGATGCGGTCGCTGATATTCTGGTAATGCCGGTACCAACTGGTATAGCCGAAGATCGGCTTTGCTTCCGGGCGCAGCTTTACGCCGAGTTCGTCGAAATAGCGGTCAAATACCTCCGCTTCCGGGCCCTCTGCCAGCAGCAGACGCATCGCATCGAAATCACCGCGCAGATGCAGCCCGCTGCAGTCCTTTTCAAAGGAAACGGTATTCCGGCGGGTATCGGTGCGGATGATCGTGAAGCCCGAATCCTCGGCAAGCGAGCCGAAGAACCGGAATCGGTTTCCGCGGCGGATGTAGCCGTAGGAAAAGCCGTGCAGCCGTCCGGGCAGGTAGCTGTATTTTACAAAATTGTAGTCGCCGTACTGCGTGAATGCGTACTTGTCGCTGATCTGCTTCGGGACGCGCTCCAGGCCGTGCATCCGGCTGTTGATGCTGCGCTCCCAGCTGTCCGTCCAGCTCTGGTAGCCGTTGAGGAAGATGCGTTCGGTCTTCTGGAAATCGTGTTCATAGACCGCGCACAGACGGGTGATCTCAATTTCATGGTAGGCGTGGAGACTGATCTGCAGGAAACCGGATTCCGAGCGGATCTCCAGCGCAGCCGCATCCGTGCGGACAGAGCCGGTGGTCGTGACGGAAAATTCCTGTCCGCCGCTGGTGTAGGCAAATTCGATATTGCGGAGCTTCATTCTGCATCCTCCTTTGCGCTGCTGATCTTGTCAATGACCTTCTTTTCGTTGTAACGCAGGAACACAATGCCGCCGAGCAGGCAGAGTACCGTGGCGGAAATGGCAGTGATCCGGTAGCCCAGACCATAGCCGGAGGTGCCCTTGACGGCATCTGCGCCGATGCGTGCCATGCTGGTGAAGAGCAGGAGTGCGATGGACTGTCCGAGCTTCATTGCAAAGGTACGCGCTGCATAGAACATGCCCGAACGGCTCTCGCCGGTATCCATTTTGTCGGCTTCGGAAATGTCAGCCACGACCGCCTGCGGCAGAATGCCGAGAATCGCCATCGGAATGGCGGCCAGCACCGCCACGATCACGCCGTAGGCCATGCCGGGAATCGGCACCAGTCCGGAGAAGGCGGTGATGAGGAAGGTTACGGCAAAGAACATGAATGCGAAGGCGATGAGCTTCTTCTTGCCCATTTTCTTGGCAAAGATGTTGACCGGTGTGTAGAAGACCAGGCTCATGACCGTCATGATCGCAAACAGCGGGAAGGTCATGGTGCTGTCAAGTCCCATCAGCACCGTGATGTAGAAGGACAGCCCCGTCTGGAACAGCGTCAGCGCCAGCCAGTAGAGAATGTCCGAAAGGACGAAGGTGCGGAAGTCCTTGTTCCGGAAGGTCGAAACCAGGGACTTGAAGGCAGAATCATTCGAGGGCGTGGTATCGGCGTAGACATTCTCGTCGATCAGGAATGCCGGTATCAGCATGCAGATGACGGCCACCGCCGCAAGGATGCCCACCGTGATGCGGAAGCTCCCTGCATAGCCCATGCTTTCCATGAAGATGCCTGCGATATTCGGCACGAGGTAGGCGACCGCGGTGCCGAAGAAATAGGTCACGGAAATGAAGGTCGAGAGATTGATCCGCGCTTCCTGTGAGCGTCCGAGCTCCGGGATCAGCGCATTATACGGCGTGCAGTAGCATGTCATGCAGAAATAGAAGAGGAGCGCAAATATGAACAGCATGGCCGCATTGCCGAAGCTGCCTGCCGCAAAGGGCGAGACAAACAGCAGCACCGTTACAATGCCGAAGGGGATCGCCGCTGCCCGCAGGAACGGGATGCGCCTTCCGAGCCGATGCCGGAGACTGTCAGATTTTCCGGCGATCAGCGGGTCTGTGACGGCATCGAACACACGCCCGACGGCCGCGATCAGACCAATGATCGTCAGCACCCCCAGAATGGGCCCCTGCGGGATATACGCAAGCTGCCCCTTGGCAAGCTCCTCCTGAGAGGGCTGAAAATAGAACACCAACCAGTTGTTGACGATACCGGACAGCAGCGACCAGCCAAGCTGTCCGACGGCGAAAATCCAGAGAATCTTGTTGCTTGCGATTTTTTTCTCTGCTGTCTGCTTCGTGTTCTGTTTCATATTATCCCGCCTTTCCGGCCGTATCGTCGGCCTTGATCAGATCCTCGGGATGCTTGGCCAGATAGTAAGCCGCACCCTCGATCAGCAGCGCGATCTCTGCATTGGCATGGGAGAAATCATCGGAGGGAAGAAGCTCTCCCCGAATGAGCTTTTTGCAGAGCTCCAGAATGGCATGTGCATAGGTGAGGTAGAATGCCTGCGGAACCACCTCTTCCCGGATGGTGCCGTCGGCAATACCGGTGTGGAATGCACGCTCAAAGAACGGATAGAAATTGATGATGGAACGCTCGTAATCCACCAGCTCCGACTGCGGAACGCTCTCGCGGATGAGCATGAGGTCGAATTCACTGAGCAGGCGCATGAAATCCTTGTGGGCATCGTACATGACCAGATACATCCGCATCAGATCCGTGACCTGCTTGATGCCGGGCTGGCGCAGGAATACCTCGGAATCGAACACACCGCCGAACATGCCGCCCAGCTCCGTCCACAGGTAGGTCATGGCAGCAATGGTGATGTGGGTCTTGGTGCCGAAATACCGGTACAGTGTTGCCACACCGATGCCGGATTCCTCGGCGATGTCCGTCATGCGCACCTCGTCGATGCTGCGCTCCAGAAAGAGCTTTGCGGCAGCACGCACGGCAGCCATGCTGCGCTTGTTTTTCAGATTCTCGGGCGAGAAGATATTTTCAGTCGTTTCCACTTGACAAACCCCCTGTTTTATGTTAAAATAAATGTATGATAGGCGTGTTATCAATATGATAGATAGTCTATCATCTATCATATTCAGTTTACCACAGATCGAAGCATTTGTCAAGGGGTTTTGCCGGATTTTTTACAAGTATTTCTGAAAAAGAATCCAAAATGACTTCAAAAATAATCCAAACACAACACACATGACAAGTCCGGAAATGGAGGCACGATATGGATCAGCTGCATCAGTTCACAGACCGCTCCAGAGAGATCTTCGGCAATGAGATGGCCGCCGGTGTGATCCGGAAGGCACAGCGCACCAAGGAAAAATACCTGCGCCGTTTCGGAGACGATTCCGATAAGGTATATCCGCTGTCGGCGGTGCCGGCACCGGCGATCGGGAATGCGCTGGGCGTGCAGTCCCTCACGATCGGCACGCAGAATCCGGTCAGCTTCGATGAAAAGAGCATTGTGATCGGCAATATCCGCATGGGCTTCGGGCACTACCGCATTTCGATGGCGATGGCATCCGCAGCACACGCGATGGGGTATCATCCGTACTGGTTCGATCTTTGCTCGTTTGAGCACACGACCTGCGGGAAGATCATTGCGGCACAGAATGACCTGTATTCCCTCGGCTCCCGGCTGTCGCAGCAGTCGGTGCTGTTCAATAAAATCGTCTGGGAGCCGCTGAATTCCGAAGGCTTCCGCAAGCTCTCGTATAATGCCGCCGACCAGAAGACGGCAGAGCTGATGGTGCCGGTGTACCAGGATCTTCCCAAAGAGATCCCGTTCATTGCAACGCATGTCTGGCCGGCACAGGCAGCGATCCATGCAGGCCTGACGAATGTGGTCAATGCGATCCCCGACAACTGGCCGATGGCGCTGCATCTGGCAGAGGGCAGCATCCATACGGTGCAGACCCCGTCTGCATATCTGGGCTACCGGGCGCTGCGCGGCATGGATAAGAAGCGCGACCTGCATCCGATGCCGGGAACCTCGATCTGCTATACGGGGCATTATGTGGATCATGAGCTGGTGCAGAATATTGACGAGGATTGCCGCCGCCGCTGTGCGCGTGTGGAAAACGGCAAGGCACGCCGCTGGCTGATGAGTGTAGGCGGTGCCGGCGCACAGAAGGAGATCTTCACGGAGATCATCCGCCGGCTTCTTCCGCAGATCCGCCGGGAGCGTGCGGTGCTGCTCATCAATGTCGGTGACCACCGCAATGTCTGGAATGAGCTGCTTGCAGAGCTGCCGGAAATGCGCAGCCTGACAACGGAGCATTTCAACAGCTTCAGGGAGACGGAGCGCTTCTGTCAGGATGCCTATGACGGAGAGATCAGCGGGATCCATGTATTCTGTCACAGCGATATTTTTGCAGCGGTCTACTCGACCAATCTGCTCATGCGCGTGAGCGATGTGCTCATCACCAAGCCGTCGGAGCTGAGCTTCTATCCCATTCCGAAGCTGATGATCAAGCGTGTCGGCGGCCATGAAGCCTGGGGCGCCATCCGTGCCGCAGAGCTTGGAGACGGTACCTATGAATGCGCAACGGTGCGCGAAACGAATGCCATGCTGTCACTCCTGCAAAGAAACGGCGATGTGATCGTGAAGATGTGTCAGGCCATTCATGCTGCCGATGAGATGGGACTGTACAGCGGTGCCTATCGGGCTGTCAAGCTGGCTGTCCGCGGACGGGAGCAGAAGTGACCGCACGGAGCTGCATAGCATTCTGAATCAGCGAATATACGAGAATATACGAAAAGAAGCCGCCGCCCGGAGGAAACAATGGGCAGCGGCTTTTTCTGGATGACGCAGCTTACAGGAAGTTATAGCAGCTTCCCTTGTACTGGAACGGCCCGAATGCCGCAAGCAGCATGATCAGCGGCGACACAAAGATCATTGCGATGCCGCAGATAATGCCCATGCCGAACGCCTGCGCGAAACGAATGCAGAACATAACGTACACGACGATGTTCAATCCCGGTACGAGCAGCAGCAGACACTTCCAGCCGCTTCCGTAGACAATGCGGAACATTGTCCAGATATTCAGACCCGGAATGATGCTGAACCATCCCGGCTCACCGGCCTTCATAAAGATGAACCAGTTGGCAAGTACCAGTACGGCACTGAGCAGCAGCGAAAAGACGGGACTTCCGGAACTGCCGGTGTCGCTATATGCAGAAGGATCGTAATTCATGATTCCCCCTCCTTTCCCTTATGGTGATTCTATTATACCATAAACGATTTCGGATGTCAATAGCATTTACACAATTTCCTGGAAATCATACAAAAAATCAGCAAATCGGAAGACAAACGGGTAAATCAAATTGCCGTCAGGTAAACCGGAAACTCTCAAACTGCG
Source organism: uncultured Ruminococcus sp. (assembly GCA_902783005.1). Classification (GTDB taxonomy): domain Bacteria; phylum Bacillota; class Clostridia; order Oscillospirales; family Ruminococcaceae; genus UBA3855. The sequence goes on along the minus strand of CACZPI010000096.1, from coordinate 2,322 downwards.
CTTCTCCGTCTCCGTGGAAGGTCAGGAACAGCGCATGTGTCCCGCCGGAGACCGAGAGGCTGCCGGAGGCTTCTGTCCAGCCGGATGCAGCCGGAACGGGAATGCTGCCGAGGGAATTGCCGTTTTCATCGGTGCAGTCAAATCTGCCGCCGTCGGTGCTCTTTACCCGGAGCGTCAGCGTGCAGTCCCCGGTGAAATCGAAATAGCGGTAGCCGATGCGGGTGCCGTCCGCGATCTGTGCGATGAACCGGCAGGCACCGTCATTGGTGACATGCGGGAAGGCCTCGTCATAGATCTTGTTGGAGCCGTGCGGCATGTGACCGTTGGTGATATGGCAGGCGATGGGTGCCGGATAGCTGCCCTGCGCCGCAAGCGCACCGCCGTTGAGGCCGCAGGAGGTGATGCAGACCTGCGGAATGGAGCCGTCCGGCAGGATCTCGATTCTTTCGGCGCAGGCCTGCCGGCTGTAATCGGATTTGTGGGTCAGGCGGTGGTAGAAGACATACCACTGACCGCCGATCTCAATGATGCTGCCGTGAGTCGTGCCGGTCATATTGGCGCGTTCCTCCTGCCTGCGGCCTTCGTAGCCGACATCACCGTTCGAGACGATCGTCCCGCCGAAGCGGAATCCTCCGTCCGGGCGGTCGCTGACGGCATAGCAGAGCTCATGGTTGAGCTGGGAGGAATAGACGAAATAGTAGCGCTCCCCGACCTTGCGCATGGAGGCGGCTTCAAAGAAGGGGTGTGCCTCGAAATCCGTGCCCTTGACGCGGTAGGGAATGATGTGGACGGGCTCGTCGCGGACGGTGAGCATGTCGTCCTCAAGGGTCAGCACAGACGGCCCCATGACGCTTTCGGGCGTGCCGAGGATCTCCTCGCGGGATTTGGCGAACATTTCCGTTTCGGAGCGGATCGCCCATTCGCCCTCGCCGGGGAAGTCGGGGCGTTCCTCAAAATCGTACTGGGTGCCGTAATACAGGCGGACAGTGCCGTTGTCATTGATGACGGCGGGATCGAAGCAGACATATTTCTGCATGGGGGTGCCGTCCTTCCAGCGGACGAAGCCGAGGTATTCAAATTTGCCTGCCGGGGTATCGCAGACGGCAACAGAGATCGGGCCGTGGTAGCCGCCGACGCCGAAATCGCCGGACATGCAGTAGTAGAGGTAGTACCGTCCGTCATTGCCCTGCACGACATCGGGGGCATACATGAATTTCCGGTTCGGATAGTCCGGATCCTGTGCCGCGCGGTAGATGATGCCCTCGCAGCGCCAGTCGGTGAGATCGTCCACGGGCGCCGACCAGACTTCATAGTCGAGCATGCAGAAGGTTTCACCGCCCTCCTTGTCATGGGAGCCATAGAGATAGACGCGGTTCCCGAATACATGCGGTTCCCCGTCCGGGATGCAGACGCCGAGGGGAAGATAGGGATTGTAGACCTGATGTTTCATAGAAAAGCTCCTTTCGCTCAGCTTATCGGTAGCTTCATTATACCACGGCGCACCGCCCGGTGTCAACGGTCTGTTGACATCCGTTTCCGGTTATGCTATAATGAAAGAACCAAACAGCGGGAGGTACTTATGAAGGAAAACAAGACACTGAAAATCGTATGGATCGCATCCATTGTCATCCTATATCTGTTCTGGGGCATCACGGAGCTGGTCATCACGCCGGCTGTCGGCGGCGAGGCTTTGGAAATCATCAAGGAAACGGCTGGCAAGCTCCTTGTCTGGGCACTTCCGGCATGGCTGCTGATGCGGCGGTTTGACGGGGAGGTGCATGTGCCGTGCCGGGAGGCATTCCGACCGAAACGGGAATGGCTGGCATGGCTGTGCGGCGCAGCGTTGGTCATGCTTGTGGTGCATATCGGGATCCGGCTGCGCAGCGGCGGTACACTCCTGGCGGTGAATCCGGAATTCCGGCTGTACCAGATCATATCCGTGCTGTGCATCGGGCTCGGGGAGGAGCTGTTCTTCCGCGGCTGGCTGCTGGGAGCGGCATTTGAGGGAAATACCAAACGTGAATGGCTTTATGTTGCTGTCAACGCGCTGCTGTTCCTGTGCATTCATTTTCCGATCTGGATCCGCAGCGGGGTGTTTATTTCCTACATCACGAGCTTTGCATTTTTGCAGATCATTGCACTGAGCTTTGTCTTTTCCTATTCGTACCTGCGCACAAGGAGCCTTGCGGTGCCGGTGCTGCTGCATGCATGGTGGGATCTGCTGTGCTTCCTGCAATAATGTAAAACCGCCGCTGCATCAAGGGATGCAGCGGCGGTGAGCTTGTCAAAAAAGTCTGTTTTGGGGAGGACGTACTGCTGATC
>CACZPI010000095.1 GCA_902783005.1 uncultured Ruminococcus sp. | reverse complement strand
TCCTGGAGCCAGTGGCGGTTCTCGCCGGTCTTGTCGTGCGCCTCATCGACCCAGCCGCCCCACTCGCCCATGAGCAGCGGATAGCGGTTCTCCTCGACCAGATAGGCCCAGGAATCGTACCAGTAATCATCCAGAAGCGACTGCCGGTCAAAGGTCTTGGTGTCATCCTCCAGATAGAACCAGCTCTGCTTGTAGACCTCGGGGCCGTAGTCGTGCGGGGAATACACGATCTGCTTGGTATATTCGCCGATGTCCACGGGATGATCCTTGACGCCGCGCAGATTGCCGCCCCACCATGCGCCGAAGACCTTGGACGGTTCACCGTAATGCGCATAATCGACAGACGGCGTTGTCCAGTCCGCACCGCGGGAGAAGTCCGGATAGCACTCCGTACCCTCGACCATGATAAGCAGATTCGGATTCTGCTCAAGGCAGGCCATGGCACCGCGCTCGGCGGCATGCTTCCAGTTGTTCTCATCGGTGGAATCGTCCCACTTGGCAAACTTGCCCTCCTCGGGCTTGCCGTGGGGCTCATTCTTCAGGTCAATGGCAATGATCGTGTCGTCATCCTTGTAATACTCCGAGAACCACGAGAGCGCTTCGAGCCAGTCGTCCGTGGAGAAATTGTCATCGTACCACAGCGGATACTGGTGTCCGGCTGCATTGGTGGACGCGCTGTGGACATCCATCATGATCTTGATGCCCTCCTCACGGCACCAGGCCACGACCTGATTCCAGATGTCGAAGCTGTACTTTGCCTTGCCGCCGACGACGCCTTCGACCGTCAGCTCGGGGTTCTCGTATTCGTTGAGCTTGATCATGGGATCCGGCTCACCGTTCTTCCACTGGAGAATGATCTCGGTGGACATGGGCACGCGCAGCAGATTGAAGCCGTGGTCGGAAATGAGCTTGAGGCAATTGTGGACGTTGGCAGACCACGCGCCGTCAAAGATCTGGGATCCGACATTGTAGCCGAACCAGTTGACACCGGTCATCCAGACCTCATTGCCGTACATATCCACGACCTTGCCGTTTTCGACATGCAGCCAGTCGTCGTGATAGGTGTCAGGCGTATCCGCGGCATGGGCAGGAATGATCCCCGATCCGGCCAGCATCACGCCCGAGAGAATCCCCGCAGCCAGGCGGCGGAAAAATCCTTTCTTCATTGGACATCGCTCCTTTTGATAATAGAATACTTATAGTTATAGTTTAGCATAATTTTTCAGAAATGTCAATCTTTTTGTGAATATAGCAGACACAAAAAAGGAGGAGCCGAAGCTCCTCCCACATCTGAAAACCTTTTTTGCTGTCACTTATCTCACCGGCTCATCATAATAGACGATCCGTCCGCCCAGGTCGGCAAACCGCGCCGCAAAGATCGACTTGCTGACCGTGCGGGTGCCGCCGGTATTCGAATCACGGTAAATGACATGCTCCGCATCATAGCCGCAGACCACGATCGCATGCTCGCGCCCCGGCCAGCGGATCAGCTCTCCGGTCTGGTAATCGTACCACTGGCGCCGGTAGATGAATGTCAGATCCGGGTCAATGATGAACCACGCCTCCACCGGAATATCCCGGTCGATCAGCCGCAGCACATCGTCCATTGTCGCGCCCGTCCGGCAGATGGGATTCGGCTTGATGAAGCCGGCCGTCTGTGCAATGGGCGCATTGAAAACGCCAAATGCCGAGGAGCTCGTCGGATCACCGACAAACTGCTTTTCCGGGTTGGCGCCCCAGAGGTTGCCGTCCGCTCCCTCATAGGGGGCAGGCCCCTTGGGGAGCATGCTGACGATTCTTTCCATCGTAATATTGATCCCGTAGCTGTGCAGCAGGATATACAGCGCCGCCGATTCGCAGCCCGTCGGGTAATCCGGATGCTGTGAAAATTCCGGCACTGCCTCGATCATCGCCCATTCCCGCGGGACATAGGCATCCGGGTCATAGGGAACGGCCGTGAGCGCATACTTGATCCGCGCCAGGTCAAAAATATCCGCTGTGCCGTCATGGTTGAAATCCGCCGCATAAAACTGCGCTTCCGTGAATTCCGCCTGTCCGGTCAGGTATTGCTGCATCAGCGCCGCATCTGCAAGCATCAGTGTTCCGTCCTGATTGCAGTCTCCCGGCAGACTGTCCTCTGCCAGTACCGCCGCCGGCAGCATGGCCAGCATACAGCCAAGCGCCGTAAGCACGGCGATGATCTTCTTTTTCATTCCGCTCCTCCTGTATCCTCCGATTCAATAAAGCACCTTACCTATTGTAGTGCAAAATCCGGGAAATGTCAAGTCTTTCTGCAACATTTCCCGCATTATGGGAAACAATTGGCATATACCGGATATTTGCCGTTGACGAATCCTGTGAAATGTGCTATACTTGATACAGATTCTATCAGAAGGAGTGACCCTGTATGTCCCTGAATGACACCCCCTCCTCCGAGCGCATCCGGATCTCCTTTTTCGGGCGGCGCAACGCCGGCAAATCCAGCGTCATCAATGCCGTTACCGGGCAGCCCGTGTCCATTGTCTCCGATGTACGCGGCACCACGACCGATCCGGTCACCAAGGCCATGGAGCTGCTGCCCCTCGGGCCCGTGCTGCTCACCGACACCCCCGGCATTGACGACGAGGGCGAACTTGGACGGCTGCGCGTGGAGCGCACGCTTGAGGTGCTTGCCAGAACCGACATTGCGGTGCTGATCGCGGATGCAGCCGCCGGTCTGACCGATACCGACCGGATGCTGGTGGCGGAATTTGAAAAGCGCCGGCTCCCCTACCTCATCGTGTACAACAAGAATGACCTTGCACAGCCCGTCCTGACCTCGGCACACGAGATCGCGGTCAGTGCCAGAACGGGCGAGGGCATTACGGAGCTGCGGGAGCTGATGGCAAAGCAGGTCGCACAGCCCGCCAATCCCCGGCCGCTGCTGGCGGATCTGGTGCAGACGGGGGATGTGATCGTGCTGGTGATCCCCATTGATGACGCCGCCCCCAAGGGAAGGCTCATTCTCCCGCAGCAGCAGGTCATCCGGGCAGCGCTTGAAGCCGGTGCCATTCCGGTCTGCTGCAAGGATACGGAGCTGGCGGTGACATTGCAGAAGATCCCTGCCCCGCGCATGGTCATTACGGACAGCCAGGCATTCGGGCGGGTCAACCGCATCACACCCCCGGAAATTCCCCTGACCTCCTTCTCCATCCTGTTTGCGCGGTACAAGGGCGATCTTGAAACCGTCGTGCAGGGTGCTGCCGTCCTGGATGCGCTGCATGACGGGGACAGGGTGCTCCTGTCCGAGGGCTGCACCCACCACCGGCAATGCGGGGACATCGGCACCGTCAAGCTCCCGGCATGGATCCGACAGCATGCAGGCTGTCAGCCGGAATTTGCCTTCTCCTCCGGGACAGGCTTCCCGCGGGATCTGTCGGGCTTCCGGCTGATCGTGCATTGCGGGGCATGCATGCTCCCGCCGAAGGAGGTACAGTTCCGCATGGCGCTTGCACGCGAACAGGGCATTCCCTTCACGAATTACGGCACCGCCATTGCACAGTGCCACGGCATTCTCCGCCGGAGCGTGGAGCTCTTCCCGGAGGCGCTCGCAGCACTCGGCTGATTCTTCACAAAAAAGACTTTTCTTTTCCCGGAAAGTATGTTATAATATAGACAAACTCAGAATACAAGGAGGAACTTTACCATGAATATCACTGATTCGATCCGCTACATCGGCGTCAATGACCGTGAGATCGACCTGTTTGAAGGCCATTACGACGTTCCCAACGGCATGGCGTACAATTCCTATGTCATCCTCGACGACAAGATCGCCGTCATGGACAGCGTTGACGCCAATTTCGGTGAAGAATGGCTGAAAAACCTTGCCGATGCACTCGGCGGCAGAAAGCCCGATTACCTCATCATCCAGCATATGGAGCCGGATCATTCCGCCAATATCGGCCGCTTCGTGGAGGCCTATCCGGATGCCGTTCTCGTCGGCAATGCCAAGACCTTTGCCATGCTCGGCCAGTTCTTCCCGGAGATGGAGCTTCCGGCAGACAAAAAGCTGACCGTCAAGGACGGCGAGACGCTTTCCCTCGGCAGCCATGTGCTGACCTTCATTTTCGCCGCCATGGTTCACTGGCCGGAGGTCATGTTCACCTATGATGCCGCAGACAAGGTGCTCTTCACCGCCGATGCCTTCGGCAAATTCGGCACGCTCGATACCGATGAGGACTGGGCATGTGAAGCACGCCGGTACTATTTTGGCATCGTCGGCAAGTACGGTATGCAGGTGCAGGCAGTCCTGAAGAAGGCCGCTGCGCTCGAGATCGGTACCATCTGCCCGCTGCACGGCCCCATTCTCAGCGAGAATCTTGACTATTACCTCGGTCTGTACCAGACATGGTCTTCCTACGGCGTGGAGAGCGAGGGCATCGCGATCTGCTACAATTCCGTCTACGGCAATACGAAAAAGGCCGTGGAAGCCCTTGCAGAGCTGCTCACCGCCAAGGGCTGCCCGAAGGTCGCCGTGACCGATCTTGCCCGCGACGACATGGCCGAGGCTGTGGAGGATGCCTTCCGCTACGGCAAGCTCGTTCTTGCCGGAACGACCTACAACAACGGCGTATTCCCGTGCATGAGAACCTTCATTGAGGAGCTGACAGAGCGCAATTACCAGAACCGCCGCATCGGCATCATTGAAAACGGCTCGTGGGCACCGACCGCCGCCAAGGGCATGAAGGCCATGTTCGAGAAATCCAAGAACATCACCTTCACCGAAACGACCGTCACCATCAAGTCTGCCATGAAGGACGCCGACCGCGCTGCCCTTGAAGCCCTTGCAGACGAAATGATGGCCTGATGGAATGGACGAAGCGCTTTCGCAAGGCACTCACCTTCAGCTATGACGACGGCAGCGAGCAGGACATCCGGCTTGCAGCGCTGCTTAACCGCTGCGGGATGAAGTGTACCTTCAATCTCAATTCCGGACTTGGCTCCGGGGACGTCTGGGAATACAAGGGCTGCCCCGTGCGCAGGCTGGATCTGCCGGCATGCAGGGAGGTGTATGCCGGTCATGAAATTGCGGTGCATGGCGCACGGCATCTGGCACTGTCCTCGCTGGATCCGGAGGCGCTGCATCAAGAGCTTGCCGGCGACAAGGCGCGGCTGACGGAGATCTTCGGGACGGCGCCGGTCGGCATGGCGTATGCCTACGGGGACTGCAACCCGGCCGTAACAGAAAAGGCACGTTCGCTCGGTCTGCGCTACGGGCGCGGGGTCTGGGAGAATCACAGCTTCGATCCGCAGGCGGATCTGCTTGCCTTCCGGCCGACCTGCCATCATGACGATGCGCAGCTTGACGCGCTTGTCACGCGGTTTCTGGCATCGGAGCCGGAAACGCCGCAGATCTTCTATATCTGGGGACACAGCTACGAATTTGACGGCAATCACAACTGGGATGCCTTTGAACGGGTGCTCGATCGGCTTGCCGGACATGACGATATTTTCTACGGGACAAACAGAGAGGTGCTGCTATGATCGAAGCACTCAGGAAAAACCGCGATCTGACGGATGAACAGTTCCTGGAACTGCTGACGAGCGACCGCTGGGACGATGCCCTGAAAGCGGCTGCCGATGAGGTGCGCCGGAGCATTTACGGGGATGCGGTCTATCTGCGGGGACTGATCGAATTTACCAATTATTGCAGGAATGACTGCCTTTACTGCGGCATCCGCAGGAGCAACCGGGCGCTTGAACGCTACCGGCTGACACCGGAGGAGATCCTTGCCTGCTGCCGCGAGGGGCATGCACTGGGATTCCGGACATTCGTGCTGCAGGGCGGCGAGGATCCGTACTGGACGGATGACCGCGTCTGTCAGATCGTTTCACAGATCCGGGAGGGCTACCCGGACTGCGCCATCACGCTGTCGATCGGTGAAAAATCCCGGGAGGCATACCAGCGCTTTTATGATGCGGGTGCCGACCGGTATCTGCTGCGGCATGAAACGGCGGATCCGGCGCATTATGCGATGCTGCATCCGGCGGAAATGAGCTGCGAGAACCGCAAGCGCTGTCTGTATGACCTGCGGGAGATCGGCTTTCAGATCGGTGCCGGGATCATGGTGGGCGCACCCTTCCAGACACCGGCGCATATTCTGGCAGATATTCGCTTTTTGCAGGATCTCCAGCCGCATATGATCGGCATTGGCCCCTTCCTGCCGCATAAGGACACGCCCTTCCGCGACCGGAAACCCGGCGAATTGCAGCCGGTGCTGCGGCTGCTGGGCATTCTGCGGCTGCTCTTCCCGGATGTGCTGCTGCCGGCAACAACGGCGCTCGGAACGCTGCATCCGCTCGGGCGGGAGCTCGGGCTGCAATGGGGCGCAAATGTCATTATGCCGAATCTCTCCCCGGTCGGCGTGCGGGAGAAGTACATGCTGTACGACAACAAGATCTGCACCGGCGAGGAATCCGCCCAGTGCCGCGGCTGCATGGAACGCCGTGTCACCGGCAGCGGCTACCGCGTCGTCATGTCCCGCGGGGATTCCCCGAGAATGACACAGGCATAGAAACACCCCGGAGCTGCATCCCACATGATGCAGCTCCGGGTCTGTTGCAGCAGGATCGTCCCGAATATGGCACATTCGGCGGGGAAAAACCGGAAATTCTGCGAAAACTGTTGCAAAATCCCGCAGAATGTAGTATAATGAATAGGTATGAAACCAATTCCGGAGGTGAGCACATGGCAGATACCGAAAAGATCGAAGGCACGGTCGATACCGTCCGCTACCGCAATGAAGACAACGGCTATGCCGTGCTGTTTCTTGAATCCGACGGCGAGCTTGTCACCGTGACCGGAGATTTCGGGGATATTGAGGAGGGCGAGGGGCTGACCGCCTACGGGCATTATGCCAGCCATCCGCGCTACGGCCTGCAGTTTATCACCGAGAGCTTTGAACGCAAGCTCCCGGATACCGCCGATTCCATCCGGCGCTACCTCTCCTCCGGCGTCATCAAGGGCATCGGGGAGGCGCTTGCCAACCGCATTGTGGATGTCTTCGGCGCCCGCACCCTCACCATCATGGAGCATGAGCCCGAGCGTCTTCTTGAAGTGCGTGGCATGACCGAACGCAAATGCGAGGAGGTCGCCCGCGAGGCAAAGCAGATCTTCTCCCTGCGCTCTGCCATCGCCTATTTCGATGGGTACGGCATCCGTTCCCGCTATGCCATGCGGGCGTACCGCATCTGGGGCGAACAGTGTCAGGAGGTCGTCGCGGAAAATCCCTACCTGATGTGCCGCGACACCATCGGTCTCGGCTTCCGGCAGGTGGAGGACTTTGCCCGTGAACTGCATATCCCCCTCAACGCCCCCTGCCGCATTCAGGCGGGGATCGAGCATCTGCTTTCTTTCAACGCCAATGAAGGCCATTCCTGCCTCCCGCTCGATCGTCTCTCCGACAAGGCCTGCGATTTTCTCGGCATCGGAGAATCGGAATTCTACCGCTCCTACAATGCCGGCCTGGAGGAGGGCACCATTGTTGAATACGTCAAGGGCGGCCGCGAATTCGTCTATCTGAAGGAATACTACGATGCCGAGGACTACATCGCCACCCGCATCGGTGTCATGCGCGATTTCGGCATCCGCGATACCAGGGATTATTCCGAGCTGATCGAGGAGACGGAAAAACATTCCGGGATGCAGTACGCCGAGCTTCAGAAGGAAGCCATCCGTGCGGCTCTCTCCCGCGGCATGCTCATTCTCACCGGCGGCCCGGGTACCGGTAAGACCACCACGCTCAACGCCATCATTGCCTGCTTTGAGAAGCTCGGCAATCAGGTGTTGATCGCCGCCCCCACCGGACGCGCCGCCAAGCGCGTTTCCGACCTGACCGGCTACGAAGCCAAGACCATTCACCGGCTGCTTGAAGTCCAGTTCGATGCCTTCGGGAATCAGGTATTCACCCACCATGAGGAAAATCCACTGGACTGTGATGTGCTCATTGTCGATGAAATGTCCATGGTCGATGTGCTGCTCTTTTCCCATCTGCTCCGGGCGCTGCGGCTCGGCTGCAAGGTCGTGCTGGTCGGGGATTCCGACCAGCTTCCCTCCGTCGGTGCCGGCCACCTGCTTGCCCACCTCATCGCCAGCAAATGCATGCCGGTCGTGGCACTCCGGGAGATCTTCCGGCAGGCACAGCAAAGCCTGATCGTCACCAATGCACACCGCATCGTACACGGAGAAATGCCCGATCTGCGGCAGAAGAACAACGATTTCTTCTTCTTTTACCGTCCCGATCCGGATTCGGCCTCGCAGCTTGTCACGGATCTGGTCGTGCGCCGTCTGCCTGCGGCACCGCAGTACCGGTTCGATCCGATCCGGGACATTCAGGTGATCTGCCCCTCGCGCATCGGCAATGTCGGTGTCGAGGCCATGAACAAGCTCCTGCAATCCCGGCTCAACCCCCCCGCCGCTGGCAAGGCACAGATGAAATCGAAGCTCTACGAATTCCGCGAGGGCGACAAGGTCATGCAGACCAAGAACAACTACGACATTCAATGGCGGCGCGGCGAGGAATCCGGACAGGGCATCTTCAACGGCGACATCGGCCGCATCGAAACCATCAACCGGAAATCCGGCGAGGCTGTCATTGATTTTGACGGGCGCATCACGGTGTACCCGCTGATGATGCTCGACCAGCTCGAACTCGCTTACGCCGTCACCGTCCACAAGAGCCAGGGCAGCGAATTTGAAGCCGTTATTCTGCCGCTGCTCGGCCATTCCGATAAGCTCAGCTACCGCAATCTGCTCTACACCGCCGTCACCCGCGCCAAGCGCCTGCTCATCATTGTCGGAACACCCGAGCGCGTCCTGGAAATGGTGCAGAACAACCGCCGCACCAACCGCTATTCCTGCCTGCGGGATATGCTCGAAAAAACGGCAAAGCCGGAGGAGCCGGGCGATGCTTCGTAAGCAGCTTCTCCATCTCATCGCCCCCAACCGCTGCCCGGGATGCGGCTGCGCACTCACGGCATTCGAGCTGCTGTGTGAATCGTGCGCGGAGCATATCGTGCTGCCGGATGATTTCTACTGCCACGGCTGCGGCAAGGTCGGATGCATGTGCTTCCAGAAGCCGCTCTCCTATGACCGGGCAGTGATCTGCGGCATGTATGCGGCAGAGGGACGCCGCGCCATATTGAAGCTCAAATCTGCTTCCAATACGAATTATGCGACGTTTGCCGCGCAGATCCTTGCATCCAGGATCCGGAAGCTCCCGGCGCAGGGGCTTCCCGACTGCGTGATCCCCATTCCCATGCATCCGACCCGGCAGCGCCGCCGCGGCTATAATCAGGCGGCACTGATCGCCCGGGGCATTGCAAAGGAGCTTGCGATCCCCTGCCGCGAGGATGTGCTGTTCCGCCGGCAGAAGGGCAGGATCCAGCACACGCTCAATGCCCGCGAACGCGCGTTTAATGCCGACAGCTTCGGGATTCACGACATTCCGCTTGACGGCATGCGCATCATACTGGCAGATGATGTCATCACCACCGGCAGCACGATGGATCATTGTGCCGCGCTGCTCCGGCAGAACGGTGCATCCGTCGTCATTGCCGCGGCTGCGGCAACGGCGGTATATTCCAAAATGCTCCGGGAGATCGAATTTGCCAGGAAGCTCACCCAAACCAACCAAGGAGGACTATCATGAATACACCGGATATCGGCATTGACCTGGGAACGGCGAATATCGTCATGACCTACGGCAAGAAGGGCGTCGTGCTCTCCGAGCCGTCCGTCATCGCCTATAATACGTCCACCCAGCGCATCCTTGCCGTCGGGCAGGAGGCATACCAGATGATCGGCAAGACGCCGGCCTACATTGATGTGGTGCATCCGCTTGCCAACGGCGTCATCTCGGATGATCTGCTGACGCAGTGCATGATCCGGGAATTCCTGCACAAGGTCTGCGGCAGCCAGCTCATCAAGCCGAGAATCATCATCTGCGTTCCGGCCTTCATCACCGAGCTCGAAAAGCGGGCTGTCGGTGACTGCGTCATGGCCGCCGGATGCCGCAAGGCGTATCTGATCGACGAGCCCATTGCCGCCATGCTTGGCGCCGGCATCAACATCGGCAAGGCCAAGGGACATATGGTCGTGGACATCGGCGGCGGCACAACAGATGTCGCCATCGTCTCCATGAACGGCATTGTCACCTCCCATTCGATCAAGAGCGCCGGCAACCAGATCGACCGCGCCATTCAGAAATACATGATGAACCGCTACAAGCTCATGATCGGTGAGCAGACCGCGGAACAGGTCAAGAAGACCCTGACCAATCTCTACGATCCCCGCGACGACATCACCATGACCGTCAAGGGACGCAGTGTGATGCGCGGCCTTCCCGATGCGGTCGAGCTCAATGAAATGGAGCTGTTCGATGCGATGGAGGACGAGATCTTCGCCATCATGGAGGGCATCAAGAAGGTGCTCGAGGAAACGCCGCCGGAGCTTGTCGGTGATATTTACGAAAACGGCATTCTCCTCACGGGCGGCGGTTCTCTGCTCGGCGGTCTGCGCGAGCTGATCCACCGCACGCTGAATGTCAACTGCCACCTTGCCAAGGATGCTGTCCACTGTGTCGCCAAGGGCACCGGTCTCGCCTTCCAGAAGATGGGCAATCTGCTTGACGGCTTCGAGGGCGTGACCATCTACAAGTACCATTGACACGAAGCATCTGCCTGATCGCGCTGTTTTCCGCAGCCGCCCTGTCCCTGGCGGTATTCGGGAGCGTGCGGGAACGCACCGGCTTTGCCTCCGTGCAGACCTATTCCCATGCGTTGCCGGAACCGGCTTCCGAATGTGCATTCACAGAATCCACGGAAACCACTGAAGCTGCGACGGAAACACAGCCTGCTGCCTTCACCGCAGCTTCCACATGGATCGCGGAGCCGACAGAACCGACATTTGCCTATCCGCTCGACCTGAATACCGCGTCATTGGAAGCACTTTGCAGCCTTCCCGGCATTGGGGAGGTGACCGCACAGGCCATTCTCGATTACCGGGCGCAGACCGGCGGCTTTACGAACCGCAGTCAGCTTCTGGATGTCCCTGGCATCGGAGAATCACGGTATCTGGCGATTTACGATCTGCTGTACATTCCGGATGAGCAGCCGGTGACCGAAGCGGAAACCACGGCAGCGGAAACGACGGTTCTGCCGGAGCCCGTCACGGAAACGACCGCACCGCCCGAGCCGCCCGTCATTAACCTGAATACGGCAACCAGGGAGGAGCTGATGCTGCTTCCCGGGTGTGATGCGGCCATTGCGGAGGACATTCTGCATCTGCGCGACGACCTGATCCATACCTTCATGAGCCCGTATGAGCTGCTGTACGCTGAATCTGTGACAGACGAGCTGTTCCTGACATGGCAGCCGTATCTGGCGGTGGATGACGAGGGCGGCACGCAGCTCACCTACCCGTGGCAAGCCACATAAAGGAGAATCACCATGACATTGCAGCAGCTCCATTATGCCATCGTCATTTCGGAATGCGGCTCCATGAACAAGGCCGCAGAAACGCTCTACATCGCCCAGCCCTCGCTGACCAGCTCTGTCAAGGAGCTTGAACGGGAGATCGGCATTCAGATCTTCAACCGCAGCGGCAAGGGCGTGACGCTGACGGCAGACGGTGCGGAATTCATCACCTATGCGCGGCAGGTCTACCAGCAGTACGAGGTGCTGCAGGAGAAATACACCGGCGGCCATGTCAAGAAAAAGTTCGGTGTATCGGCGCAGCATTATTCCTTCGCCGTGCAGGCATTCGTGCGGATGGTCGGGCAGTTCGGCACCTGCGATTATGAATTCGCGATGCGGGAAACGCGGACTGCGGAGGTCATCGAGGATGTGCATACGCTGCGCAGCGAGATCGGGATCCTGTATCTGAGTGATTTCAACCGGCAGACGCTGCTGCGGCTGCTTGACGCGCAGCATCTGGAATTCCACAGCCTCATCAGCTGCCCGGTCTACGCCTACATGTGGAAGCAGCATCCCCTTGCAGACAAAAATGCCGTCACGCTTGACGAGCTGGCGGCCTATCCGTGCCTGACCTTTGAGCAGGGGGACAAAAGCTCCTTCTATTTCGCGGAGGAGATCTTCAATACGACCGATTTTGCACGGGTCATCAAGGCCTGCGACCGCTCGACGATGCTCAATCTCATGAAGGGTCTGGAAGGCTATACCTTCTGCTCCGGCATCATCTGCAATGCGCTCAACGGTTCGGATTACACCGCCGTTCCCATTGCCGGGAATGACAGCACCATGGAAATTGGCTATATCACAAGGAAAAATGTGATCCTGAGCGACATGGGGCGGGTGTATCTCGAAGAATTGCAAAAAAGCCTGGAATGCTGAATATTCCCCGAGGAAGTTTCCTCGGGGTTTTTGCTTTCTATGGCACCCAATGCAGCAGACTCAAAAAAATCCCCCATGCCGGAGCATGGGGGATTTGTGGTTTCAGTTCAGAATTCCTGATTATTCCTTAACCGGCAGGGTTACGAGGCTTACCAGGCTCTTGAGGATGTAGAGGGAGTCAGTACCGTCTACAGAGCCGTCGATGTTAACGTCAGCGTTCTTTGCACCCTTCGGAGTGAGCTGCTCCATACCGAGCAGGTTCTTGTTCAGAAGGATAACGTCGAGCAGCTCAACCTTCTCGTTGCAGTCAGTATCACCGTACAGGATGTCGCCATCGTCGGTAGAAGGCTGCTGCTCGGAATCAGTCGGAGTCAGCTCCGGATACAGCTCAGCGAGAGCACCCAGGGACATCAGGACATCGCCTGCATGCCAGAATCTGTGATACTCGAACTCAACCTCAGCAACGTTGGTGAACTTAGCGAGCTCTGCCTTGCCCTCTTCAGAGGATGCAGAATAGCCGCCGGACCACTTTGCACCTGCTGCAACGTCCTTCTCGTATGCTGCCTGGAGCTCCTTAACCTTGGCGATCGCCTCATCGGAGGTCTTGCCGCCCTGGCACTTGGAAGCGTCAGTATACATGGAGCGGATGTCGAGGAACTTGATGCCATTCTGGATAACGTCGCCGTTCGGCATGGTGCCGTTGTAATCAACCGGTACCCATACAGGCTGAGAGAAGAAACGTGCCATGGAGCCGTTGTGATCGGTTCTGGTCAGACCGATGTTATCACGGCCGATGGACCATACGCGGTCAACGAGCTGCTGAGCCAGGTACAGGGAAACCTTGCCGAGGTCAGCATCGCCGGCAGCATAGGTGGTAGTACCAACCTTGGATACGCCGTCAACCATGTTGTTGTAGGTGCCGCCGACAGACTTCTCGGTCAGACCAGCAATATCAGCAGAGGAAACGCCCTTTGCCTTTGCATAGTAGATCAGAGTGTTTGCCAGGGAGCATACGCAGCCGAAGTCAGTGTTGCCGTAGCCGGTGATGGTAGCCTTCAGGCCGGAGTTGGCGCTCTGAGAGCCGCTCCACTTGTCAGGCTCGCCGGTCCAGTCGAGGTTGGAAGGAATGTAGAAGTCGCCGTCCTCAGTCAGAACAGTGTTGTTTACGAACCATGCAACCCACTTGTCGAGTATGGTGGTCAGAGCCTCGTCCATGGTTACGCCGCCCGGATTAACGAGAGACTGGTTGTTGTCCTTCTTCTCCCAGTAGTACAGCTCAGCCAGACGCTGAACAGCCCATACCTGGTTACCGATCCAGTGGTTGGAACCCGGGTCAGCATATAC
>CACZPI010000094.1 GCA_902783005.1 uncultured Ruminococcus sp. | reverse complement strand
ATCTCGCAGGTGAAGTCATACCACGAAATATAGCCGCCCTCATTGGTCGCATGATAATAGCCGTATTTCTCGGTTTCTGCCATATCGACCAGCAGCCTTGCCAGGTCATAGGTATAGGTCGGCGTGCCGATCTGGTCGGAAACGACGCGCACTTCGTCATGCGTTTTGCCGACGTTCAGCATCGTCTTGATGAAGTTCTTGCCGTTTACGCCAAACACCCATGCGATACGAACAATGAAGTACTTATCGAGAGTATTCGCAACGGCAAGCTCACCATCGAGCTTGGACTGGCCGTAGACGTTCTGCGGCGCATAGTCCTTGCAATCCGGCTGCCACGGCTCTTCGCCCTGACCGTTGAACACATAATCGGTCGAGATGTAGATCATCTTGCAGCCGAGCTTCTTGCAGACATTGGCAATATGCTTCGTGCCGTCCACATTGATCGCACGCACCTTCGGGATATTCTCCGCATCCTCTGCGGCATCCACTGCCGTCCATGCAGCACAGTGAATGACCACATCCGGCTTTGCTCCGGAAATCGCTTTTTCGACCGCCTGTGCATCGGTAATATCGAGCTTCACATAGTCGCAGTCGGCCGCAGCTTCATCGAGAATATCGCTACCAATGGCGGTATAGCCGCGCTTTTTCAGCTCATTCACAACATCAAAGCCAAGCTGTCCGCCGACGCCTGTTACAAATACTTTCACGATCAGACCTCCGCACGGTTGCCGTACATCTTTTCATAATAATTCTGGTACTCGCCGGAAATAATGGTCTCCCACCACTCACGGTTTTCCAGATACCACTTGATGGTCTTTTTGATGCCGTCCTCGAACTTTGTCTCCGGCAGCCAGCCGAGCTCATTGTGGATCTTAGTCGGGTCGATCGCGTAGCGCATATCGTGACCCTTTCTGTCCTCAACGTGTGTAATCAGGGATTCCGGCTTGCCCAGCTCCTTGCAGATGAGCTTCACGATGTCGATGTTCTTCATCTCGTTGTGGCCGCCGACATTGTAGACCTCGCCGACTTTGCCCTTGTGGATAATCAGGTCAATCGCACGGCAGTGATCCTCGACATACAGCCAGTCACGAACATTCAGACCTTCACCGTAAACCGGCAGCGGCTTGTCCGCAAGTGCATTCGCGATCATCAGAGGAATGAGCTTTTCCGGGAAATGATACGGGCCGTAATTATTGGAGCATCTGGAAATCGTCACAGGCAGGCCGTAGGTGCGGTGATACGCCATGACAAGCAGATCCGCGCCGGCCTTGGAAGAGCTGTACGGGCTGCTGGTATGGATCGGAGTCGTTTCTGTAAAGAACAGGTCAGGTCTGTCAAGTGGCAGGTCACCGTAAACCTCGTCAGTCGATACCTGATGGTAACGCTGGATGCCGTACTTGCGGCAAGCGTCCATCAGCACCTGTGTACCGAGAATATTGGTCTGGAGGAAGATCTCCGGATTCTCGATCGAGCGGTCAACGTGGGACTCTGCGGCAAAATTCACAACGATGTCCGGCTTTTCCTCTTCAAAGAGTTTATACACACCCTCGCGGTCGCAGATGTCGAGCTTCACAAAGCGGAAGTTCGGATTGTCCATGACGGGTGCGAGCGTGGAAAGATTGCCTGCGTAAGTGAGCTTATCCAGACAGATGATCCGGTAATCCGGATAGGTATTCAGCATATGGAACACGAAATTAGAGCCGATGAAGCCGGCGCCGCCTGTTACGATGATGGTCATGATGATCTCCTTGCATTTGGTTCTGTACCGGACGATTCACGATCCGGTCTTTGTCACTCCTTCTATTATACCGCAACATGGGAAGAAAGGCAAGGGTTTTTGGAAAATTGTTTGATACCGTCCCCTGCAAACCCGCTCAGGTATCCGCCTTGCCAAGTCCAGCCAAATGTGATAGAATAAGGGTATATGACGATTTCAGGTGGTTGGCAGTTTTGTGTCAGCCACCTGACAAGTCATACCCCTTTACAATTGTGGTGCAAAATGCGCAATGCCTTCCATGCAGACAAAAAACAGATCGCAGGGGAAGCGCAGAAAGGAGAGAATGCGTGCATGAAAATGATCATGCCAGCTACTTTGCAGGTCAATCCACCAGACGAACCGATGCCTGCATTACAGAAAATCCGGGTAGTGTGCTACATCCGTGTGGGTACCGATGATCCGGCGCAGGAGGAAAGCCGCACCATTTCAGAAAATCTGCGGTGGAGCTTTGACCGCCGTGCATCGAAGGGCGATCTGCCGAATTATGCTTGCTACGGGTTTCGGCTTTCGGATGAAAAGGAAGTGACTGAAACCGGATACAAACGGCGAAAGGTGGAGATCATTCCGGAGGAACTGCCGGATGTCAATTCGATGGGAAAGGCCATCATTGTGAACGGTCTGGACTGCCAAGGGACACTGCTGGTAAATCCGGATGGAACTCCCAATGAGCAGCGAATCGTGGGTGTGAGGAGAAAGGCCTTGCAGAAATCGAAGGAACAAAAAGCCCTGCCGAAAAATCGACAGGGTCGTGAGGGCATAAAAAGCAGCCCACCAAGCTGCTTCTAAACGTCCTAATAGTTAGGAAGCGTAGAAGCAGCTCAGTGGGCTGTCTTATCGTACTATATTCAGTTTTGTTGATCACAGTGTTGCTTCAATCAATTTTTTACCATGTATCTCCACTTCTTTGATAAGGAGGGCAGGATGGCCGTGTACCCGATGCTGTGGGGCGTAGGAAAACAGGACGGCTGATCTCAAAGAAAGGCTCTGAACCTGACACTGGTACAGTTATCAGAAAAGATGAGTGTGACACCGCAGGCGGTGCATCTTTGGAAATCCGAGCAAACCTATCCTGATGGCAGCCATTTTTAGATGCCAAGTTTACAGAGTGGCAGGAGACAAGAGTGCTGTATAAGAGAACGATGTAAAGCCCCTGTGCTTTGCGCGATCCTGCACTTGATTTTTCTCTCGACCTATGGTATAATAAAGCAGGATAAGACTGCTGCGGAAAGGAGAAGAATGCATATGGGAATTTACCTGAATCCGGGGAATGACTTGTTTGCCGGAACTGCCCTTCATTCTGAGATCTATGTTGATAAAACAATGATGATCGAATTCACCAATAGCTGTTTATTTGGAGAGAGTAAGCACATCTGCGTCAGCCGACCACGCCGTTTCGGGAAATCCATTGCTGAGAATATGCTCGTGGCGTATTACAGCAAGGGCTGCGATTCTGACGAGCTGTTCTCCCGGTTTAAGATCTCAAAGGCACCGGATTACAAAAAGCATCTGAATCAGTATAACGTCATTCATGTGGATATCCAGAAGTTTCTGAGCCGTACCAAGGGCATCCAGGAGTTGCTGGATTTCATGCAAAAGCGGATTCTGAAAGAAATGCGGCGTACATTTCCATCTGTTGATCCGGATGAGACCAGCCTGATCACAGCTTTAGAGGATCTGCACGGCGAGACAGAGGAGAGATTCATCTTCATCATTGACGAATGGGACTGCATTTTCCGTATTTACAAAAACGATGGCGCAGCACAGAAAGTATATCTGGATTTTCTGCGTGATCTGCTGAAAGGCCAGCCCTATGTGGCGCTGGCATATATGACCGGCATCCTGCCGATCAAGAAATACGGCGAGCATTCGGCACTAAATATGTTTGATGAGTATTCCATGATGAACCAGAAACAGCTTGCTGAATTTACCGGTTTTACAGAAAAGGAAGTTACGGAATTATGTGACAAATACAAAATTCCATTTGACGAGATCAAGCGCTGGTATGACGGTTATAATGTCAACGGTGTGTCCACATACAATCCACGTTCTGTTGTTGCGGTTCTGATGTGCGGTATTTTCGACAACTACTGGTCAAAGACAGAATCCTATGAAGCCCTGAAAGTTTACATTCAGCGGAATGAGAATGGGCTGCGGGATAAGGTCATTCAGATGATCGGCGGAGAACACATTTCTGTGAACACGGACACATTCCAGAATGATATGGTTACATTTGAGTGTGCAGATGATGTCCTGACACTGCTGATTCACCTCGGATATCTAACTTATGACTTTGATACAAATACAGTATGGATACCCAATGCAGAGGTAAGAAGAGAGTTCATCAATTCTATTTCACGCGGCGGCTATGAAAAGGTCATGGCTGCGATACACCAGTCTGATAAACTTCTCAAATACACGCTGAAGCAGGATGCTGAACGGGTCGCCGAGATGATCACCGAAGTCCACAATGATAATGTATCGGTGATCCAGTATAACGATGAGAATTCGCTGGCCTGTGTGCTGACACTTGCCTATTATTCCGCACAGGATACTTATGCAGTTTACAGAGAGCTGCACGGCGGTGAAGGCTGTGCCGATCTGGTGTTTGTGCCGAGAAGAGGCAACACAGATCCTGCAATGATCGTTGAGCTGAAATGGGATCAGAATGCCGGTGTTGCTTTGGAGCAGATCAGGGACAGAAAATATGTCAAGGGTCTCAAGGACTATGAGGGTACTGTGCTGTTTGTCGGCATCAACTACGACAAGAAGAGTAAAGTTCACGAGTGCCGGTTTGAGACTGTAGAGATATAAAAAACAGCGGCTGTGGTCAAATGAGAAACCTCTCATCTTTCCGCAGCCGCTGCTTTTTATAGATGTCCACTTCAGCAATTAAAATCGTTACGGTTTAACAAGAGACTGTTGTCATCCAAACGCAACTCCATTTTGATGTGAGACAGATGTCGTCATACAAGGGATATCATCGCACAGTCTTCCACCACGCACGATTCTCCAGATACCACCGGATCGTCCTTTGTATTCCGTCCTTAAACGATACTTCCGGCTGCCAGCCGAGCGTTGTCTGGATCTTGGTATTGTCGATCGTATAGCGTAGATCATCCGCAGTCCGACCACGGCGCAGGAACTTTCCTGTGATTCAGAACATGGGCAATATCTGTCATGGACAAACCATCGGCATAGTGCAGGAAGATCGCTTTTACGATCTCCGCTTCCTCCGGAATGATCTCAACCTTCCGCCGCCTGTAGCCGGTATCTGTCACCTCAATTTCATCGGACAGCCTGTAGCCGTAGCATTCATAGTTCGGCAGATCCCCCTTCGGCGCACGGCGGTCAAAGCTCCAACGTAGATTTTCTGAAATGGTGCGGCTTTCCTCCTGCGCCAGCGCTGCAAGCGTGGTGAGGATAAATTCGCTTTTCATATCTCCCGTATCAAGGCTTTCCTTTTCAAAATAACAGGTGATGCCAAGCTCTTTTAACTGCCGTATGATCGCCACAGTGTCGGCGGTATTCCGGGATAATCTGCTGATGGATTTGCAAATCACACGGTCAATGCGCCCCTGCTCACAGTGTCGGAGCATCCGGTTCAGTCCGGTACGGTTTTCTTTCTTTGTGCCGGAGATCCCATAATCCGAATATACGCCTACTGAATCCCAGTCTGGGCGGGAAAGCAACAGCTTACTGAAATATCGCTCCTGCGCTTCGTAGCTGTCCTCCTGTGCCGGATCATCCGTACTCACACGAATGTAGCACGCTACTCTGATTTTCTGTAACATCGGCATCGGTTCAAATGCCATATTATCTTGCAATGGCATGATCGTTTTCATGCACGCATTCGCTCCTTTCTGTATTTTGCAACAGCAATATCGAGCTGTTCCTGTGT
>CACZPI010000093.1 GCA_902783005.1 uncultured Ruminococcus sp. | reverse complement strand
TGCCGGAATATCGCCAAAGATCTCCGACTGCATCTCCGGGAAGTGTCCATCACGGAACAGCGCATCGTTTTCGTGCTTGATTTGCAGCGCGTTCATGCGTCAAGTGCAAAGAGCATGATGATGCAGACGATCACGCCCACAATGAAGCTGATGATCTTGACTGCATTATGCGGCAGATTCGGGAAGATACGCGGGAGCAGATACAGCAGCCCGGCGTACACAGCGCCCGTAATGATGATGGCGACAACGTCCTTCCACGAACGGATGCGGACGTAGCGTGAAGCGAGAATTGCAGATAACATGTCATTTTCCCCCATATCATGCCTGAATTACTTCAGATTCTCTCTTGTATAGTCAAGCAGGCCGCCTGCAAGGATGATGTCCTTGGTTCTGCCGGTCAGCTCGCAGAGCACCGGAATTTCCTTGCCGGTGGTCTTGTTGACAACGGTAAGCTGTGTCTCGCCGGCTTCGATCTTGGCGCGGACGTCTGCCAGCTCGAGGGTATCGCCCTGGGAAATGGCGTCGTAATCGGCCTCATTGACGAAGGTCAGCGGGAGAATGCCGGCATTGATGAGGTTGGCTCTGTGAATGCGGGCGAAGGACTTGACGAGAACGGCCTTGATGCCGAGGTACAGCGGAGCAAGGGCAGCGTGCTCACGGGACGAGCCCTGGCCGTAATTGGAGCCGCCGACGATGACGGACTTGCCGAGGGACTTGGCGCGTTCCGGGAATGCCTCGTCGCAGACGGTGAAGCAATGCTTGGAGATCTCCGGAATATTGGAGCGCAGCGGGAGGATCTTGGCACCGGCGGGCATGATGTGGTCGGTGGTGATATTGTCCTCGACCTTGAGGGAAACGGGCGCGGTGATGGAATCCTCGAGCGGAGCGGTCTCCGGGTAGGGCTTGATATTCGGGCCGCGGAGGACTTCCACGCTGTCCATTTCGGCTTCGGGGGCGGGTGCAACGATCATATTGTCGTGCACGGTGAACTTCTCCGGCAGCACGAACTGCGGCATATCGCCGATCTCACGCGGATCGGTCAGGTAGCCGGTCACAGCGGAAATGGCGGCAAGCTCCGGGGAAACGAGGTAGATCTGGCCGTCCTTGGTACCGGAGCGGCCGAGGAAGTTACGGTTGAAGGTACGCAGCGAGATACCGCCGGAATTGGGGGACTGACCCATACCGATGCACGGGCCGCAGGCAGATTCGAGGATGCGGGCGCCGGCGTCGATCATAATGGAAAGCAGACCCATGTCCGCCATCATATTGAGCACCTGCTTGGAGCCGGGGGCAATGGAGAGCTGCACATCCGGATGCACGGTCTTGCCCTTGAGGATGTGGGCGACCTTCATCATATCGAGCAAAGAGGAATTGGTACACGAGCCGATGCAGACCTGGTCGATCTTCATCTTGCCGCCCTTCTCCTCCTCGATCTCCTTGACGGACTTGACATTGTCGGGGGAATGGGGACATGCTGCGAGCGGAACGAGCTCGGAGAGGTTGATGGTGACGACCTCATCATAAACGGCGTCGTCATCGGCCTTCTGTTCGCTCCAGACCTCACCGCGTCCCTGTGCTTCGAGGAACTGCTTTGTAATTTCGTCGGACGGGAAGATGGAGGTAGTAGCACCGAGCTCCGCGCCCATATTGGTAATGGTGGCACGCTCCGGAACGGAGAGGGTCTTGACGCCTTCACCGACGTACTCAATGACCTTGCCGACGCCGCCCTTGACGGAGAGTCTGCGGAGAACTTCGAGAATGACATCCTTGGCAGCGACCCAGGGGGAGAGCTTGCCGGTCAGCTCGACCTTGACAATTTTCGGGTAGGTGATATAGTACGCACCGCCGCCCATCGCAACGGCCACATCCAGACCGCCTGCACCAATGGCGATCATACCGATGCCGCCGCCGGTGGGGGTATGGGAATCAGAGCCGATGAGGGTCTTGCCGGGGATGCCGAAGCGCTCGAGATGCACCTGATGGCAGATGCCGTTGCCCGGACGGGAGAACCAGATGCCGTGCTTCTTGGCGACGGAGCCGATGAAGCGGTGATCGTCCATATTCATAAAGCCGTTCTGGAGGGTATTGTGGTCAATGTACGCCACAGAGCGCTCCGTGCGGACGCGCGGCACGCCGATCGCCTCAAATTCGAGGTACGCCATCGTACCGGTTGCATCCTGCGTGAGAGTCTGGTCGATGCGGATGCCGATTTCCTGTCCCTTGACAGGCTCGCCGTCTACCAGATGCGCACGGAGGATCTTTTCTGTCAGTGTCAAACCCATGTGAATCATCCTTTCAGATTTTCTGTTGTGATTTCTGGCCGCTAAAGCACAAAAATCCCATACTATCATTATACCGCAAAAAGCAGAGATTGTCAAGCGGATAACAAGGGGATTTTATCCCGGTGCTTGGTGGGGGGCTTCGCCCCCCATTCGAGTTTTTTGGTAATCATAATTTCTTGGTGCCCCCTACAAGAGGGGCGCCTCGCCGCGC
>CACZPI010000092.1 GCA_902783005.1 uncultured Ruminococcus sp. | reverse complement strand
GTTTCGAGCCGGTTTCAAAGTTTTTTGAAGCTCATCTCTCAGCCGGACAGCTTATTTATTATACCACATTTTCTTGGGTTTGTCAAGTGGTTTTTTGAATTTTTTGAAAAGTTTTTTTGATTTTCTCAAAAAAATCTAATTTTCTTTTCCCCTTCGACCACCCTTTGTGGTACCCGTCCTGCGATTACTCTCGCCTGACGACTTATTTAGTATACCATGTTTTTCCGACTTTGTCAAGTCAAAGATTGCTCCTGTTTTCGCTTCCCTTTTGTACATTTTAACAACTCGCTGCTTTCCGGTCGGGAATCTGCTATCAAAACACAGAATTCCCCTCCGGTTTTGCATCGGAGGGGAATGAAATTACGCCTCGTCGCTGCTCATCAGCTTGACCATAACAGCCTTCTGGGCATGCAGACGGTTCTCCGCTTCGTCAAAGATCTCGGCAGCGTGCTCCTCAAATACCTTAGCTGTGATCTCCTCCTCGCGGTGTGCGGGCAGGCAGTGCATTACCATGGCATCAGAATGCGCAGCAGCCATGACATCATCGTTGATCTGGTAGCCCTTGAATGCGATCTTGCGCTTCTCGATCTCTGCTTCCATACCCATCGACGACCATACATCGGTAATGAGGACATCTGCATTTGCAGCAGCCTCAAGCGGCTTGTCGGTAATGGAGAAGCAGTCATAGCCTGCTGCAAAGTCCATTACCGCCTTGTCAGGGCGATAGTCATTCGGGCATGCCACGGAAACCTCCATGCCGACCTTGAGACCGCCGACAATGAGGGAATTGGCCATATTATTACCGTCACCGATGTAGCACATTTTCAGGCCGTCAAAGGTGTCCTTCTTCTCGCGGATCGTCAGCAGGTCAGCAAGCACCTGGCAGGGATGGCAGAAGTCAGTCAGGCCGTTGATGATCGGAATAGAGCCGTAATTGGCAAGATCCTCGACCTCCTGCTGTGCAAAGGTGCGGATCATGATGCCGTCAAGATAGCGGGAAAGTACACGGGCAGTATCCTGCACCGGCTCGCCTCTGCCGATCTGGAGGTCATTGGCGCTCAGGAACAGCGGATAGCCGCCGAGCTGGTACATACCGGTCTCAAAGGACACTCTCGTGCGCGTAGACGCCTTCTGGAAGATCATGCCGAGGGTCTTGCCCTGCAGGATCGGGTGCGGGATGCCGTGCTTGGTCTGGTACTTCAGCTTGTCGGCAAGGTCAAGAATATCGAAAATCTCCTGCTGGCTCAGATCCAGCATTTTCAGTAAATGCTTCATATTGGTTCCTCCTGTGGTTTACTTATTGGCGGTGCTGAAGCACTTGTCTACAGCTACCGCAAACAGCGGGATAAAATCGTCATAGAATTTATCCTCGATCGTCAACTGATACTTCGGCATGCCATTGGACTGCTCCTCTGTCACAATACCGCCGATGAGCTGCCCCTGTGTACGCAGTTCCAGATTCTTGGAAGTCTTGCCCTTGAGCTCGTACTTGCCGCCCTGCCCTTCAAACAGAATGCTCGGGTCAACATACAGGGACTTGCACTGAACATTCAGAAATACAGCGTCATTGAAGATGATCTGGAAAGACGGATGCTTTCCGGCCGCCGTCCGCACCATGGTATACAGTGCATAATTGGAAGCATCATGCAGCGTGGTAATGGGATTGCCCATCAGCTTGCGCTTTTTGGTGACGCTGTAGATCTTTCGTCCCTTGGGATCGTTGATCTCAAACTTGCCGCTTCCCTTTGGAATGATCGTCAGCTCCATCCTCAGCCCTCCAATACACTGCAAAGAATATCTGCGCCGGCCTCCAGCTCCTTCTGTGTGATCGTTAGCGGGGGCAGCAAACGTACCTTTTCCTTTGCCGTCAGCACCAGAAGCCCCTTGTCAATGCAGGCTGCCAGCACCTCCGGTGCCTTCTTGGTTTTCAGGGTAATGCCGATCATGAAGCCCAGTCCGGATACAGCTTCGACCTCGTCGAGTGCCTCCAGTCTGCTCCGCAGGTATGCGGCCTTTTCGCGGACACCCTCCAGGAATCCCGGTGCATCAAGCGTTTCAAGCACCTTGACTGCGCCAGCGCAGACAACCGGATTGCCGCCGAAGGTAGAGCCGTGGGCACCCTTGCCCAGGACATCCTGGCATTTAGCATTTGCCAGGCATACGCCGATCGGCAGACCGCCGCCAATGCCCTTGGCAGCCGTGGTCACATCGGCCTTCACGCCGAAATATTCACCTGCAAACAGCCTGCCCGTTCTGCCGATGCCGGTCTGCACCTCATCCGCGATCATCAGAATATCGCGCTCGTCGCAGATCTTCCGGATCTCGTCCACGAATGCCTGGTCGAGTGCCATCACGCCGCCCTCGCCCTGCACATACTCGATCATGATCGCGCAGACCGTATCATCGAGCTTTTCATGCAGATCGGCAATGTCATTGGCCTTTGCATAGCGGAAGCCGCCGACAAAGGGGAAGAAATAAATGTGGAACACATCCTGTCCGGTTGCCGACAGCGTTGCGATCGTTCTGCCGTGGAAGGAATTGACCAGTGTAATGATGGTATTTCTGCCCTCACCGTACTTGTCGAAGCTGTACTTTCTGGCCAGCTTGATGGCGCATTCGTTGGCCTCAGCGCCGCTGTTGCCGAAGAACACCTTGCTGTATCCGGACATGGCACACAGCTTTTCGGCAAGCTGTGCCTGCGGGGCATGATAGAACAGGTTCGAGGTGTGCTGCACCTTGCGTACCTGCTCGCAGACTGCCTGCGCCCATGCCTCATTGCAGAAGCCGAGCGAGGTCGTGCCGATGCCGCTGCCGAAGTCAATATACTGCTTGCCGTTCTCATCTGTGCAGGTTGCGCCTGTACCGTGATCCACAACGACTTCATTTCTCCCGTATGTCCCCATGATGTGTGCATTTGTCTGCTCCATAATCTGACTCATCATGACCACTCCTTTTTTGATAATCTCTTTCCGATACTACCCCTTCTTGCATTCCCTCAATACATCCATAGAATGACCGCATACGCTGCCAGCGTACCGATCCCGGCGATCAGCAGGGCACCTCTGCGCCACTCACCGCCGTCCCGGCAGATCCGGAACTGCTCCGGCTGCCTGGCATTATAGCAAATTCTGACCTTGTCGCCCATCCGATGGCGGTACTGCCATTCCGGCACGAAATGCCGGGAGGTCAGTTCATAGCGCCGCCCCTGTGCTTCAAAGCGGATCACCGGCGCACAAGCGGTTGTCTCGCTGTGATGGCTCCAGACATGCTGCGTTGCCGTGCGTACCACCGTCCCCATGGTGTACGCCGGATGCGCAATGCCCCTGTGTCCGTCCGGCAGCAGCGCCAGTACAATGCAGACCGCTGCGATCAGGACGGGTGCGAGCCGGACAGCCAGAAGCGCCGGATTCATCGGAACATGGTACCGATGCCCTCATTGGAGAGGATCTCGATGAGGATGGAATGCGGCACTCTGCCGTCAATGATAACGGTCTTCTTCACGCCGCGGCGGACTGCCTCGACGCAGCAGTCGATCTTCGGGATCATACCGCCGGAGATGATGCCGCGCTTCTTCATGAACGGCACCTCGCTGACATTGACCTCATGGATCAGCGTGGACGGATCGTCCTTGTCACGAAGCAGGCCTGCAATATCCGTCAGAAGGATCAGATTCTCCGCACCAAGCTCTGCGGCGATCTGGGCGGCTGCGGTGTCTGCATTGACATTATATGCCTGACCCTCGCTGTCGCTTGCCACAGTTGCAATGACCGGGATGACGCCGTCATTGAGCGCATCACGGATCGCCTTGGCATTGACCTTTGTGATATTGCCGACGAAGCCGAGATCCTCGTCATTCGGCCCGTAGGTGCGTTCTGCCGTCAGCATCTGCTCATCGAGACCGCACAGGCCGAGCGCCGTGCCGCCTGCCTGGCCGAGCAGAGAAACAAGCTCCTTGTTGACCTTGCCGGCAAGCACCATCTTGACCACATCGATCGTTGCGGCATCGGTATAGCGAAGGCCGCCGATGAACTTGCTCTCAATGCCGAGCTTGCCGAGCATTTCATTGATCTCCGGACCGCCGCCGTGAACGAGCACGACCTTGACGCCGACAAGCGTCAGCAGCACGATGTCGCTCATGACTGCCTGCTTGAGGGTTTCGTTGGTCATGGCATTGCCGCCGTACTTGATGACAACGATCTTGTCATGATATTTCTGGATATACGGGAGCGCGTCATTCAGGACGCGTGCCCGTGCTTCATTGGAAATTTTCATCTCACCCATTTGCTGCACTTCCTTCCTCCATCAGCTGCGGTAATCGCCGTTGATGCGGACATAATCATACGTCAGGTCGCAGCCCCATGCAATGGCGCTGCCGCCTGCGGTACCGATGGTCACATGCACATAGATCTCCTCTTCGCCGAGAATGGTCTTGGCCTCCTCCTCCGAGAACGGCACACCTGCGCCGTCGCGGCAGACCTCAATCGTGCCCTTGGAGGAACCGAGTGTCACGCGAACCTCATGAATGTTGAATTCAGCCGGTGCATAGCCCACGGCGCAGAGCACTCTGCCCCAGTTGGCATCCTCACCGAAGATGGCTGCCTTGAACAGCGACGAGGTAATGACGGACTTGGCCACGATCTCCGCGGTCTTGTCGTCCGGTGCGCCGTCGCAGAGGCATTCGATCAGCTTGGTGGCGCCCTCGCCGTCGCGTGCCATCATCCGTGCCAGATTCATCAGCACGGCATACAGCGCATCACGGAAGGTCTCATAATCCGCATTCTCGCGGGTGATCTTCGGATTGCCTGCATCTCCGTTTGCAAGTACGCAGACCATATCATTGGTCGAGGTATCGCCGTCCACGCTCACGCGGTTGAGGGTGATGAATACCACCTCGCGCAGCGCCTCACGCAGCAGCTCTGCATCAATATCGCAGTCAGTCGTCAGGAAGGTCAGCGTCGTTGCCATATTCGGATGGATCATACCGCTGCCCTTGAGCATGCCGCCGAGACGGCACTTCACGCCGCCGATCTCGAATTCAACGGCGGCCTCCTTCGGTACAGTGTCGGTCGTCATGATCGCGTTGACCGCTGCGGCATTGCCCTTGTCATTGAGGGAAGCTGCCAGTGCGGGAACGGCATTCACGATCGGCTCGATCGGAAGCGGCTGACCGATGACACCGGTCGAAGCCACGATAATGTCCTCCGGCTTCAGGCCGAGTGCGTTTGCAGCGGCCTCGCACATCTGCTGTGCCTTCTTCTCACCGTCGGCATTGCAGGTATTGGCATTGACGGAATTGACAATGACTGCCTGTGCCATGCCGTCTGCAAGATGTTCTCTTGTCACGGCAATGGGAGCGCCCTGTACCTTGTTGGTGGTATACATCGCCGCTGCCGTACAGGGCTTGTCGGCGCAGATCATTGCCAGATCGTTCTTGTCCGGATTGCTCCCTGCCTTGATCCCGGCATGAATGCCGCCGGCACGGAAGCCCTTTGCGGCACAAACGCCGCCTTCTACAAAGGGAAATCCCTTGAATGCTTTTTTATTCATGATCCATACTCCTCTCAGACAAGGCCTGTCGTCTCGTCAATACCCATCATGATATTCAGGCACTGTACTGCTGCACCCGAAGCGCCCTTGCCAAGATTGTCCAGGCGTGCGCACAGCAGGATCTGTTCATCGTTGCCGAAGGTGAAGATCTCGAGCTTGTTCTGGCCGGACAGGGTATTCGATGCCAGGAAGAACTTGCCCTGCTCCTCATCGGTCATGAGCGGATTGACCGTAACGAGCTTTGCATCGGCGTAATGGGCACGGAAGGTCTCATTGACCTGCGCCAGCGTGATCTTCTTGTCGAGCATCCGTGTCTGGATCGGCACGGAAACGACCATGCCGCTGTAATAATCGCACACGATCGGATTGAACATCGGTGCATGGGTCAGACCTGCGAATTTCTGCATCTCCGGCAGGTGCTTGTGATGCTGCGAAAGTGCATACTGCCGGGGGGAATTGAATTCATAGGGCTTCTCCTCGCCCTCATAGACCGCAATGGCATTCTTGCCTGCGCCGCTGTAACCGCTGGTCGCATAGGCAAATACCGGAAAATCTGCCGGGATCAGTCCGTGCTGCACCATCGGATAGAGCAGCGAAATGAAGCCGGAGGCGTAGCACCCGGGAACTGCCGTCTGTCTGGAATCCACGATCTTGCTGCGGAATTCCGGGCTCAGCTCCGGGAAGCCGTATGCCCACGCCGGATTTGTCCGGTGTGCGGTAGAGGCATCGAGGATGCGGGTATTCCCGGCAGCCAGCTCCACCGCCTCAATGGCAGCGGCATCCGGCAGGCACAGGAACGTGAAATCCGCTTCCTTCATGATCTCGGCGCGGGCAGCATTGTTGTGTCTGTCCTCGTCCGCGATCTTCAGCAGCTCGATGTCCTCACGGCCTGCGAGTCTGTCAATAATCTTCAGTCCGGTCGTACCGGCCTGACCGTCTACATATACTTTTACAAGATTTCCGGACATATCCAGTCCTCCTTATGATTTGGTATCGTCATCGTCCTCGTCGTCATCATCGTCGTCAATCGGCTCCCGCGGGCATTTCCACAGGCTGTATGCACAGCACGCCACCAGACAGAAGATGCCCCAGCCGAGGGAGACATAATAATTGTTGATGAGCGGCCCGATGAGGAAGAATTCCACCACCGCCCACACGAACACCGTCAGCGAGGTCAGCGCGAGGATAAAGATAAATGCGCGTTTTTTCATGCGTTTTCAAAGCCCCGGATGATGCTGCGCATATCCGCAAGCTGCTGTCGGACAGCCTCCGGTGCAGGGCCGCCGTAGGAGCCTCTGCCGCGCACGCAGGTTTCCAGCGAGATCGCCTCGAAGACATCCTCCGTGAAGAGCTCCGTCATTTCGCGGTACTGCTCGAGCGGAAGCGTTTCAAGCGTCAGCCCCTGTTCGATGCAGCGTGCCACCAGCGTTCCGGTGATCTTGTAGGCATCGCGGAAGGGCATGCCCTTCTTGACCAGGTAATCGGCGCAGTCAGTCGCATTGATGAAGCCCTTTGCGGCTGCGGCACGCATATTCTCAGGGATCACGCGCATTGTTGCCAGCATCGGAATGAAGGTCTTCAGGCACAGCTCAGTATTGTCGAGTGCGTCGAAGATGGCCTCCTTGTCCTCCTGCATGTCCTTGTTATACGCCAGCGGAAGTCCCTTGAGCATGGTCAGCAGCGTCATGAGATCGCCGTTGACTCTGCCCGTCTTGCCGCGGATGAGCTCCGTCACATCGGGATTCTTCTTCTGCGGCATGATCGACGAGCCGGTCGCATAGGCATCGTCAAGCTCGATGAATTTGAATTCCCACGAGCACCAGAGAATGATCTCCTCCGAGAAACGGCTCAGATGCGTCATCAGAAGCGACAGCGCACAGCCGATCTCCACGCAGAAATCACGGTCGGAAACGCCGTCCAGGCTGTTTGCCACCGGCTGCCGGAATCCCAGCAGCGAGGAGGTCATTTCCCGGTCGATCAGATAGGTCGTTCCGGCAAGGGCGCAGCTGCCGATGGGGCATTCATTCATGCGGTCTGCCGCATCGGTGAGACGCGCATAATCGCGCCGAAGCATCTGTGCATAGGCCAGCAGATGATGTGCGAATGTGATCGGCTGCGCACGCTGCAGATGGGTATAGCCCGGCATGATCGTTTCGGTATGCTTTTCAGCCAGATCGCAGATGGTCTCCATCAGCTCCAGCACCAGCTTCCGGATCTCAGCCACGGCATCACGCAGGTACAGCCGGATGTCCAGTGCTACCTGATCGTTGCGGGAGCGTGCGGTATGCAGACGCTTGCCCGTGCTGCCGAGGCGCTTTGTCAGCTCTGCCTCGACGAACATGTGGATATCCTCCGCATTCGGATCGAATTCCAGCGCTCCACTCTGAATATCTGCCAGAATGCCGCGCAGACCCTCGATGATCGCCTTGCTTTCGGATTCCTCAATGATGCCGCATTTTCCGAGCATCGTTGCATGTGCGATGCTGCCGCGGATATCCTGCGCATACATCCTCGCATCAAAGGCAATGGATGAATTGAACGCATTGACGGTCGCATCGACTTCCTTGGAAAATCTGCCTGCCCAAAGTGCCATAAGTCCTGTCCTCCGGTTCTTGATTTCTATCTCAGAAAATGACAGCGCCGGGGACTTTTGGGAAAGCCCCCGTGCTGTGTACATGATTTGTTTTTTTCAGCTGTTGTGAACTTCCTGATATGCCGCGAGCAGATCGCGCACCGGAATGCCGTCGATCATGGCGTCATCCCAGATGCAGCCGCGGAAATCTGCGCCCACAAAGGCACAGCTCTCATATACGGATTCATTCAGATTCAGATGGGTAAAGGCGGAGGAATGCATATCCAGGTGCTTCACCTGCGCCCCGACGAGGCTCGCATCCGCAAAGGTGGCTCCCTGCAGATCGACCGCCTGGAACGAAGCATTCTTCATCGCCATATTCCGGAACTGCGCATTCTGCATGCTGCATTCCTCGATGCGCATTTCATCGCAGTTCGAGGTCATGATCGCACCGCACAGCAGATTTGCCGCACTGATCACGGCACATTCCAGATCCACCTCTTCAAACACAGCCCGCTTGAGCTGGTCACCGCGGATCACCTTGCCGCGCACTACGGTCTCCGGCAGATCAGACAGGTCTGTGTCGTTATCTGCTGTCCCGTTTTCGGTGGTCTGCGCCTGCATTTCCTGCAACTCGTCAGCCATATGGATCCGTCCTTTATCAGTCTTTCTTTTCGCCGCGCTTCTGGTCGAGCTTTGCTCTTACCCAGATCGGCAGGCCGAACAGGTTGATGAAGCCTGCGCTGTCCTTCTGATTGTAAACGTCGTCTGCGTCGAAGGTAGCGACCTCCTCATCGTACAGCGTGTACGGAGAGGTAACACCGGCATTGATGATGTTGCCCTTGTAGAGCTTGAGGCGGACATCACCGGTAACGGTCTTCTGGGTCTCGGTCACGAAGGCGCTCATTGCCTCACGCAGCGGGGTGTACCACTGGCCGTTGTAAACGATGTCAGCGAACTTGATGCCGAGATACTGCTTGACTCTCGCAGTCTCCTTGTCGAGGGTGATGGTCTCGAGTACCTCATGCGCATGGTACAGGATCGCACCGCCGGGAGTCTCGTATACGCCGCGGCTCTTCATGCCGACCAGACGATTCTCTACCAGGTCAGCCAGGCCGATGCCGTTCTCGCCGCCGAGCTTGTTGAGGGTGGTGACGATCTCGGTGCCGTTCATTTCCTTGCCGTCAATGGCAGTCGGAACGCCCTTCTCAAAGTGAATGGTCACATAGGTAGGCTTGTCCGGAGCCATGATCGGAGAAACGCCCATCTCCAGGAAGCCGGGCTTCTCATACTGCGGCTCGTTGGCCGGATTCTCCAGATCCAGACCCTCGTGGGACAGATGCCAGATATTCTTATCCTTGGAATAGTTGGTCTCGCGGTTGATCTTCAGCGGGATGTTGTGTGCCTCGGCGTAGTCGATCTCCTCGTCGCGGCTCTTCAGATCCCAGATTCTCCACGGAGCAATGATCTCCATGTCCGGAGCAAATGCCTTGATGGCCAGCTCGAAGCGCACCTGGTCGTTGCCCTTGCCGGTGCAGCCGTGGCAGATCGCGTCAGCGCCTTCCTTCAGGGCGATCTCAGCGATTCTCTTGGCAATGATCGGACGGGCAAAGGAGGTACCGAGCATGTAGCGGTTCTCATAGATCGCACCTGCCTGTACGGTCGGGAATACATAATCTGTGATGAACTCCTCAGTCAGATCCTCAATGTAGAGCTTGGAAGCGCCGGTCTTGATAGCCTTCTCCTCGAGTCCGTCGAGCTCGGTGCCCTGACCGACGTTACCGGAAACGGCGATGACCTCGCAGTTATTATAGTTTTCCTTCAGCCACGGAATGATGATGGAAGTATCCAGACCGCCGGAATATGCCAGTACAACTTTCTTGATTTCTTTCTTAGCCTTTGCCATGATTACAACCTCCTGAATGATACAGGGCTCTGCCCCGATTGAACATCTATCATTATACACCATTGCGCCGCCATTGTCAAGGGGGATTGCATAAATATTCAGAAAAATTTGATAAATATAGTCCGATTATGCAGTTATACATGAATATCATGAATATTTTGAATATCAACGAATCAGCGGAAGCACCCCGCCCGCACATATTGCTCCAATACCCCCGCCGTCTCGACGCACTCGGCAGGAATCCACAAGGATTCAACAGGACGGCGTCGGGCGCATTCGTCAGGATTCGACAAAATCTCCGTTATTGCACCATAAAAGGACAATAAACACCCCTTGCGCCCTGCCGGAAAATGTGGTAGGATAGAATTGTAGAGCAAAGGAGGAAGAGACTTCTATGAATGAAAAGATCAGAGTCCTTATCGGGGACGATTCCGTCGATTTCGGCGTCACCACCGCAAGCGCCCTGCGCAACTGCGGCATGTACGCCTTTACCCGCCGGAAGGACGGGAATATTCTGCTCAACACCATCCTCGAGGAGCGCCCGGATGTGGTGGTCATTGACACAGTGATGCCGCACATGGATGCCATCGAACTGATCCGCCGCGTCAAGGCCGAGGCGCATGATTTTCCGGATTTCATCGTGACATCCGGCTATGACAATCCCTTTGTGGAGCGCCAGATCATGGAGCTTGGTGCAAAATATTACATGATCCGTCCGTTTGACGTCGGCATTCTCGCCCAGCGCATCCGTGATCTTGCCGGCAAAGGGAACGCCTCATCCCGCGACACCTCCGTCGAGATCAAAGTGACCGAGATCATTCATCAGCTCGGTGTCCCTGCCCATATCAAGGGCTATCACTACCTGCGCGACGCCATTCTGGCTTCACTGGAAAACCACGAGCTGCTTGACAGCGTGACAAAGCTGCTTTATCCGACCGTGGCACAGCATTTCAAGACAACGCCCTCCCGCGTGGAACGTGCCATCCGCCACGCCATTGAAATCGCCTGGGACAGAGGGGATCTCGAAATGCTCAATTCCTTCTTCGGCTACACCATCAACACCTGCCGCGGGAAGCCCACCAATTCCGAATTCATCGCCCTCATCACGGACAAGCTGCGGCTCCAGCTCATGTCCGAGGGACGTACCACCGAACACAGTATGTAATGAGAACTGGTACAGAAGCTGATGCTTCTGTACCAGTTTTTTCATGGATTCAGCTGCATTCCTCCAGCGAGCTGGGGATCTTGTCATGAAGCTCCGCGAGCTTGGCATCGTTGAGCTTTTCGGTACTGTTGACCAGATAATCGGTGCTGCGGATCGCACGGAAGAAGAACGGCGGATTATAACGAATATTCACATAATCTCCGTCCACCTCCAGGATCAGCTCAAGATCCTCCGGCAATATCGTGCCGTACTTCTTCTTGGTATGGAAGATGTACGCATCAATCTCCTCCTGCGGCAGCTCACCGCCCACGACTGTCACTTTCAGCATATGGATCCGCTTCCTTTCCTGATCGGGATGTGTTATTTATAGTATACCACATTCTCTCCCGGATTGCAAGCCCCTGTTTGATAGTTGGCGCTATGTAGAATTCCATAAAATGGAAATTGCATTTTTTCAACATAGTTACCCTTATTTTTTCAGGATACATGGTCAATGTGAAATTGTGCCCGCCGTATATTCCCGCTTTCTGCGGGCATACTCCTGACAACGGAATCCCGCACATTCCGCATTTCACGAGAATCCGTGCGGAGATGGGAGCGAGTGCCATGAGCAAGAAGCGCAGTAAATCCACGCAGCAGCATACCGGTGAAGAGGAGCCTACCGTCCGCCCGGATGAGCCATGCTGCGACTGACCGTCAAAATTTCCTCAGACAGCAAGAATCCCCTGAGTCAGACTCAGGGGATTCCCGCTATGAAAGGTGTGTGATTGGAGAAAGCTTAATCATCAAGCAGCGTGAATCGGTACCCGTCGCCGACCTTATCCATGAACATGGCCTTCGGGCGTACCCATACACTGCCGTCCGCATCGCTGCGGTAAACCACCATGTCCTCAAGCGTTTCACTGTGTGTTGCCACGCCGAGTACGGTGTACTGCCCGCCCTTGAAATGGCGGTAATGCTGCCCCTCATGCAGCTCACGCGGCACCTCGGCAGGTGTTGCCTCCGGCTCCGTCTGGTCGTTGACAATATCGTCGTTGACCAGGATCTTCGAGGAGAACGGCTCCATATGAATATGGGCATTGCCGTTGTTCACCGAAATCGGATTGCCGGTCATGACATCGACCAGGCCGCTGTAATGCGTGCCGAAATCCCAGTCAAACCCGTTTTCATCGAGGTTCAGCGCTACATAGACCGTCTGTCCGTCGATCTCCTTGGCAAAGAGCAGCTGACGGTTGGTGATATTGATTCTGCGGTAGCCGCCGGTGCGCAGTGCAGGGTATGCACGGTAGATCCGGCCGAGCTTGACGATATGCTTGTAAATGTCGGAATGGACATCCATATCTGCCAGATTCAGGCAAGGACGCATCGGGGAATCATCGCCGCCCTGCTTGGCGCCTTCAATGCCGAATTCCGAGCCGTAATAGATCGACGGAATGCCGGGCATTGCATACAGCAGCGTGTAGCAGGTGCCGAGATTGCGCTTGTCACGCAGGGTGCTGGCAAGGCGGTTGACGTCGTGGTTATCGACGAAATTGTAGAGCTTGATATTCCGGTAGATACCGCCGTTCGTGCCGGACTGGCGGTTGATGGAATAGTCAATCTCGTAGAAATTCTTGTCATTGTGGGACGACCAGATGCCCTTGTAGCATTCGTAATTCGTGACAGAATCGAGCATCTCCGGGTTTGCCCAGCGGTTGTAGTCGCCGTGAATGATCTCACCCATCAGCCAGAAATCGGGATTCTTGCCCTTGCAGAAGCTGCGGATGCGCTTGAAGAAATTGAAGTCGATGCAGTCAGCCGCATCAAAGCGGATGCCGTCGATCTTGAATTCCTCCATCCAGTAATTGATCGCGTCGATCAGGTGATCGCAAACGCCGACATTCTGGAGGTTGAGCTTGACGAGGTTGTAATGCCCGTTCCAGCCCTCATACCAGAACGGATCCCCGCACGGCGAAGAGCCGCCGAAATTCAGATTCTGGAACCAGCCGCAGTAGCCGGAGCTCTGTCCGTTCTGCTGGATATCCACAAACTGCGGGAAGCGTCTGCCGACATGGTTGAACACGCCGTCGAGGATCACGCGGATGCCTTCCTTATGAAGCGTCTCGCAGATCTCGCGGAACATGTTGTTGTCACCCAGACGGCGGTCGATCATTTTATAGTCCGTGGTATCGTAGCCGTGCTCAACGGACTCGAAAACCGGCCCGAAGTAAACGGCATCCACATTCATTTCCTTGAAATGCGGGATCCATTCATAGATCTTCTCCAGCCGTCTGACCGGCTCGCCGCCCTCATTGAACCGCGGTGCGCCGCAGAAGCCGAGAGGATAGATATGATAGATGATCGCATTTTCGTACCAACTCATGTAAAAAGACTCCTTAAAACCAGAATATTATCCAATATCATGCGGATCAGAAATTGCCGCCGTTCCAACCCCAGTGCTCCGTGCATTGGTAGCTGACATAGATGCGGTCGGCCGGGATCTCCAGATACTTCGTGAGGATCTCCGTGATCCTTCCGGTCAGATCGTCGAATGCCGCTGCATCCGGTCTGCCGTAAATGCTCACCTGCGTCATGGCCGCCGGGGCATCGGAGCCCTTGAAATACAGTGCTTCATCGCCGCGGATCTCCACCATCAGCCAGCTCTCGGACTTGCCCGGGATCGCCGTGATGGCCGTGCCAAACGCCTGCTTGATCGCATCGAGATTTGCAGGGGACACGCTGCGGTTCGTTCTCACATCAATAAATGGCATGATTCCGCCTCCCTTCGTCTTCATTATTATACCACCTTTCCGCGGTTCATGCAATAGTTTTTGTACCAAATCATTGATATGAACGAATATTTTTCCACTAAATTGTGCAATACGCACAATAATTTTGTCGAAACCATGTACACCGGATAAATCCGTGACAAATGCACATACTATCGTGGAATCGTCCTGCGGACGGTTCATTTGCAGGATAGGAGGTTTTTGACATGAAGAACAGATGGATCCTGCCCGCACTCGCGGCTGCACTTGTGCTGACCGGATGCGGCGGGAGAAGAGACCGCGATACCGACAGCCGTGCAGAGACACACCCGGAGGCGACCGCCCGCCGGGAGGAGCGCCGCGATGAGGGGCTTGTCAGCGATGCTGTGGAGAACGGCCGCGAGATGGCCAGCAATGCTGCCGAAAACGGCAAAGAGATGG
Organism: uncultured Ruminococcus sp.; assembly: GCA_902783005.1. Taxonomy (GTDB): domain Bacteria; phylum Bacillota; class Clostridia; order Oscillospirales; family Ruminococcaceae; genus UBA3855. Next base: position 42,961 of record CACZPI010000092.1, on the reverse strand, counting down.
CCAGCGATCTGGTCGAGGACGGCAAGGAGCTGGCAACGGATCTTGCCGGTGATATAAAGGAAGAGATGCATGACGGTGACGGCACCTACCGCGCCGACGAGCGCGGGCGCGTGTACGACAACGGCAGACACGATTGACCTTGTTTCAGCGGTATACATCCGGTATACCGCTGATTTTTCTGCATCACAGATCCGACATTGTCACACCTATTGACATTTTGCATCCGATTTGATATAATAATTGTGTGATGCGCCTGCGGGCGCAGATTTCTGTGAACAACCTGAAAGCAATACAAAGCATTATGAAAGGATGAAATCACTATGGAAAACAGACAGATCGACATTACTGCCAAGAACAATTCCAATGTCAGACTCGGACTGATCCCCGGCCACTTTGCCACCAACCATTCTCATGTCAACTATTTTGTAGACATGACTACCACCAAGACCGAGTACCGTGCAGCACGCGAGGCTGCCCGTGAGCTTGCCAAGTTCTATGCGCACAACAAGCAGATTGACACCATTCTCTGCTTTGAGGGCACCGAGATGATCGGCGCATTCCTCGCACGCGACCTGTGCGAGAACGGCGGCGGCATGAACGGCGGCACCGATATTTCCGTCATCACCCCGGAGACCAACATGAACAACCAGATGATCTTCCGTGACAACCTCCAGAAGAAGATCTACGGCAAGGAGATCCTGCTCCTCATGTCCTCCATTTCCACCGGCAAGTCCATCAACCGCTGCGTAGAGTGCCTGCAGTACTATTCGGGCAAGCTCGCAGGAGTGGCTGCCATCTTCTCGGCTGTTCCGGAGTACAACGGCATCAAGATCGACTCTGTATTCTCCCTTGAGGATATGCCGGAATACAAATCCGCGATCCCGAGCGAGTGCCCGCTGTGCGCAAGCGGCGCCAAGGTTGACGCCATCGTTAACAGCTTCGGCTATTCCAAAATCTGATGAAATCCCTGAAGATCGAGCTGAATGCTCCGGTCACGATCACATTCACGATCCTGTCCTTTCTGCTGGTGCTGGCAGGCTATGCCACACGCGGGGACAGCATCGGCTTACTGGCGTGCCAGCGGACGGATCTGAAGGATCCGATGCAGTATGTCCGGCTCTTTTCTTACATTTTCGTGCACGCGGATATGACACATTTCGTCAACAACTTCACCACCATCATCCTAACCGGCCCTATGCTCGAAGAAAAATACGGCAGCAAACGGCTGGTGCTCATGATCTTTGTGACAGCGGTCGTCAGCGGCCTGGCACATCTGCTTCTGAGCGGTGCGGCGCTTGTAGGCGCGAGCGGCATTGTGTTCCTGTTCATCATCCTGTGCTCGTGTACTTCCGTGAAATCCGGCAAGCTGCCGGTCACGCTGGTACTGGTCGTGGTCATCTACATCGGTCAGGAGATCCTGAACGGTGTGGCAAACAGCGACAACATTTCCCAGCTCACCCACATCATCGGCGGGCTCTGCGGCATCTTCTTCGGGCTTTTGTATGCCCGGGAGCCGAAGGCTTCTGAATGAACCAAACCCCTTCCCTGCTTGCAGGAAAGGGGTTTTTCATGTGTTGTCCGTTATTCCGGCGCCGTCGTGGTCTCGGCGGTTTCCTCAGTCGTTTCCTCTGTGGGAACGGTTGTCTCGATGTTGACGTTGCTGCCGGGATGGAAGTCATTGACCTTTTCCTGCATCCCGTTCCAGATCACGCCACCCAGCACCAGGCATACTGCCGCCGTCATTGCAAAATAGCCGAAATACTGCCGGATCCCCGGACGCCTTGCCTCCTCGGCAATAAAAGTCAGTTCCTCCTCGTCCTCATGGAAATCCTTCTGATACAACTCCTGCTTCATCTTTTCTATCGTTTCCTCCGGGGGCTTCACCGGATCATAAGCCCGTCTGATCTCATCACGCAGATTCATGCCCTGCACCTCCCAGCTTTCTGCGGAGCTTTGCCCGGCCGCGGCTCAGGTATTGTGCCACGGCTGCCTCTGACTTTCCCATCAGTCGGGCAATCTCCTTGGTCGGATATTCTTCATAATAGTACAGATACACTGCTACCCGGTACCGTTCCGGCAATGCCAGAACTGCCCGAAGCACAGCCGAATCTGTCTGACCTTCCTCCGGCTGCGGGATCTTTGTCAGATCTGCATCGGTGCGCCTGCGAAACCATACGCTGCGTGTGATATTGTGCGACTGATTCAACGCGACCCGGATGAACCACGCCTTTTCATGTGTATCCGACGCAAATGTCGGATGCGTCTGAAAATACCGCAGAAATACCTCCTGCATCACATCCTCGGCATCTGCATGATTCCCCGTCGCCGTCAGTGCCGTGCGGTAAACCACATCCTTGTAACGGTCGATCGCCGCAAAGCTGCCGCCCGTTATCCGGATCGTCCCGGTGCTGCTGCCCGCCGCCTCGTCCGTTTCATACATCGACAGCATTGTACATCCCACCTTTCTCCCCTCTTGCGGGGCTTCTGATAAGAATACGTTTTTGCAGGGCGAATCCTGACACTTTTTTCTGCCGCATCCCAAACTTTGTAGCATTGCACAAATTATCACCTGTAATTTGTGAAGTATCACCAATCACGTTTGTTTCTCTGTCTGTATCATTATACCACAGCACGGGCAGAATGTAAAGCGGCGGGAATTTGACACACCTGCTAAAAAAATGCCTTGATATCCAGAATCATGCATAAATTTCTGCCTGAAGCATCAAATGTTCTGCTCATTCTGCCGGAAAATGATTGACTTTTGGTTTTCTTTATGATATAATAAAAAAAGTAGCATACTGAAAGAGACAAGGAAGGAGGGAGCAGCATGGATGCAGACAGAAAAAAACGGCTTGACAGCTTGTTTGAAGCCTTCTCCATCATCGCAGAGGGAAACTATGTCTACCTGTGTGACATGAAGGAGGATGTGTCCCGCTGGTCAGAGCGTGCGGTGGATTTTTTTGATCTGCCGGGCGAATACATGAAGAATGCCGGTGCGATCTGGGCGGAGCATATCCATCCGGACGACCGTGACAATTATAACAGCAGCATCGCCGCCATTTTTGAAGGGCGTGATTCCGGCCATGACATGCAGTACCGGGCGCTGGCCAAGGACGGCAGCTATGCGGTCTGTACCTGCCGCGGCGTGGTCATCCGGGATGCGGACGGCAGCCCGGCGTATTTCGGCGGCTCCATCCACAATCACGGACTTCTGAGCTTCATTGATGTGTCCACGGGACTGCGGAGCCTGTACGGCTTCTTTGACGACCTGCAATCCTCCTTCTGGAAGCAGGAGAGCTTCACCGTCATGATGATCGGTCTGACAGCCTTCTCGAATGTCAATGACCTGTACGGCTACAGCTTCGGCAACAGCGTGCTGCAGGCGCTTGCTAATCTCCTGCAGCGGGAATTCGCCAACAACGGCGCTGTCTACCGGCTCGACGGTACCAAGTTCGCCGTCATTTCCCATTCTCTCTCCGAGGAGGAAATGATCGCGGGGTATCAGCTCATCCGGGAGTGCTGCACACACCGGTTCTATGTGGAGGAGGAGCGCATCAGCCTGGCACTCAACGCAGGCCTGCTCAATGTAAATACCTTCGACATCAGCACCAAGACGGTGTACAGCTGTCTGAAATATGCCTATTATCAATCCAAGAATCACAAGCTCGGGGAATGCGTGACCTTTGCCGACCGGCTGACGGACGACAACCGGCATTCCATTGAGCGGATCAATACTGTCCGGCAAAGTGTTGCGGAAGGATGCACGGGATTCTACCTGTGCTACCAGCCGATCGTGGATACCATAACCGAAAAGCTCAAGGGCATGGAGGCGCTGATCCGCTGGCATGATGCAGATTACGGCATTATCACGCCGAACCAGTTCATTCCGGTGCTCGAGGAAGATTCACTGTATCCGGAGCTGGGAAAATGGATCCTGCGCACGGCCATGACCGAGGGCAGACAGCTTCTCGGACGCTATCCGCAGCTTGTCCTGAATGTGAATCTCTCGTATACCCAGCTTGAGAACACTGCCTTTGTCAAGGAAGTGCTCGATCTGCTCGCAGAGACCGGCTTCCCGCCGGAGAATCTGTGTCTGGAGATCACGGAGCGCTGCCGCATTCTCGACGTCAAGCTCCTGCGCAATACCTTCGGCACCCTGCGCAGCTGCGGCATCCGTGTAGCGCTCGATGATTTCGGAACAGGCTTTTCCTCTCTCGGCATTCTGCGGGAGCTGGAAGTCGATACCGTCAAGATCGACCGGGATTACGTCAAGAACATTGTCCACAGCAAGGCCGACCAGAGTACGGTGCAGTTCATTGCATCCCTTGCCGGTTCCTTCGGCGCAAAGCTCTGCGTGGAGGGCGTGGAAACGGCAGAAATGCGCAACCATCTGCTGCGGTACCAGGTGGACAGCCTGCAGGGCTATTATTATTCCAAACCAATTCCCATTGCGGAATTCAAAGAGAAATACCTGGCATAGATAAGGGAAATGTATCCCCCGCATTCAGCGGGGGATACATGCTTTTTTCAGGAATCGTTCATTCTATGTTGACAATTTTTCTGCGGCATGTTATAATAAATACAGTAAAATCGGATAGTTTTGGCAAGTATACCGTTTTCGACATCATCCCGAAGGAGGAATCCCGCTATGAAAAACCATCATCCCCTGCGCACCGCCGCAGGGATCCTGAGTCTGTCTCTCATTCTCGGCAATGCCGGACTGCTCCCCGCCGCTGCTGCCGGGGGCATCACCTTCAATGAGGTCTGCTCCAAGAATACCACCATGCCTGCCCCGGACGGCAGCTTCTACGACTGGATAGAGCTGTACAACCCCGGCAGCGCTCCCGCCGACTTATCCGGCTGCGGCCTCTCCGACAAGGCGGCCGAGCCCTACCGCTACACCTTCCCCGCCGGTACCTCCGTTCCTGCGGGCGGTACCCTTGTGGTCTGGTGTGACAGCAATGCCGCACTGACAAATCCCTCCTATGCGCCCTTCGGTCTTTCCACATCCGGCGAAACGCTCACCCTGACCGATGCCGCCGGCAATGCCATGGATACCCTTACCTTCGGCGCCCTGGCAGCCGATACCACCTACGGACAGTATCCCGACGGCTCCGGCACCTGGTACACCCTCTCCGGCACCCCCGGCAATGCCAATGCCGCACCGGAAGGCTCGAATGCCGTGCAGCTCCCGGAATTCTCCGCAGCAAGCGGCTTCTATGACAGCGCCTTCGATCTGACGATCACTGCTCCCGCCGGAACAACTGTATACTATACCACCGACGGCAGCGATCCGTCCACGGATTCCGAGAAGTATTCCGCGCCGATCCGCGTGGAGGACATGACCAATACCCCCAACCGTCTGAGCGCGAAAACCGATATTGCCGCAGGCGGTGCGGATGCGCCCAGCGGCAATGTGGATAAGGCCGCCGTCATCCGTGCAGTCGCCGTGGATGCACAGGGACGCATCAGTGATCCGGTCACGCGCACCTATTTCGTCGGCAAAACGAATTCCGGGTACTACAAGACCATGAAGGTCGTTTCCCTCGTGACCGATCCGGACAATCTCTTTGATTACGAGACCGGTATCTATTGCCTCGGCAAGGTCTATGACGAGGAGAACCAGGGCAGCCAGAATCCCTGGGGAGGCTGGGGCGGCTGGCCGGGCTTCGGCGGCAAGCAGCCGTGGGAAATGGATGCCAACTACACCCAGAAGGGACGCGAATGGGAGCGCGAGGCTTCCTTCACCCTCTTCGAGAACGGACAGGAGATCCTCTCCCAGAATGTCGGCATCCGCATCAAGGGCGCTGCCTCGCGTTCCGCACCGCAGAAGAGCTTCAATGTCTATGCGCGGCAGGATTACGGCACGCCGGAGCTTGCCTTTGATTTCTTTGACGGCAAGGCCACCAAGGCCAAGAACGGCAAGACCATCAGCAAATACGAAGGCATCGTCCTGCGCAACGGCGGCAATGATACCAGCTATGCCTTCTTCCGCGATTCCATCAACCAGGCACTTGTCTCCGACCGCAGCTTTGCCACCCAGGCAACGAATGAATGCATCGTCCTCATCGACGGCGAATTCTGGGGCATCTACCAGATCACCGAAAAGCTCGGCAAGGATTACCTCAAGGATCACTACGGCGTCAAGGGCAGCGATGTCGCCATTGTCAAGAACAATGCCCTTGAAGAAGGCACCGACCAGGATCTTGCCGACTGGGACAATCTCCAGCAGGGCGTGGCAAACGGCAGCATCAGCTATGAGCAGTTCTGTGAAAAGGTTGACATTCAGAGCTATATTGACTATTACGCCGCGCAGATCTACTGGTGCAATGCTGACTGGCCGCAGAACAACAACTGCGCATGGCGCTGCAATGCCATTGACGAGACAAATCCCTATGCCGACGGCAAATGGAGAATGTTCCTGTTCGATACCGAGTACAACACCGGCCTTTACAGCGACAACAACACCTCCGTAAATGCGAACGTCTTCTCCCGCATTTCCAGCAATACCGACGACTGGAGCCGCTGCTTCACGAAGCTCCTGAGCTATGACGCATTCCGGCTGCAATTCGCCTCCACGATGATGGATCTGGCCAATTACAACTTTGCCCCCGACCGCACCAAGCCTGTAATCAGCTTCTACCAGCAGAATTACCAGCAGCAGATCCTTGATACCTTTGCACGGTTCTATTCCAGGGATCTGTCCGGTCAGAAGGGACAGCAGCGCTTCAATGAGGAATACAGCACCATTACCAATTTCTACAACCAGCGCCCGGATGCTGCTGAACGCACCATGCGGCAGGCGCTTTCCCTGCGCGGCGATGCCAAGAAGCTGACCGTCAACAGTCCGGAGGCCGAGGGCTATGTACAGCTCAACACCCTTACCCTTGACGATGTGGGCAGCACATGGTCGGGCAAATACCACAGCGATTATGACCTGCATCTGACCGCAGTCCCGAAGCCCGGTTCCTCCTTCTCGCACTGGGAGATCACCGGCGGCACCATTACCGAGGGAACAGAGCAGTCTGCTTCCGTCAGCGTGAAGATGGACGGTGATACCACGATTACAGCCGTCTATTCCGATACGCTTGTCGGTGACTACGATGCCAACGGCGTTGTGGATGTACGCGATGCCGTGCTGCTCCAGAAATATCTGGTCGGTGAAAAGGTCACACTTGCCAGAACCGATGTCCATGCCGACGGCATCACGGATATTTTCGATCTGGCAGCCCTCAAGCACCTCATTCTCAACCGGTAAGATCATCCCCCTCTTTGGGAACGCAAAGAGGGGGATTTTTCATGCCGTTTCATCCTCCGGAAGGCGGTACACCCAGAGTCCCTTCATCTGCCGCACCAAGGTACCCACGTCCCAGCTTCTTCCGGAGCGTTCCGGGCTGTTCGGATCATTCACCCGGATCCGGCCGTCCTCCTCAATGCCGGTCAGCACGATGAAATGCCCGCCGTATGTGAAATCCCCCGGCTTCATCGAAGCGATCATCGGGGTCTGCGCCGAGAGATGTGCCAGGATCCATTCCTCCGTCAGCTCGCCGCGTTCGCCCTGCACGCCCAGCTTTGCAGCGCCCTCCGTCATCAGATCCCATGCGGTGCCGACGCCTTCCACATACCAGCCGTTCGCCTCCGAAAGCCGTGCGACCGCCAGCGGATGCTGCTGCGTCTGTCCGGTCAGTCCAACGACCACCATCGACAGACAGGTCGGGCCGCATCCGCTGTCCCCGATCCAGCTGTCTCCGTACCGCTCATACCCCCAGCGCGTATCCCATTGCAGCAGCAGCGGGATGCCCTCCTCTGCCTCCAGCGCGATCTCGTGATGCCGCCCCGCTTCCTTCGGATACTGCATCACAAAGCTGCGTGCCTCCGGATAGGCTGCCGCAAATCCCAGCAGCTCCGCGGGGATCTGCAAATGCCGGTAAACCGCCCAGCCCCCGCCTGCCAGCAGCACCAGCAGGATCACCGCCGCAATTCTCCTGCCGCGGGCGCGTTTCTTCTTTTCCGCATTCATGACAGACGCCTCCTTGGTTTTAGTCTATGTCTATTCTACTGCAAATGTGCCTGTCGCGCAAGGGACTTAACCGGTTCTTATTGACTTTGCATACAAATCCTAAACACCGCAATCAGATATAAATAAAAACAGAAAAACAGCAAGCCCCTCCGCGGGAACGGAGGGACTTGCTGCCGTATTTGCAAAACAATTTATCTGTATAATTAAGCAGGGTGTCCGCGGATTACTTGACGATATACTTGTCGAGTGCAGCGAACAGATCCTCAGCGTCCTCAGTATAGGCACGCAGCTCGATCGGCTTGGAAAGGTCGAGGCTGAAGATACCCATAATGGACTTTGCGTCTACGACATACTTACCGGATACCAGGTCGATATCGAAGCCGAAACGCATCAGGACATTCACGAAATCCTTGACATCGTTGATCTCTTTCAGGAATACATGTGTTGTGGTCATAAATCTCTACCTCCGTTCAAATTGCGTTCAAATCAATTCCTGTGAAATAACAGATCAGATCTGAATACGCAGGGTCGTGCGCCCGGATTGTTCCAGTTTTCCTGGGAGAAACCCGTCTGCGATCGCTTGCGCGATCGCACAGCGCTTTGGTTGATGGCTTTCTCTTTTTTCCTTGTGTACAGCTTTTTCCTTTGCTGCAACTATAGCATACCACGAAAAAGACGTACTGTCAAGGGGCTTGCAAAATTTTCGGCATTCTGGTATAATAGAAACGAAAATGCAAAAGCATTTTTATTCAACTTGATGCCATTCTATCCCGAAAAAACCCATGATTCTGCCGTTATTCGACACCGCGCCGGAGGGCGGCAGCATCCGGATAAGGAAGTGAACTGCCATGAAGGCCTGTCTGTATACCCTCGGCTGCAAGGTCAATGCCATTGAGACCGGCAGCATCGCCGCCCTCCTCCGGGAGGAGGGATTCACCGTTTCAGAGGATCCGTCCGGCGTGGATGTGATCGTCCTCAATTCCTGCACCGTCACCGCCTCCGGAGACAGCCGGATGCGCCGGCAGCTTCGCACGCTCCGGCGGGAGCATCCGGATGCGGTCATCGTGCTGACCGGCTGCTATGTGCAGGCATTCCCGGAGGAGGCTGCTGCCATTCCCGAGGCGGACATTCTCACAGGCACCCGGCACCGCAGCGCGATTCCCGGGCTGATCCGGGAATACCTGGCGCATCCCCACCGGATCCTTGCGCAGGAAGCATACATGCCCGGGGATGCCTTCGAGCCGCTGCCGCAGGGTACGGATGCGGCGCATACCCGCGCATTCCTGAAGATCCAGGACGGCTGCGACCGGTTCTGTACCTACTGCATCATTCCCTATGCCCGCGGGCGCAGCCGTTCACGCAGCGCATCGGACATCCGGAAAGAAGCGGCCGCCCTTGCCGCGCAGGGGTTCCGGGAGATCGTGCTGTGCGGGATCAATCTGGCCTGCTGGGAGGATCAGGGCATGGATCTGGCCGATGCCGCAGGACTTTGTGCCGACGCCGGCATTCCGCGCATCCGGCTGGGATCCCTTGAGCCGGACGGACTGACGGAGGATGTACTCGATCGCCTGGCAGGAGTGCCGGGGCTGTGTCCGCAGTTTCACATTTCGGTGCAGAGCGGCTGCGACCGGACGCTTGCAGCAATGCACCGGCATTACAGCACAGAGGAATATGCCGCGCTGCTCACACGCATCCGGGCGCGGTTCCCGGAGGCAGCCGTCACGACGGATCTGATGGTCGGATTCCCCGGGGAAACGGACTCGGACTTTGCCGAAACGCTGTGCTTTGCCGAAGCAATGCGCTTTGCCCGGATCCATGTATTCCGCTATTCTCCGCGCCCGGGCACCCCGGCGGCATCGGCACCGGAGCAGATCCCGGAAGCGGTCAAGAAATCCCGCGCCGATCAGCTTGCCGCACTTGGTGCAAGGATGCAGGCAGAATTCCTCGCGGGCATGGCCGGGCGAAAAGTCTCTGTCCTCTTTGAACGCGAGCGCGGCGACGGCTGGCACCGGGGTCATGCGGAGAATTATGCAGCGGTGCAGGTTCCTTCCGACGGTGCGGACTGGCGCGGCACGATCCGGACGGTGACCGTCACCTCTGCGGAATCCGGCCATCTTCTTGCAGCCCCATAAAATGAGCCCCCTTCCTGCAAAGGAAGGGGGCATCGTGTCAGATGGGGGATTTGAGCATTTCGCCGCCGTGATCCTCCTGCTTCTTGCGGTAGCCGATGTTCAGACCGGACATTTCGTAAGCCTGCGTGGAGGTGTTGTACTGATAGTTGTACTCAATGCCGTAATCCATGCCGAGGCGCTTTTGCAGCGCAAGGGCAAGGGCAAGGCGGTGGCCGCTCTCACGGATGGGATCCTGATAGCCCATGGAGGTGAAGTCATAATGCTCCTCCATGAAGACATACCGGCTCTCCATCATATCGGTCATGGTGGTGACGATGACCTCTGTATCGGCAATGCGCACATCCCAGATCACGCCGTATTTGTTGCAGTTGCCGATGGTATTGACCAGGTCGCGCACAAGCTCGGATTTTTCATACTGCGGCATCAGCCCCTCGGCATGCTGGCGGAGGATCGCCTCCTGTGCCTTGCGGGCGCTTTCTGCCTGGTATTCGAGCATTTCGGGGGTGAGCTGCTCTATTTTGGCCGTCCGTGTAGGCACAGTTTTAACATATGTCACCGGCTGACCGCCAAGCTGTTGGAGCTGCTGATTAGCAGCATCAAGTTTAGCACTAAGCCCTTTGTTTTTTTCATTAAGAATCATTTTGAGTATAATCACGGCAAATATGCCAAAGAAAATTACTTGCATCTGTCTGGCGCCTCCTTGTATCTGGTGAAAATGTGATTTTATTATAGCATACCCCACATGAATTGTCAAGATTCCTGCCTGTTTTTTAATGGCTTCTTAATCATGCGTGAACAGAATTGTAAAGATTTTTCGACAGCCCCGATTTTTTTCAAAAAACATTTGCCTTTTTATCCGTTTTGTGATACAATAAAAGGGAACCGGCTTCTATAAAGCCGAATACATGACTAATATAAGGAGATAAGTTATGTCTGTTTTCCGCGTCTATGTTGAAAAAAAGCCTGAATTCGCCGTAGAAGCACAGTCCGTCCTCAATGACGTCCGTACTGCCCTGCGGCTCGACCTCCACGGGGTGCGCATCCTCAACCGTTACGATGCCGACCGTCTTCCGGAGGAGGATTTCCAGGCAGCCATCCCGACCGTGTTCTCCGAACCCGCTGTCGATGAGGTCTACACCTCCCTGCCCGCCCTTGAAAACGGCGAGCGCATGTTTGCCGTGGAATACCTCCCCGGCCAGTTCGACCAGAGAGCCGATTCCTGCGAGCAGTGCATCTCCCTGCTGACCAAGAAGGAGCGCTGCCGTGTCCGCAATGCCAGAATCTACATCATTTCCGGCAACCTCTCCGATGCCGATTTCGAGCGTCTCAAGAAGTATCTGATCAACCCCGTGGAATCCCGCGAGGCCACCCTCGATACCTATGACAGCCTCGATACCAATTACGACATTCCGACCACCGTCGAGACCCTCGAGGGCTTCATCCGCCTGAATGCCGCCGGCCTTGCTGCCTTCATCAAGGAATTCGGCCTGGCAATGGATCTTGACGACATCAAGTTCTGCCAGGATTACTTCCGCAATACCGAGAAGCGCGATCCTACCATTACCGAGATCCGCATGATCGACACCTACTGGTCGGATCACTGCCGCCACACCACCTTCCTGACGAATATCCAGAATGTCAGCATTCCCACCGACTACATCCGCCGTACCTATGACCAGTACCTTGCCGACCGCAAGGAGCTTGGCCGCGAGGAAAAGCCGCTGACCCTCATGGATCTTGCCACGATGGGTGCGCGTGTCCTCAAGGCAAAGGGTCTGCTCAATGACCTCGACGAGAGCGAGGAGATCAATGCCTGCTCCGTCAAGATCAAGGCCAACATTGACGGCGAGGAAGCCGACTGGATCCTCATGTTCAAGAATGAGACCCACAACCATCCGACCGAAATCGAGCCCTTCGGCGGTGCTGCCACCTGCCTCGGCGGTGCCATCCGTGACCCGCTGTCGGGACGTTCCTATGTATACCAGGCCATGCGTGTGACCGGCGCGGCAAATCCGCTCGTTCCGGTAGAGGACACCATTGCCGGCAAGCTCCCGCAGCGTAAGATCACTGTCGGCGCAGCAAACGGCTACAGCTCCTACGGCAACCAGATCGGTCTGGCAACAGGCCACGTTGCCGAGGTGTACCATCCGGGCTATGTGGCCAAGCGTCTGGAGATCGGTGCCGTTCTCGGCGCGGCTCCCGCTTCCAATATCCGCAGAGAAGCCCCTGTACCGGGTGACGTTGTCATTTTGCTCGGCGGCAAGACCGGACGCGACGGCTGCGGCGGTGCGACCGGCTCCTCCAAGTCCCACACCCTCGAATCCCTCGAAAGCTGCGGCGCCGAGGTACAGAAGGGCAACCCCGCTGAGGAACGCAAGCTCCAGAGACTCTTCCGCAATCCCGAGGTCACCTCGATGATCAAGCGCTGCAACGACTTCGGCGCAGGCGGCGTTTCCGTTGCCATCGGTGAGCTGACGGACGGTCTGGTCATTGACCTGGGTGCGGTTCCGAAGAAATATGACGGCCTTGACGGCACGGAAATTGCGATTTCCGAGTCGCAGGAGCGTATGGCAGTCGTCGTTGCTGCCGAGGATGCCGAGCGCTTCATTGCAGAAGCCGGCAAGGAAAATCTCCAGGCGACCAAGGTGGCCGATGTTGTGGCTGAGCCGCGTCTGAAGATGGAATGGAACGGCAAGACGATCGTGGATCTGTCCCGCGACTTCCTCAATTCCAACGGTGCCACCAAGTACACCGATATTGAGATCGAGGCTCCCGAGGAATCCCGCCGCGAGGTACCCGGCGATTCTCCGGAAAGCTGGAACGATATGATGGCTGACCTGAATGTATGCTCGCAGAAGGGTCTGGTCGAGAAATTCGACTCCACCATTGGCGCCGGCACCGTACTCATGCCCTACGGCGGCGCTTACCAGATGACGCCCTCGCAGGCTATGGCCGCCAAGATCCCGGTACTGGAAGGCGAGACCGATACCTGCTCGCTCATGGGCTGGGGCTACAACCCGAATATCAGCTCTGGCAGCCCGTACCACGGTGCTCTCCTGGCAGTGGTGGAATCCATCGCCAAGGTCATTGCCGCAGGCGGCAAGCGCAGCCATTGCTGGCTGACCTTCCAGGAATATTTCGAGCGCACCCAGAACGATCCCAAGCGCTGGGGCAAGCCGCTTGCAGCACTCCTCGGTGCCTACAAGGCACAGCTTGAACTGGGCTGCGGCTCGATCGGCGGCAAGGACTCCATGTCCGGCACCTTCGAGCATATTGATGTACCGCCGACGCTCGTTTCCTTCGCGGTATCGACCGCAAGCTCCGGCAGCATCGTTTCGACTGAATTCAAGAAGGCCGGTGACAAGGTCATTCTCCTGACGCCGGAATATGACGGCAACGGCCTGCCGAATTTCGATTCCCTGCGTGACACCTTCAACAAGATGGAGCAGATCATTGCAGACGGCCGCGCCAAGGCAGTCTGGGCCGTCGGCTATGCCGGCGTTGCAGAGGGCATTGCCAAGATGTGCATGGGCAACAAGCTCGGCTTCACCTTCTCCGGCCAGCTCTCTCCGCGCACGCTGTTCACACCGTGCTACGGCTCCTTCATTGTCGAGATCGACGGCGAGGCACAGTCGGACGAGCAGGTGATCGGCCAGATCAATGACGATTACAAGATCTACACCCTCGATTATTCCGTATCGCTCGAATCCCTCCAGCGCATCTGGGAGGAGAAGCTCGAAAGCGTATTCCCCTGCCGCATCAAGACGACCAAGGAGACCCCGCAGACCTATGCCTTCGAGGCATCCAGCCGTCCGGCGCCGGCAGTCCATGTGGCAAAGCCGCGTGTCCTGATCCCGGTATTCCCCGGCACCAACTGCGAATACGACACCGCACGCGCCTTTGAGAAGGCCGGTGCTGTGGCAGATATTCTGGTGCTGCGCAACCTCTCGGCTTCGGATATTGCCGATTCCGTCAAGGCCATGGAGGAGAAGATCGCCAATTCCCAGATCATCATGATCCCCGGCGGATTCTCCGGCGGTGACGAGCCGGAGGGCTCCGGCAAGTTCATCACGGCATTCTTCCGCAACCCGGAGATCAAGGACGCCGTACATGCCTTCCTGAATGAGCGCGACGGCCTGATGCTGGGCATCTGCAACGGCTTCCAGGCGCTTATCAAGCTCGGTCTGGTGCCGTTCGGCGAGATCGTGGACATGACTGACGAATCCCCGACACTGACCTTCAACACCATTGCACGCCACCAGAGCATGATGGTCAACACCCGCATTGCTTCCAACAAGTCCCCGTGGCTGGCAGATTCCAAGGTCGGTGACATCCACTCCATCGCGATCTCCCACGGTGAAGGCAGATTCGTGGCTCCGGCAAGCCTGATCCAGCGCCTTGCAGGCAACGGACAGATCGCAACGCAGTATGTGGATATTTCCGGCAAGCCGAGCATGGACATCCGCTACAACCCGAACACTTCCATGAGCGCCATCGAGGGCATTACTTCCCCGGACGGCCGCATTCTCGGCAAGATGGGTCATTCCGAGCGCAAGGGCACGGACATCTGCAAGAACGTTCCTGGCAACAAGGATCAGCACATCTTCGAGAATGGTGTGAAGTATTTCCTGTAATATCGCTCAAAATAGCCCCCTTCCGGATTCCGGAAGGGGGCTTTTGTGTATCAGTCCCAGCGAAAGGCGTCCTCCGGGATGGAGAGCGCTTCGATCACATAATGGAACAGCGATTCTGGCATTTCGTAATAGGAAATGTTCCCGTGTGCATCTGTAAAGCGGATGCAGTTAAACGGCATGTTGCCCTCTGAGATCATCTGCGGGTTGTTCCAGACAAATTCGATCGTCTCACCGCCCCGCTGACAGGTCAGCCAGACCTGGGGATTCTGCGGGTACAGATCAATGGGATCGGAAGGAAATTCGCTTTCGATCCGCTCCATAAGCGCATCCCGTACCTCCCCCGGAAGATCATCCTGTGTGCCCTGTACATGGTCGTACCAGTTGTTCCACGACAATGTGAATGCGGGCAGCGATTCGATCGGCTTTGCCTGCATCAGACTGTACACACTGTATGCATATCTGCCCGGCGTATAGTCCGGTTCCTGCAGGCACTCTTCATAGGGCTTCAACCAGATGCCTTCCACCCGATACACCGACATGTCAATCTGCGCGGCAGCTTCATCCATTGCCTTCCACACATCCATACGGGGATCATCGGTCGGATCGTACCATGTCAGATGCGAAACGGCGTACTCGTCCGGCAGATCCAGCGCGGCGGCAAGGGCATCGCTCACGCTCTGCTCCGTCTCAAAGAAGCGCACCTCCTGTCCGGTCTCCCAGCGCACGGTGCTGTCTGCGTAGAATGTCAGGGAGTACGGTTCCCGTGCATCCCAGAAATACAGGATCACGCATTCCCCGTCCGGAAGCGCCGGCTCGCCGTCAAGCTCCCGCCAGGATGCTGCCTGACAGGCGGTATTCAGAGCATCGAGATTCTCCCCCGGAATCGTCAGCAGATACGGCGCATAGGCTGCCTCCATCGCCACCGCAAAGCCGCCTTCAAAGGAGCCAAACGGCGCGGAGCGTCCGAACATGAGGTTCAGCATCTCGGCATCGTTCATCTTCATTGCCTCAAAGGTCGAAAAGCGTGTTTTGTAAAACCGCTCCGGCGTCAGGAACCCTGTGAGCTTATCATAAAAGCCCGCCTCCTGCGTCTCCCACCAGAGCACATCACCCGAGCCGTCCGGGAAGCTCTGAACGATCTTGCCGTTCTCCCAGAAGGTCACGGTGCTCTTCACGCCGCCCGTTTCCAGATACATCCGGAACCGGTCACCGCCTGCCATGACAGCAAGGCTCCCGTCATTTGGAAGATACTCGATGGGAACGCTGCTGATATAGTCGATGAAGGCCGTCTGCCGCTCGCTGGAAATGCGGTAATAGGCCGGTGCATGGGCTTCATCCGCAAAGAACAGTGCTGTCCCCTGTGCAAGCGGGAAGACTGCTCCCTCCGGAAGATCGTAGCACCCTTCTGTCTGCACAGTCTCCCCCGGTGCAAGGAGATTCTCCGGGGCATGGGAGCGCAGCATCCAGATGCCGCCGATGCCCGCAGCCAGCACCGCACAGGCAGCAAGCCCGATGCATGCCCTGTGCAGCCGCCGCGGGCGCACCTCAATGGCGGTAAATGTCTGTGTTTCGCCGTCCGGCTGCAAATCGTCCCGGAGCGCTTCGTATTTCTCTTCGCTGCGTGCAAACATGCGCTCGCGCATCTGCTCCGGGATCAGTGAATCGGCACGATCCTCCGGGAGCCGCAGCTCTTCAAATAGCTTCTGCATAATCACCCCTCCGTTCCGGTGATGCCCCTGTCTGCAAGGGCAGTTCTCAGGCGTTTCATCGCCCGGCTGCAGCGCATCCGCACGGCAGCAGGCGTCAGCTTCCATGCGGCGGCAATGTCCGCTACCGGAATGCCGTAATAGTACCGCTGCAACACGATGGACGCATCCGGCTCTCCGAGTGCTTCGATGCATTCCAGGAGGATCCGGCTGCGTTCTGCGGCCTCGGCCTGCGCAGGAATATTCTCCCCGGATGCCTGCTCTGCAAGTGTCTCCATCGGAATGCTGCGGCTTTGCACGCGGGCACAGCGCCGGTAGGTATCGACCGCCCGCCTGCCTGCGACCGCGCCGATGAAACCGCGCAGATCCCCGGCATGCGGCGACTGTGCATGGTACGAGAAATACACATCCGCGAATACATCGCTGACACATTCCTCAATATCCCGGGCACCCGCCACCGCATGCAGCCGCCGGTACACGATCGCATACACATAGCCGCAGTACGCATCAAACAGCGCCCTGTGTGCCGCATTCGGATCCTGCCGCAGCAGCGCACGGTATTCCGCATCGGTCATAGTACATCCATCCTTCCTGAAGTCCGGTCTTCACCTTTATACTCGCTCTGGGGTGTGAAAATGTAACACAGGACAGGAAACAAGGGCTGCGGAATGTTCCCGCAGCCCTTCAGCGCTTACTTGACGATCTCCACCTTCATCAGGTTCGTCATGCCTGAAATGCCCAGCGGCACACCGGCGGTAATGACGACAAGATCATCCGTTTCCACAAGTCCCTGTGCCTTCGCTGCTTCCACAGCCTTGGCAAAGAGGGAATCGGTATCATTGACCTCGTCAATGACATACGGCGTCACGCCCCAGCTCAGATTCATCCGGCGCTGGTTCATCTCGTCCGTCGTGCAGCCGAGAATCGGAACTGCCGGCCGGAATTTCGAGATCAGACGCGCCGTCTGGCCGCGCTTGGTGACTGCAATGATCGCCTTTGCACCCAGGTCATGCGCCGTTGTAACGGCCGCATGTGCAATGCCCAGGGCAACGCTCGCATTGCCGTCCTCCTCGCGGCTCTCAAATTCATGCCGGTAATCAATATCGCTCTCGGTCGTCGAAGCAATGAGCTGCATGGTGCGCACGGCTTCCACCGGGTATTTGCCCGCTGCCGTCTCGCCGGAGAGCATGATCGCGCTGGTGCCGTCATAGATCGCATTGGCAACATCGGTGATCTCCGCACGGGTCGGGCGGGGATTGGAGATCATGGATTCAAGCATCTGCGTTGCAGTGACCACCTGCTTGCCGGCGTTGTAGCCCTTCTGGATGAGCTGCTTCTGGATCGCGGGGATCTGTTCAAAGGGAATTTCCACGCCCATGTCACCGCGGGCAACCATGATGCCGTCAGCCGCTTCGAGGATCTCGTCAATATTTTCCACGCCGTCGGTATTCTCGATCTTGGCAATGATGCGCACATCGAACCAGCCGAGCGATTCCGTGAAGCGCCGCAGATAGATAATATCCGCTGCCGTGCGCACAAAGCTGGCGGCAATGAAATCATACCCCATCTTCGCACCGAATTCCAGATCGCTCATGTCCGCATCCGACAGGTACGGCATGGTCAGGCGCACGCCGGGGACATTGATGCCCTTGTGATCCGAGAGGGTGCCGCCGTGAATGACCTTGCAGACAATATCCGTGCGGGTGATCTTCTCGGCAATCAGCTCCACGGCACCGTCATTGATGAGAATGCGCGTTCCCGGCGTCACATCCTGTGGGAGCCGTTCAAAGGTCACGCTGCCGATCTCGGCGGTGCAGGGGACATCCTTGGTGGTCAGGGTATAGGTATCGCCGTCGGCAATCTGTACGGGCTTATTGCCGGCAAATTCGCGCAGGCGAACCTCCGGCCCCTTGGTATCAAGCAAGGTGGCGACCGGAAGGCCGAGCTCCTCACGCAGACGAACCACCTGCTCATAGCGGCGTCTGTGATCCTCATAGGAACCGTGGGAGAAATTGAAACGGGCTACATTCATGCCCGCACGCATCATTTCGCGCAGGACATCATCATTGTCAGTAGCAGGGCCGATGGTGCATACGATCTTGGTTTTTCTCATGGTGTTCATGCTCCTTTACGCAATATGTGTACAGCTTTATTATAGCACACCCCTGCGCCGGATGCAATGCTGATTTTGTAAACATTCCGGCATTCCGCTCAGTATTCTGCCAATGCGTGACCATCCCTGCATGAATAACGCACAGCCCAGTCAAAATCCTCGCTCTCGCCCCTGCCCGGATCCCAGGTATAATCCGCCGGTGCCGCCGCACAGATCACCGCACAAAGCATCTGTGCCGCCTGTGCATATTCCTCTGTATCCTGCACCGGGGCACAGACCGAAGGGCCGCCGCTGCCCTGATAGAGCTGGAAATAATACACATGTCCCTGTGCATCCTCTGCCGTGACGAAATAGCAGAAATAATCCTCATACCACTCCGGATCCGCGGGCTCGCCGAAGATCGTCCAGATCTGCCCGAGGGTCAGCGCCCAGTCGCCCAGATTTTGTCCCTCGCGTTCCTTCACCGGACAATAAAAAGCAAACCCGCCCGGCACCTCTGCCGAGCCTGTCCGCCACTCCTCCGGATCCACTGTCTCAAAGACATACGGCACCTTCTCCGGCATGGGAGGGGCGGCTTCCGGGCGGAATACCGCGCTTTGCGTGCCGTGCATCCAGTCATCGTCCTGCACCGGGGGATTGGGAAGATCCACGCTGCACCGTCCCAGCAGCAGCAGCATCACCCCGGTCAGCAGGCACCATACCTTATCCATCACGCCTCCCGTGCATACACCAGCACTTCAAATTCGGCACGGGTATCGAGCTTTTCCAATGCAGCAAGACGTTCCTTTTCCTGCGCTCCCGTGCGGTAGGCATAGGGCGTCATGGCAAACAGATCCGCAATGTCCTCCTGCGAAGGCAGATGCAGCATCTTTTCCGCCGGAATGCACCGCAGGAACCGGAAACCTTCCAGTGCATAGTCCTTGACCTCATTCTCATAGGGATGGTCATACACAGCGGATTTGAGCTCCCAGAGATGCCGGGCTGCCGGGATCGCCATGACGAAAAAGCCGCCCGGACGCAGCACCCTCTGGAATTCCTCTCCGCAGTACGGGGCAAATACGCTCATGACTGCATCGCATGCCCCGTCCCGCACCGGCAGATGGAAAACACTTCCCACCGCGTACTGCGACTCCTTGTCCGCACGCGCCGCCAGATCGGCAGCCGTCTTGGAAATATCCACGCCGTAGGCCTTCAGGTCAAGTGCGGCGCGGATCCCGGCTGTATAATAGCCCTCCCCGCATCCGGCATCCAGAAGAACGCCGCCGCCGGGCAGCGCTTCGTGCAGCGCGTCTGTCAAAGCCTGGCGCAGATGTGCATAATACTCCTTTTGCAGGAAGCGTCTGCGGGCGCGTACCATTTCCGGATCATCCCCGGGGAGCTTTGCATGCATCCGGCTTGCCGGGAGCAGGTGGACATACCCGCTCCTTGCGGCATCGAAGCAATGCTTCTTCCCGCAGCAAAGGGATCTGTCATTCCATTCAAGATCTCCGCCGCAGACCGGACACATCCAGACAGATTCACGCATAAGCAACGGGATCCCCCTCCTCAAATGCCGTGACCGGCAGTCCCGGGAATGCTTCCCGCAGCACCCGCGCCAGGTATTGCACTGCGATCACCTCGGTATGGTAATGCCCGCAGTCGATCAGGCCGATTCCAAGCTCCTGCGCCTTGTACCAGCGATCGTGCTTAATGTCGCCGGTCAGCAGACAGTCACAGGCACCTTCCACATCCTCAAGCATGGAGGCACCGGAGCCGGAGCACAGCCCGAGCCGCTGCACGGATCTGTCCATTGTGTAGCGCACATGCGGAATGCCGAGTGCTTTTTTGGCAGCAGCAGCGATTTCCTGCACGGTGCATGCGGCAGACAGCGTGAGAATGCGTCCCTCGCTGCCGCAAAGGGTCTCGCGCTCACCGGTATCCTGCACGGGGAGAACCGCAGATAGCTTTCCGGCGAGAATGTCATTGATTCCCCCCGGCGCCATGTCAAGCGGCGTATGGCAGCAGACGGCAACCATGCCGCGGCGGGCAAGCTGATAGGGAATGCTGCGGGAATCGAGCGTATGCAGCGGCAAGAAAATGACCGGGTGATGCGACACGATCAGATCGCACCCAAGCCTTGCAGCCTCCTGTACAGCCGCCGGGGAAATGTCCAGTGAAACCAGGACGCCTGTCACCGCATCCCCCGGAGCACCGACCAGAAGGCCGGAATTGTCCCATTTTTCCTGTGTTGCAAACGGTGCAATGCGGTCGATGCATGCATAGATCTGTCCAGCGGTAATCATGCGGTTTCCTCCAATCTTCGGTTCAGGGCTTCCACGGCTTCGGCAAGGGCGGCATCCTCCTGCCCTGCTTCACGGATGCTGGACAGGCGGCGTTCGAGACGGTTCTGCTGCCGGACTGCATAGGCACGGGCATTTTCCTCATGCAGATCCATGGCGCCGAACCAGATCTCCGCCGGCGCGGGAACGGCAGGTATGCCGGTATATTCCGCATACAGCACGGCATACAGGAATTTTCCGTCCGGCACACATACCTCCTCACGGATGGCAAAGCCTGACCGCAGCAGCCATTCCTGCAGAATTTCCGCCTTGCTCATGGGTTGCAGGATCAGGCGGCGCTCCGCAAGGCTGAACGGACAGTCCGCCAGAATATGCACCATGGTCTCCCCGCCCATTCCGGCAATGATAATATCGGTCAGCCCTTCCGGCGGGACATTGGCAAGACCGTCGGACAGGATCGTCCGGATCCGCCCGGTCAGGCCGTGCTGTGCGATGGTGCGCTCTGCGGATTGCAGGGGGCCTTCCCCGATGTCAGAGGCAATGACCTCCTGCGCAATTCCCTGCTCCAGGAGATACACCGGAAGCTGCGCATGATCCGTCCCCACATCACACACATGCGCCCCGGGACGGACAAACCGGGCGCAGGCAAGCAGTCTGGCATTCTGCATAAGCTCCTCCTATTACAAAAGGGCTGCGATCGCTCACAGCCCCACCAATCACTTGTTCAGAACCTTGTTCAGCTCTTCCACCAGCTCATCGGCATTGACGCCATGAACCTGGCAGGCTTCCTCGATGGTCTCGCCGCGGGATGCAGGGCATCCGAGGCAATGCATGCCGATTCCGAGGAACAGCGGTGCTGCTGCCTCCAGATTCTCGTCAAGAATGTTACCGATGACGGTATCCTTTGTGACTACCATATCTTACCTCCGGTACAGATGCACAGGAACACGGCATGCGCCGTGTTCCTGCATGAAATTCATAGATGGATCAATAGCCCTGTCTCTGCTTTGCGAAGCACTCGCTGCAGTAAACCGGTCTGTCCTCGCGGGGCTGGAACGGAACGCGAGCCTCGCCGCCGCAGCCTGCACATACGGCAGTGAACATTTCCTTGGTGGTCTTGTTCTTTCTGGCATTGCGGCAGTCCTTGCATCTCTGGGGCTCGTGCTCGAATCCCTTTTCTGCGTAGAACTCCTGCTCGCCTGCTGTGAATACGAACTCGTTACCGCAGTCCTTGCAAACTAATGTCTTGTCTTCGTACATGATACTTTACCTCACTTTGGGTTGATAGAGATTTGTGCATGAAATGCACAGCTTGTCAGGACTACGGACGGAGTGAAACCGTCACCTTTGGACACTGCTTCTTGACCGGATATTTGTTGGAATATCGCCATGAATTGATGAACAACGCTCTTGTTAAGCTACAAGCCCTATATATCGGAAGCTCTTGGATTTCAAAAGCCTGCGACCAAATTTAAGAATCGAAGTAATCCGTACTTCGCACGGCCCGCATTTTTCTGCGGATCCGCTGCATGGCACTGTCAACCGCCTTGACGGTCGTGCCAAGATGCTGCGCGATCTCCTGATAGCGCATGCCGTCGAGGCTGCATTGCAGGATCTCCCATTCGCGTTCCGATAGCAATGCCATCACACGCATGCGGCAATCCTCATAGCGCTCCTTCTCCAGAAGCACGCTCTCAGGGGTATCCGGATCGACCAGCTCGCCCTGCTGCTCAAGATGCTGCAGCAGATCCTCCACAGGGGAGGCATTGCGCTGCTCCCGGCGTACCAGATCGAGCATCCGGTTGATGATGCAGCTTTGTACAAACGCGGAGAAGCGTTTCCCCTCCTCCGGTCTGTATTCGGAAACGGCATGGATCAGGGCGATCAGCCCCTCCTGCACATAGTCGTCAATATCGGCGCCGAACGGTGTACCCGCGGCAAAACGGGCAGCATGATACCGGATCAACGCAAAATACCGGCTGATGAGCTCACTCTGTGCCTCCGCGCTTGTGCGTGCCGCAGCAGCCAGCGCTTCATCGGAAATCGGATCCGCTCTGTCAGACATGACAGTATTCCGCCCTGCCCTGCGAGAAAAGATCCCCGCCGTGTGCGTCATTGCAGACGACAAGCGGAAAATCCTCGATCTCCAGTCGCTTGACCGATTCACAGCCAAGATCCTCGAAGGCAATGACCTCCAGGGATTTGATGCAGCGTGCAGCCAATGCACCTGCACCGCCGACAGCGCACAGATAGACAGCGCCGTTGCGAACAATGGCATCCTGTACCGGCTTTGCGCGTTCGCCCTTGCCGATCATGCCTGCAAGTCCCAGATCCAGCAGCCGCGGGGCATACGGATCCATGCGTCCCGAGGTTGTCGGGCCGCACGAACCGATCGGCTTCCCGGGCGGTGCGGGGGTCGGGCCTGCATAATAGATCACAGCCCCTTCCAGCGGAAACGGCGGTTCCTCGCCGGCATCCAGCATGGCTGCAATGCGCTTGTGTGCAGCATCACGCGCGGTATAAACGGTGCCGGACAGCAGAATCTTGTCACCGATGCGCAGATCCGCTGTCTTCAGCTCCTCTGTCCGGATACGCCGGATCTCCGGCATAGCACTCACCTCAGAATCGTTTTGGGATTATTCGTCTGTCACAGATGCCTCGGCATCCTTGATCAGCTCGCTCATATCAAACTTGAAGGACTTCGGTGCCTTCTCGGCTGCCGTATCGACTGTGCCAAGGGCATCCTCGGCATTGGGCATGGCATCAAAATCATCCAGCATCGAGCTTGCAAAATTGTCCTTGCTTGCGCCCTTCGGAGCCGGCTTCCTCTCAGGAGCAGCCTCCGGAGCCGGTGCGTTCATGATCGCATCCATGCGCATATCCTCAACCTTGGCATTCTCATCCACGGCCGAGCGGGCATCGTCGATCAGTCTGGAGGTATCGCCGATCTTCTGCTCCATGGTAGAAGCAGCCTGCTTCATGAAGTCGGAAGCGCTCTTGACGCTCTTCTCAAAGCCCTCGATCTCACTCAGGAGCATCGAACGGATGGTCACGGTCAGCTCACGGACGCGAGCCTCCTGCTCCTTGGCATCCTTGGTGATGCGTTCTGCATCCTCCTGTGCCTTCGTCTCTGCATTGCCAAGGATCTCCTCGGCCTCCTCAGTTGCGGTCTCGAGGCGCTCATCAGCTTCTCTGCGGGTCTCCTCAGCCTCGGCATTGGCATCGTCAATGGTCTTCTTTGCCTGTGCATCAGCATCCTCGATGGTCTTCTTGGCCTGTGCATCAGCATCTTCAATGGTCTGCTTCGCCTTGGCATCCGCTTCCTCGACAGTCTGCTTTGCCTTGGTTTCGGCATCCTTGGTCATCTTATCCGCTGTGGTCTTGGCAGTAACAACAAGCTGGTTGGCATTCTTCTGCGCCTCTGCATACAGCGCACTCATATCGAACTGCGGTGCAAATGCCGTTACCTCGGAAGCCTTCGCCTCCAGCTCAGCCTTCTCGGCTTCAAGCTCCTCGACCTGCTTCTTGAGATCCTCAAGCTGAGAATCCTTGGCAAACATCTCTGCCTGGATAGAGCTGAGCTCTGCCGAAACGGTAGCAAGCTGTGTATTGGCAGCTTCGAGGGATTCCTCAGCCTCCTTGGCCTTATCCTCCTGCTTGGACAGCTTCTTTTCAAGCTCCTCAACAGAAGCATTGAGTGCCTCTCCGCTTGCATTTGCGGTCTTCTTCAGCTCGGTGTTTTCTGCGGTCAGCTCGCTGATCTCACCCTTGAGTGCAACGATCTCCTGCTGATATTCGCGCATTTTGCCCTCATCGACACTGTTGGCCTTGGCCTGTGCCTGCTGGAGAAGCTGCTTCATCTGCTGTGCATCGGCTGCTCTGCCGTCACGCTCGGACTTGAGCGCCTGGGCAAGCTGTGCAGCCTTGTCATTGGCGGACTGGAGCTGTCCGGCGGCTTCGTCGGCTGCCTTCTGCGCCTCGGATGCACGCTTTTCAGCTTCTTCCAGATCGCGTCTGTACTCCTTGATCAGGTTGGACTCCTGTGCGCCGCCTGCCTCTTCACGCTCGGCAAGCTGCTTCTCAAGATCGTCGATCTTGGTATTCAGCTCATCGAGGTAGGTCATTACGGATTCCTTTTCAAGGCCGCCGAACTTCGCGGGCTTGAGTACTCCGGACGGAATATCTGCCATAGTGTATCTCTCCTTTTCACAGAGCAGGTGCGCATATATGTACAGCCATCCCGCATCTGGTAACATTATTTATTGTTATTATACCACATTTTTTTACTCGTTGCAATAGACTTGCCGTAGAATTCAAATCCAGATTTTTGTGCAGATTAAACAAAATGTGCAAAAAATCCTGCTGACCATTGGTCAGCAGGACAATTGCCGTATTTTCTGAAACAATCAATTATTCCCAAGAATGGAGAAAATATCGTCCATATCAATATCGTTGGTCACCTGACGGGCAGGTGCAGCGGGCTCGCCGTAATCCATCTTGTCGTCCAGCAGCGGATTGTCGATCGGAATCGGCTCCTCAGTCGGAGAAGGCGGGAGAGCCGGTGTCTCTTCCACAGCGGGAGCTGCCGGAGCAGCGGTTCTTGCAGGTGCGTTGCTGTCAGCAAAATCCGCAGCAATGACGGTAATCGCCATCTCGTCCTGCATGTCCTCCTTGAAGGCAGCACCGAAGATGAACTGTACATCCGGAGCTGCTGCCTCGGTGATCATCTTGGAAGCTGTATCCACATCGGAAGCAAGCGTATCCTCAGACATCGCAATATTGATAAGCAGGCGTCTTGCACCGGCGATGGAGGTTTCAAGCAGCGGGCTGGAGATAACAGCCTTGGCAGCCTCGGTAGCCTTGTCCTTGCCCTGTGCTCTGCCCATTGCCATGTGTGCGTAGCCTGCGCCCTTCATGGTGGTGGAAACATCGGCAAAGTCGAGGTTGATGTAGCCTTCCTCAACGATCAGGTCGGCAATGCTCTTGACACCGATCTTCAGAACATCGTCAGAGCGTGCGAAAGATTCCTTCATGGTCAGCGGCTTGTCCAGGCCGACCAGCAGGCGCTCGTTCGGAATGACGATCAGGGAATCGACATATTTCTTCAGCTCGTTGATACCGGACTCAGCCTGTACCATCTTCTGCTCGCGCTCGAATGCGAAAGGCTTGGTGACAACCGCAACGGTCAGAATGCCCATCTCCTGCGCGGTCTTGGCAACGACCGGAGCTGCGCCCGTACCGGTGCCGCCGCCCATGCCGGCAGTAATGAAGACCATGTCTGCACCCTTGAGTGCATTCTCGATCTCGTCGATGTTCTCCTCGGCGCTCTTCTTGCCGATCTCCGGCTTGTTGCCGGCACCGCGGCCCTTGGTCTCCTTGGCGCCGATCTGGATACGGGTGGCAGCCTTGGAATTCTTCAGTGCCTTGGCATCGGTGTTGATGGCCACATATTCAATATCGCTGACATCGGAATCGACCATGCAGTTCAGGGCGTTGCCGCCGCCGCCGCCGACACCGATGACCTTGATGTTGACATCGGGTTCAAATGCTTCCTCGTAAATGAAGTCCGTCATTGTAATTTCCTCCTGATTGATCCCTGTTTGGAATTCCGGAACCTGATTCTCGCCGGAGCTGCTGCCAATATCAATTCCCGCAGAATGCCTCTGCGGATTCTGTCGAAACGTGGCCTCCGGTCTCATTCTGATTTGTCTGATTTGTTCTGTTTTCCCGCACATCTTCCGATGTGCATACCTTACCTATTTTGAGACATTACTATTTTAGCATATCCTGTCCGATTTTTCAATACCCTTTTGAAAATTAGTTGATTTTCAACTTTTTTGATAATTCGTCAAGATTCATTTTGAGCAGAATCAACAAAAATCAGGTGGAAATTTATTCTAATCATCCAAATTTTCATCCGGATCCGCGCCTTCATCTTCCGGTGCCTCAGTGGTTTCGTCCTCGCCGTCCTCATCTGTCTCACTGCTTTCATCGGTCGGATCTGTCGGCTCGGCAGCAGCCTTGACAGCACGGCGCGTGGCCTCATAATCGGCCTTGTTGCGGAATGAGCACTGGTTCGTGCCGACCATGATGATGTAGCCCTCCTTGTCGGCGGGCTGCTCGGCAATGACCTGCTCTGCAAAATTGATCTTGTAGCCGATCTCGCTCCAGTTGCCCATGTCAAACGTGATGCGGTTGTCGAAATTGACCATGATGTCATTGAAATCCGACATATCCACCGCCACGATCGGCGCACCCAGGCCGCCCTGGTAGATCAGCTCGCGGAATGCATCGAACACCTTGTCATAGCGCTCCTCCTCTGCGGCGATCTGCTTGCCGGGGGTCGTTTCCATCGGGGTGTAGCCGGTGATCTTGACCAGCCCCTCCGGCGGGTACATCGTATCCTCCAGGATCTTGCCGTGCTCGCTGACGACAAGGGTGCCGAATTCATAGACCACATTATAAGCCGGTGTGCATTTCTGCACCTGGATCTCAACGGTGTTCGGGAACTGCCGGTCGATCTCGATGCTCTCGACATAGATCAGGGAATCGAGGGCACGCTGGCGGGCGACCTCGGTATCGAGCCGGAACATATTGTCACCGACCTCGATGCCGGTCGCCGCCACAATATCCTCGGCACGGTAATTATCGGCATAGCCCGTCACGCGGATGGTCTGGATATTGAACAGCACCGTCAGGGAAAGCGTGACAATTGCTGCCACAGCCAGCACGACGATCATCAGTATATACAGCGTCCTCCCCCGTCTGCGGCGGCGGGTGCGGCGGGAATTGGTTTCATGCTGAAGACTGGTTTTCTCTACATCTCTCACGGTGTACCATCCTTTTCCGGCAGCAGGAGCGTTCCCCTGCCTTGTTCCTTGTGTCTATTCTCTGCGGATCCCGGCGCCTACGCTGCGGAGCACATGCTCCGGGCTGTCGTATCCGCGGTCAATATGCTGCAATCCTGTCAGCACAGTCTCGCCCTGTGCGCCAAGGGCTGCGATCAGCATTGCGGCGCCGCCGCGCAGGTCGGTCGCGCAGACCTGCGCCCCATGTAGCCCCGGAACACCGCGGATCACCGCAGCGCGTCCGGCAATGCGGATGTCCGCCCCCATCTTCACGAGGGCATCAGTGTGGCGGAAGCGATTCTCGAAGATGGATTCCTCCACCACCGAGGTGCCGTCTGCGATGCAAAGCGGCGCGGTCACGATCGCCTGCGCATCGGTCGGGAATCCCGGGTACGGCATTGTTTTCAGGTACCGCACCGCACGAAGCGGCCTTGCAGCCGCAATGCAGATACGGTCATCCATGCGGATGCACCGGCAGTGCATCTGATCGAGTACATCCAGAAAGCTTTCCAGGCTCTGCGCATCTGCATCCCGCAGGCAGAGCTCCCCGCCCGTGACTGCCGCAGCCGCAAGCCATGTTGCCGCTGCGATCCGGTCGGGCATGATCCGGTATGTACAACCGGTCAGCTCCCCGACGCCCTGCACCCGCACTGTGGAACAGCCTGCCCCTTCAATGCACGCGCCGCATCGGTTCAGATACGCGGCAAGATCTGCAATTTCCGGTTCGCGGGCGGCATTGGTGAGTATCGTTTCCCCCTTTGCCGTTACTGCTGCAAGCAGCAGGTTTTCGGTCGCGCCCACCGAAGGAAACTGCAAATGGATCCTGGCACCGTGCAGCCCGCCGGGTGCGGTACAGTGCAGGCAGCCGTTTTCCTCGGTGATGCGGGCACCCATTCTGCGCAGACCCGCCAGATGCAGGTCGATCGGCCGGGGGCCGAGTTCGCATCCGCCCGGATAACCGAGGGTGCATGCCCCCATCCTGCCGAGCGCCGCACCCAGGAAGATGATTGACGAGCGCATCTCCTGCATCAGCGCCTCCGGAATGGCGGTTTCTGTCGGATCCGCCCGGACAGTGACGGTCTCCCCGTCGATCCGGCAGCGGCATCCAAGTCCGGTCAGGATGCGGCAGGCTGCAAACACATCCGATAAGCGCGGGCAGTTTTCCAGGCAGCTCTCCCCCTTGCAGAGGAGTGCGGCTGCGAGGATCGGGAGGGCACTGTTCTTTGCGCCCTGCACGCGGATCTCCCCGGTCAGCCGCCGGCCGCCCTGAATGACGAATTTCTGCATACGTCCCACTCCTTTCCTCTGCATAGTATGAAAGGGGCGGACGCTTGGTGATTATGCCTTGGGAATGAGCTGTTCGATCACGCTCCAGATACGCTCCTCCGTATCCCGCACCGCAAGCGAAGCCGCATTCTGTGCCATGCTCCGGAGCTTGTCGGGATCGTTGTACAGCGCCTCGACGCGGGAGATCATATCCTCATTCGTGACATTCTTCTGCTCAATGACCTGCGCGGCACCGGCATTGCCAAGCACCATCGCATTGTGATACTGGTGATTGCCGGCCACGATCGGGGACGGGATCAGAATGGACGGCTTGCCCATTGCTTCAAGCTCTGCAAGCGCATTCGCGCCGGAGCGGCAGACAACCAGATCGGCGGCTGCCATGCAGGTGTCCATGTCATTGATGTATTCAGTGATGCGGATGCGGTCGTTCTTCATGGGAATGCCGTACTCCTGCATCTTCTGCGGGAAGGTATCGCGTCCCATGCCGCCGTAGCCGTGGATGTGGTTGACCGGCAGTCCCTTGGAGGTGTGCCACCGCAGCACCTCGGCCATAGTCTCGTTGATGGCACCCGCACCAAGGCTGCCGCCGAAGGACAGAATGGTGAAGGCATCGTCAAAGCCCAGCTCTCGGCGGGCATCTGCCTTGTTTTTGTGCAGCAGCTCCTCACGGACGGGCAGGCCGGTGACAGTGTACTTGATTCCCGGCTCGAAATATTTCAGCGCATCCTCCACAGTCAGCATCACATGGCTGACCTCCTTGGCAAGGAGCTTGTTGGTCACGCCGGGGTAGGCATTCTGCTCATGGATCGCCGTCGGAATGCCCATTCGCGCTGCCATGCGGATGACGGGGCCTGCCACATAGCCGCCGGTGCCGATGGCAATGTCCGGCTGGAATTCCCGGATGATCTGCTTGGCCCGCGCACCCGACCATGCCAGGTACCAGACGGCCTTGATATTCCGGCCGATGTTCTCAGGGGTAAAGCTGCGCTGGAACCCTTCGACCTTGATAAATTCGATCTTGTAGCCTGCCTGCGGAATGAGCTTTGCCTCCATATGGTTCGGCGTTCCCGCAAACAGGAATTCCGTATCCGGACGATGCTGCCGGATGATCGCGGCAATGGCAAGCGCGGGATTGATATGCCCGCCGGTGCCGCCGCCTGCAAGTAATACTTTCATTCAGGATCCCCCTTCTTATGCCTGCTCCGGCTCTGCCTTGCGCACGGAACGCACAGGCTCGACGATCTCACGCGGACGGGAGATATTCAGAACGATGCCCATTTCCGCAAGCTGCATGATGAGTGCCGTACCGCCGTAGCTGAAGAACGGCAGACTGATACCGGTATTCGGCAGCAGGCCGCTGACAACACCGATATTGATAAAGGCCTGCAATCCGATCTGCAGCGTAAAGCCGATCGCGATCAGCATGCCGAAGCGATCCTTGCAGTGCGCTGCAATGGAAAAGCCCTGTGCGACCAGCAGCACGAACAGCAGGATAATCATGATCGCGCCGGCAAGTCCCAGCTCCTCACAGACGATGGAGAAGACAAAGTCATTCTCCGCCTCGGGGAGGTAGATATATTTCTGACGGGATTCGCCCAGGCCGAGTCCGAACAGGCCGCCCGAGCCGATGGCAATGAGAGACTGGCGGGTCTGCCAGCTTCCCTTTTCGTCGGTGCTGTTGAACGGATCGAGCCAGTTGTCGATACGGGTCTCAAAGTAGCCGACGCCCTTGACCTTGATGAGGTAGAGCAGGAACAGACCCATGACCGCAGCGCCGATCAGGCCGACGATCGTGATATGCCACCATCTGGCACCGCCGACGAACATCAGCGTAACGCCGATCAGGCAGATCAGGATGGAGCAGGACAGATGCGGCTCCGGCAGAACCAGTGCCACGACCGCACCAAGCAGCAGCGCAAACGGAATGGTGCCGACGGTCGCCTTCTTCATCCGGTCAAAATTCTGGTTGATGAGGAATGCGAAGAGGATCACGATGGCGAATTTCGCCAGCTCTGACGGCTGGAATGTCGTAAACGGCAATCGTATCCATCGTTTACATCCGGTGCCGAGGTCGGTACCGATGATATAGACCAGAATCAGCAGTACAATGCTGCCGAGGTACAGCAGCAATGCCACGCCGCGCCTCTGGAACTGGTGATAGTCGAAAAAGGACATTCCGATCATGGCGATCAGTCCCACGCCGGCAAAGACTGCCTGGCGCAGCGCGTAATAATATCCGTCCTTGCCCTCATTGATCGCAATGGCGTAGCTGGCCGAGAACATCATCACGATGCCCATGCCCAGCAAAATCAGGATCGTCAGCGTAAATGCCAGATTCGTGCCGCCGACGCGGACATGCATCCGCTGCTTTTTTGGCTTGGGTTCCTTCTGTTTGTGTTTCATGCACACCCTCCCTTGTGAGGTTTCCGAATTCAATGCACTGCCAGCAGCGTCACGGCACCGGTTACGGCCGCCGCGCCGGCAAATACGGCAATACGTCCGAGCGGCTGCATCCCGCTCTCCGCAAGGCTTCCGTCAAGCGAAGGCCTGCGCAGCAGCCGGGGCAGCGCATTCACCAGGCACACTGCCATCAGCAGCACACATGCCTGCCATTCCTGTGTCATCAGCAGAAGCAGCGGCACCGTGCCGCCCAGCAGAAAGCTGCCTGTACTCCCGAAGCGGCATTTCGCCGGATGCAGGCACCAGACCATGCATCCCATGCATGCCCCCGCACATACCAGCGCATACAGCGCCGGCAGATACAGCATGCCTGCCAGCATCAGAACGGCAATGCACAACAGCTGCACCGTTCCCACTGCAAGCATCCCGCCGTCGGTTTCTTCCATTCCCTGCATCAGCATCCAGCAGACTGCCACATACAGTGTCCGGAGCAGCGAGGGCTCCTCCTGCAGCGCCGTCTGCATGCCGAGCGTCACCAGATAGACGGCAAGCCCCTGCATCCAGAGCGGTACCTTATATAGCAGACGCCGCCGGATCCGCAGAACATCCACAATGAAGCCGCCCAGTGCCAGGATTCCTCCCTGCCCGAGCAGCAGCAAAAGCTGCTTCTGTCCGGCAAGGTATTCCTTTTCCGGGAGCTCCGTGCGGACAGCGGTCTGAAACAGGGCGAATCCCAGCGAGATGCCCGCCAGGATCCCGAAGCACAGCAGCACCCCGCCCAGATTCGGGCGAAGCTGCTCGCCGGAGGCCTCCTCATCTTCCTGCTTCTTTGTCAGCGGCTCACACCAGCGGGCGCGGCGCAGAAACGGAATGAAAGCCTTCCCCATGATGCCCGCTGCCAGTCCTGCGAGCAGCGCCGCGGCAAGCTGCAGCCAGACCGGCATCAGACTGCCCCGTAGATCGCCTCGATGACTTCCTCGAGATGCATTCCGTGGCTTCCCTTGAACAGCACGCAGTCACCGGCCTTGGCAGTCTCCCGCAGGTGTTCGGTGAGTGCGACCTTGTCATTCGTATGGTAGGCGGGCACATCTGCTGTGTCCGCAATGGCCTGCGATGCCTCGCCGTAGCACAAAAGCAGGTCGATCCCGGCATCCGTGACCATCTGTCCGACGCGCTCATGCAGCTCCCGGCTCATTTCACCCAGCTCGAGCATATCACCGAGCACGGCAATGCGTCTGCCCTCGCACGGCAGGCTTGCCAGTACGCCGAGTGCCGCACGCATGGAATCGGGGCTTGCATTGTAGCAGTCTGCAATCACAGTCTGTCCATTCCGCTCCTTGATATTCTGGCGGTTGCCGGTCGGCTCGTAATCAGCCAGGCCGACCAGGATCTCCTGATCCTCCATGCCGCAGAGCTTTCCGACCAGATAGGCGGCAAGCGCATTCTTGACATTGTGCTCACCCACTGCCGGCAGGACTGCAAGCAGGCGCTCTTCACCATGAACAATGGTGAAGGTGGTCACGCCGTTCTCCTCCTTGATCTCCTCGGCCGATACATCGGCAGGATTGCCCTGGGTGGAGAATGTGTAGACCGGACGGGTCAGCGTATTTTTCAGCGGCGCAAGCAGCTTGTCATCCGCGCTGGTGACAAGCGGTGCATCCTCCGCCATGCCCTCGAGCATTTCGAGCTTGGCCTTCAGGATGCCCTCCTGCGAGCCGAGATTCTCGACATGGGAAAAGCCGATATTTGTGATGACCGCCACGGTCGGCTTTGTGCAGCGGCTCATGCGGGAGATCTCACCGAAATGGTTCATGCCCATTTCGATGACTGCCGCACCGTGCTCCTTTGTCAGGCCAAGCAGCGTCTTGGGACATCCGATCTCGTTGTTGAGATTGGCGGCCGTGCGCAGGGTGTTGTACTTCTGTGAGAGTACACAGGCGCAAAGCTCCTTGGTGGTGGTTTTTCCCACGCTGCCGGTGACGCCGACAACCGGAATATCGAATGTATCACGATACAGCGACGCAATATCGAGCAATGCCTGCCCGGTATCGGCAGCTATTATGCAGGGATAGTCCCCCACCTGTGTATCGGTCACGGCAGCGACGGCACCGGCTTCAATGGCCTTGCCGACGAAATCGTGTCCGTCAAAATTCTTTCCCCGCAGCGCAAGGAACAGACAGCCCTCCGGCAGGTCACGGGTATCGGTGCTCAGCACCGTGATGTCCGTGTGTACCGGGGTCTGCGTACCCAGTCTTTCTGCGATTCTGTCAAGTGAAATGGGTTCCATTCCGGGTTCCTCCTACATCCTGTATTTCCGGTGTTATGCGAGCTTTGCCAGCTCCTCGGCCACGACCTCACGCTCATCAAAATGCGTGTGGACATTGCCTGCAAAAATCTGATAATCCTCATGTCCCTTTCCGGCCAGAACGATCACATCGTCCTTCTGCGCGGTCTTCAGCGCATGGGCGATCGCCTCCCGGCGGTCGGTCACAACGTCATACGGCACCTGCGTACCGGTCAGCCCGGCCAGAATATCCGCAATGATCGCCTCCGGATCCTCGTCGCGGGGATTGTCGGAGGTCACGATCAGCTTGTCGGCATATTTCGCCGCAGCCTGTGCCATGAGCGGACGCTTGGTCTTGTCGCGGTTGCCGCCGCAGCCGAACAGGCAGATCAGTCTGCCCTTGGTGTAGAGCTTGACATTCTCCAGAATATTCTCGATGGCGTCCGGGGTGTGGGCGTAGTCGCAGATGACGGAGAATTCGCGCCCGGTCGGAATGACCTCGCAGCGTCCGCGCACGCCGGGGCATTGGCCGAGAGTATCGAGCAGATCAGCAAAGGATACTTCAGATCCCGTCATCTGTGTGCAGACCGCAAGGGCTGCGGTCGCATTGGCGACATTGAAAAAGCCGGTCATGCGGGTATCGACACGATAGCTCCGGGTATCCATGTTATCCATGGAAATGTGGAGTGTAAACTGTGTCCCGTCAGCACGGACGCTGCAAGAATCGTATGCGAAATCGCCTTCCTTGCCGTAGCTGTATTTCGGGCAGGTGATCTCTGCATACAGGCGTTTGCCGTATTCGTCATCGGTATTGACGATCGCCGTATCGCAGATGTCAAACAGCATCCGCTTGGCCTGATAATAGTTTTCCATTGTGCCGTGGTAATCCAGATGATCCTGGGTCAGGTTCGTGAACACGGCAGTTTCAAAATGCGTCGGCCCGATGCGCTTCTGCACCAGTCCGAAGGAGCTGACCTCCATCACCACCGTATCGCAGCCGGCATCTGCCATTTTCTGATACAGTGCAAACAGCTCGAAGGTCACGGGGGTGGTGTTGTCGGTATGGAGCACCTCGTCACCGATCTCATTCTGAATGGTTCCGATCAGGCCGACCTTATGGCCGCTGCGCGTCAGGATGAATTTGATGATATTGGTGATGGTGGTCTTGCCGTTGGTGCCGGTCACGCCGATAAAGCGCATTCTGCGTTCGGGATGGCCGAACCATGCGGCACACAGATTGCCGTATTCCGTGCGGGAATCCGGCACGACGATCTGACGATCGCCCAGACCCAGATCATGCTCGCAAATGCAGACGGCAGCACCGTCCCCGATCGCCTTTGCGGCAACGGTATGTCCGTCGAATTTCTCGCCCTTGACGCAGAT
The DNA here is from genome assembly GCA_902783005.1 of uncultured Ruminococcus sp. Lineage (GTDB taxonomy): Bacteria > Bacillota > Clostridia > Oscillospirales > Ruminococcaceae > UBA3855. The sequence continues at coordinate 7,875 of CACZPI010000092.1, read as the reverse complement.
GAAGATGCATCCGGGCGTGATCTTGCGGTTATCATCGGTGACGGCTGTGATCTCCGTATCACCGATATTCGTGGAATAGCGGTTTTCCAGCAATTCAAACAGTTTCATGCGCTTCCTCCTGTCAGCCCGACTGGTCATTGACCAGATAGGTCAGTCTGATGACGGTGCCGATCTCGACCTTGGTGCCCGGCTCGATGGACTGCGACGATACCAGAATATCCTCGCGCCCGGACGATGCACCGACTGCCACATAATTCAGGCCGAGATTCGTCAACGCCTGGTTGGCGGTGGCTGCGGTATAATTCGTCAGATCCGGCACCTCAACGGTCTCGGCGGTGTAATTCTCCTCGGTGTAGAGGATCACCGTGCCGTCCGGCGAGATCATGGATCCGGTCGTGGGGCACTGTCCGGTGACGGATGTGCCTTCGCCGAGGATCTTGTATTCCAGTCCGTAATCGTCAAGCGTTGCCTTGGCCTGCTCCACGGTGGAATTGATGAGCAGCGGAATGGAAATGTCGAGATTCTGGTACTGCTCCTCGGTATATTCCGGATAGTAGCCCAGGTGGTCAAGCGTATCCTGCATGATATTGCGGGCACAGGGCGCTGCCACATACGAGCCGTAGTAATTGATATTCGGGTTCGGCTCGTCGGCCATGACCAGAATCAAGAATTCCGGATCATCTGCCGGCGCAAAGCAGGCATAGGATGCAACATACTGCAAGTTGGAAGGCGGGTATTCATCGAGTTTCTCGGAGGTACCCGACTTGCCGCCGATCTTGTAGCCGTCGATATGCGCATTGGAGGTCGACTTGTCGTCTACGACCTGCTGGAGCAGATCGCACATGATCGCGGAGGTCTCCGCAGAAATGACCTGACGGCGCACATTGGTGCCGAGGGTCTTGACGATGTTGCCGTCGCTCGAAACGATCTTATCCACGACGTGAGGCTGTACGAGGTAACCTCCATTTACCGCCGCGGAAATACCAGTTGCCATCTGGATAGGTGTCAGTTTCGATGCCTGACCGAAACTCGAGGTCGCCAGGTCGATGAATTTCATGTTTTCCTCATTGTAATAGATACTGGAAACCTCACCCGGCAGGTCAATGCCGGTCTTTTCGCCGAGGCCGAATGCCTCGAAATAATGGCAGAACCGATGCACGCCCAGCCGCTTGCCGACTTCGATGAAGGCGGGGTTGCAGGAATTGGACAGCGCCTTCCAGAATGCCTGCATGCCGTGGCCGCTCCTCAGATGACAGTGAATGGTCTCATCACCGATCACATAGCCGCCGGAGCAGTAAAATCCGTCATTCTGCCAGTCGATCGCCTTCTCCTCGATGGCAGCCGACGCCGTGAAGATCTTGAAGACGGATCCGGGTACATACAGCTCCGTGACAGCCTTGTTCTTCCACTGTTTTTCGCGGGCTTCGATGTAGGCGTCCTGGTATTCCTCCTCCGGAAGCCCGGCAAGATAGTCACTGACAGAGGCATCAAAGATCTCGGAGGGATTGTTCAGGTCAAAGGGGGAATAGGTCGCCATCGCATAGATCGCGCCGGTATTCACATTCATGATGATGCCGCAGGCACGGTTGCGCACCTCAAATTCCTGGCACATCTTTTCAAGGTTCTTCTCGACGGAATATTGCAGTGTGGAATCAAGCGTCAGATACAGATCGTCGCCGTCCTGTGCCGGATAGGTCGTGGAATAGCGGTAGGGCATCGTCTTGCCCTGCGCATCCTTGGCCGAGGTGATCCGGCCGTCCACACCGGCAAGGTAATCATTGTAATACGCTTCCAGGCCGTACTGGCCGTCATTGTCGCCGTTGCAGAAGCCCACCACCTGCGCGGCCAGCTCATTCTGCGGGTAATAGCGCTTGGAATCCTGCTGGGTGGTGATGGATTCAATGCCGTAGCCGGCCAGATAATCCATCAGATCATCCGCAACATCCTTCTCCACCTGTGTCTGAAGGACAAAATAACGGGAATTCTTCTCCATCGCCGTCAGCACGATGTCCTCGCTGATCTTCAGGGTGGAGGTCAGCTTCTCGACGATCTCCGCTTCAAGATCCTCGCGGGAAATCAAAATCGTGCCTTCCTTCAGCTCGCCGCCCTGGTCGAGGATCTCCTGGCGTGCCTTCATTTTCTCGTCGATGGCATCCATCTCCTCGCGGAAGGTCACAGGGTCAATATACACCTTATATACAGTGGCACTCCATGCCAGCGGATTGCCGGCACAGTCATAGATCGCACCGCGTCCGGCAGTAATGGTCTTGTTCGTGAAATGGGTGCTGTTGGCCATTTCCGCATAGAGCTTGTGATCCTTGATCGTCAGCATGCCGAGCTTGGTGATGACACTGCCTGCCAGCAGCAGCATCGGCGTCAGAATACCCCATACCAGGCGTTTATTCATACCGGTCGTCGGTTCCTTATCGGTCGTTTTCAACTCATCATCTCCTACATTGAAGACGCCTGCACAGCAGGCTGTTGTAATGACGAAACAGGCAGGTTTCTGCTGGCCTGCCTGTCATCCTGTTATCGTTCCTCTCTGTTTGCCCCGGTCTGCGGATGCAGCCGGGAACCGTCCTGCGGCAGTGCCTTTTCTGTATATGGACGGTTCCGGCCGGCACCTAAGCACTCGCGTGCTGCTCCTTTTCTGTCTGTTTCATATTGTGACGGATTGTCCGGCGCAGGGTGCGGATGACAGCGGTTTGTGATTTACTATATGCCGCTTATCCGCGCAGATATTCTACAAAATTATCGAACCAGAGCTTCACCCGGACGAACAGATTCTGCTCCGCCTCGGGGATCTCTACCACATCATCGGTCTGGATCCGCACATATTCGATCTGTGACACATCAATGGGATGCATGTTCAGAACATCCTCTGCATATTCCTGGATCTTCTTGCTGGACGTTCTGCCCGCGATCTCGGACTGCATCCGGACGTTATCAGCCTGCAGGTCGGAATATTCATGCTGCTTGGCTGTGATCTGGTTGTTCAGATTCAACTGCTCCACGCGGCTGTAGATCAGCACGCCGAGCAGTGCAAACACAACGATAAGTGAAAGCGTAATCCTGATCATAGGAGCTCTGGGACTTGTATTTTTCTTCATTTCGATCTTTGCCTCGTATGCCGGCCCATACTCCGGCTGCTCTGCCGGCGGGGTCTGCTCTGCCGGGGCAGTATTGCCGGATCTGTAATAAGCCATGGATACATGAGCTCCTTTCCAGAGATGATCCGCATGGGAACTATCTCTTGAATCTGTGATATGCGTCAGAGCTTCTCGATCACTCTGAGCTTGGCGCTGTGGCTGCGGCGGTTCTCCGCAAGCTCCTGCTCACCTGCCGTGACCGGCTTGCGATTCACGAGTCTGCCCTTCGGCTTGTTGCCGCAGACACACTGCGGGAAATCCGGCGGACAGGTACAGCCTGCGCACCACTGCGCGAACTGCTGCTTGACGATCCGGTCTTCCAGGGAATGGAAGGTAATGACCGCCAGCCGTCCGCCGGGCTTCAGGCTTTCAAATGCCGCTGTCAGGCCGCCGCGCAGATGATCGAACTCAGCGTTCACACGGATGCGGATTGCCTGAAAGCTCTTCTTACAGGGATTCTTGTCCCTTCTGTACTTCTGCGGTACTGCCTCACGGATAATATCCGCAAGCTGGAGGGTCGTTTCAATGGGTGCCTCCTGACGCGCACGAATGATCGCGGCGGCAATGCGGGGGGCGAATTTCTCTTCGCCGTAATCCCACAGGATCCTGGTGATCTCCCCGGCATCCCAGTCATTGACAATATCACGCGCACTCAACCCCTCCTGGCTCATGCGCATATCAAGCGGTGCATCGGCATTGTAGGAAAAGCCGCGCTCCGCTTCATCGAGCTGGTGGGAGGAAACTCCCAGATCCAGCAGCACCCCGTCCACGCTTCCGATGCTCAGATCATCGAGCACGCGGCGCATTTCGGAGTAATTGCAGTGTACCACCTTCGCCGGGTACCCTGCCAGTCTTGCTGTGGCGGCCGCCACAGCATCCGGATCACGATCAAGACCGATCAGCAAGCCTCCCTGCGCACCATCCAGAAGTGAAGCGATCGCTCTGGAATGCCCTGCGCCTCCTGTCGTTCCGTCCACATAAATGCCGTCGGAACGCACACCAAGAAGGTCGATCGTCTCAGGAAGGAGCACCGGGATATGCGTGAACCCGAGGGATGCGGTCATATCTTTGGCCTGTATTCCCTTTGCCGGATCATTCTGCATCGCCATCAACTCGCCTCCTGATAATGCGTCTGTGCAAATATCTTTCAAAAATAGTTACAGAAAAATCTTACAGACGCAGTTGGTCAAGCAGCTCGGGATAATCCGCAGGATTGAATGCGTCGTCCTCCTCCTTGAAGAGCACGGGATTCCAGATCTCTGCCTTTCTGCCGGCACCGACGACGAGGACATCCTTGCGCAGCTGCGCATATTCCCGCAAAGGTCCGGGAATCAGGATGCGTCCCTGCTTGTCGGGTGTGACTTCTGCTGCACCGGCATTGATCCAGCGCATCAGTGCTTCACCGGCTTGTCCCGGCTGTGCCATGAGCTGCTGCTGGACATTCATCCACATCTCCATGGAATACACCGCCAGGAATTTCTTTCCGATCCCACGCGCGACCATGAATTTTTCTCCGATGATCTCGCGCAGCTTGGCCGGGAAATTGATTCTTCCCTTCGCATCGAGGTTGTGTGAGAACGAGCCGCACAGACTGATCTGACCGGAAAGAAAAGTCTCTGTTCCGGTTGCATCTGTAAGCATTTTTGTCTGATCGGCCGTTCCGTTCACCGCCCTCACCTGCCGTTTCTGTTGTCAGCCTTGCTTTCGGCCTACACCCGCGTTGCTGTCTGCAATGCTGTGTGTGCATGGCCTCCGGTTTGTTCCTCTTGCCTGCCTTTGAAAAATGGTTTCTTTTGTTGTCTGCATGGGTCACATGCAGGTTGTCTCTACACGGGTGCATGATATTCTGATCTGTTCGGCAAAGCAGAACGAAGTTTCTTTTTATTCAGGGATGGAGTACCACCCTTTCCGCGCAGCGTTTGCCGGCACCCTACAATCAATATTATACCATTTACGGCAGAAACATGCAAGCGGAATTCGCATCTTTTTTTGCACAATCTTGAAGTGGACTATACCGCCGTTTTTGTGCATTATGCACAACAAATGCCATAAAACCCCGAAATTGCGTCCAACATTTTTGGAGTTTCAAAAACGTGTTTTACTGTTGCATCCGTGCTTGGAATGTGGTATAATGGAAACAGCTAAACCCGCAAAAATCAAAAATGGTGGTGAATTGTGGTGAAACAAAATGCAGCCTTTGAAGACAACGGTGCTTTTCCCGGAAGGACGCAGCATCGCGGCCTCGGCCGGGTCATCGGTTGGATCGCAGCGATTCTGGTGCTGGGATCCATCCCCCTTCTCCCCCACCTGCACCCACCGGCGGCAGGAAGCGTTCTCAAGAGTGCAAGGCTCGCAGCACCGGCATTTCTGGCGCTTGGCCTTCTCTGGGATCCGGTCTGCCGGTGCATCCGGAGGGGGAAAAATCCCTGTGAGGGGGTGAATGGTGGTCTGGTATGGTGTGCCGGATACCTGATGCGGCTGGTGCAGATCCTGCGCTTCCCCTACTGGCAGATGCAGCATGATGTCGGGTACTTTGACGATCCGGGCGGCCACGCAGGCTATATCCGGTTTCTCTGCCGGGAGGGATGTCTGCCGCAGTTTGATGTCCGGACAGTCTGGCAGTTCTACCATCCGCCGCTGCATCATGCACTGGCGGCGCTGTGGATGCGGCTGATGACCGCAGTGGGACTGCGTGGGGATACATTATATGAATCCATGCAGCTCCTTCCATTTGCCTATTCCTGTGCGGCATTGGCAGTCATGGGGCTGATCCTCCGGAAGATCGGCCTTCGCGGGAGCATCTTTGCGGTCGTGTTCGGGATTCTGGCGGTGCATCCGTCGTTTCTCATTCTTGCAGGGAGCCTGAACAATGACATGCTCAGCATTCTGCTGATGGTCACGGCGCTGTACCTGACACTGAAATGGGATGAATCCCCACGCCTGCACACCATTCTCCTATTGGCACTTGCCATCGGGCTCGGTATGAGCACGAAGCTCTCGGCATGGATGTGCGCTCCGGCAGCAGCATTCGTCTTTCTGGCGGCGCTGCTCCGGGAAAAGGAGACTGCCCCGCTGATGCGGCAGTACACGGCATTCGGATGCGTATGCGTTCCGCTGGGGCTCTGGTGGTATGCCCGGAATCTGGTACGCTGGGGCGTACCGGTGACCTACATCCCGCTGCTGTCAGCAGACAGCGCACAGTATGTGGGAGATCTTCCCGTAGCAAAGCGGCTGCTGGATTTCTCCCCGGCGCAGTTTTCCTACATTTACGACTGTTATGTGATGTACGGGCAGGCGTACAATGAATACAATCCCCTGGTCGCCCTGATGAAGACCGCAGTATTCGATGAATTTCTGAATACTGACCGGTTCCCTGCCATCGCAGGTGCCGGAGAATGGCTCTTCTGGTCAGATGCCGCGCTGGCAGCGCTCTGTCTGGCAGCAGGCGTGTGGGCGCTGGTGGGGAAGCATGGGACAGCTCACCACCGGATCATTCTGGTGATGACCTACCTGATCCCGCTGGTCAGCTATTTCGGCTTCTGCCTTGCCTATCCGCATACCTGCACACAAAGCATCCGCTATGCAACGCCGGTCATTTATGCGGGCGCCGCGCTGGCCGGCCTCACCTTGCAGCATGCAAAGGGCAGGGCGGCAGCGATCCTGCGCTTCCTGACAGGTGCCGCAGCCGTCCTGTTCATGGGCTGCAGCGTGTATGTCTACACGATCCTGCTGCCCCGATAATTCAAACAGCTCCCCTGCACTGTGCCGGGGAGCTGTTCTGTTATCAAAATGCCGATGCAGCGCTGTTTCGGCTGCATCGTACCTATTATAGCACCCGAATGCGGATTTGTAAAGCAAAATCACGCATTTTCGGCACTTTCACTGTATCCTGACGGCTTTTGTCCGGTATTTCGTATGTTTTTTCGCAAAACGGCGTATTTTCAACAAAAAGCATCTCCCCCGTATCTGCATACGGGGGAGATCCGTTAAGGTCAGAGCGTGGTTTTCGGGATAAAATCCTCGAGCTTCACATCACCGCCAAGTCCTGCATTCGATGCATAGACAAGGACGATGGAGGCATCGACCGCGTTGACATTACCGCTGCCGTCTACGTCAGCCCGGCGTTCCTGCTCCGGTGTCAGGCCGTTGTCCTGATCCAGGCCGGCCAGCGCCGCTGCTACCAGGATCATAGACGCATCCACGGAATTGACTTCGCCGTCATCATTCACATCACCCAGCAGCCCCTCGGCAGGCTCCGTTCCGGTATCCGTCGAAGTGGTCTCCGTGGTGGAAGCGGTTGTTTCCGTGGTGGTTTCGGTCGAAGTGGATTCTGTGGAGGTTTCAGTCGGAGTGGAGTCCGTGGTGGTCTCGGTCGAAGTGGATTCAGTGGAGGTTGCAGTCGAGGTGGAGTCCGTGGTGGTCTCGGTCGGGGTGGATTGTGTGGTGGTTTCCGTGGTGGACTGCTCCGTGGAGGTCACAAAGCTCGTGGTCAAGGTCGTCTCCGTCTGCGTTGTTGTGGTCGTGGTCTCTGTTGTGGTCGTCATTCTGGAAGTCGTGGTTTCTGTGGTCGTTGTGTTTGTGGTGGATGTGGTTGCCGGCTGAGTTATGGTCTGGGTGGTTTGTGTGTTGGTAGTCGTCGGGTATGTGGTGCTTGTCGTCTGCTTCATCGTCGATGTGGTAAGCGGCATCGTGGTAGTATGGGTGGTCTGTGTTTCGGTCGTCACAG
>CACZPI010000091.1 GCA_902783005.1 uncultured Ruminococcus sp. | reverse complement strand
GCCTAAAGCAGGAGTTCTCAGAGGGTGCAACCCTCTGAGCGCCCGGAGTCCAGAGGCCGCGGCGAGGCGGCCTCTGGTGGGGGGCACAAGGACATTCCGACAAAATAGAAATTCCCCCTGGGGGGCGAAGCCCCCCACCAAAGACCTTCGACATTACAAAAAATTCCCCGGGGGGGCGAAGCCCCCCACCAATTGCCATGATGAAACACCACAACTCCGAAGGAGGGATACCCTATGAATGAAAACCAGGATTATACCAATCTTTACCCGGCACCCGGGGCACCGGCGGGGGAGCCGGAGCCGCCGAAGCCCTTTGTGATGCATTCCGAGGACGCGCCCGATGTGCCGCCGCCCTTCCCGGATGCAAGCCCCCAGCCGGCAGCCAGGAAGGTCGTCTACCAGCAGACCTATTCACCCCCGCCCCCGAAGGAAAAGAAGCCCTTCAATCCCATTCCGCTGCTGCTTGCGGCCGGCGTGGCATTCCTCTTCCTCGGCGGCATCATCTTCCTGACCGGCACCTGGGAAACCCTCCCGAACGGCGCCCGTGCTGCGGCGCTCCTGTCCGCGGGCGTGGTCGCATTCGGCGCGAATATCCTTGCCGAGCGTGTCCTGAAGCTCCCCAAGACCGGGCTTGCCTTCTACATTCTCGGCTGCATCTTCCTGCCGCTTGCCCTCGCCGGCATCGGTGCCTTCCAGCTCTTCGGGGAGTGGTTCTCCTTTGAAGGCGGCGGCGCCTGCATCCTGGAAGCCTGCATCAGCGCCTGCGTGGCCGTGATCGCCGCCGTCGGGCAGCGAAATTACCGGAGCAAGATCCTTGCCGGATTCTCCATCGGCGGTACTGCCGTCACCGGCGGGCTCCTCTCGCTCTACGCCGGCACGGAATGCATCGGCGGGCTGACCGGCACCATCGTCACCCTCGCCCTCTGGCTCCTGTGCAGCGTCGGGCTCACCGTCTGGACGGAATGGGAGCTGCAGCGCCGCCCGCAGAAGGATTCCCCCTATGCGATGGCCGCGCTGCCCATGTTCACCGCTTCGCTCTTTGGATTTCTCATTGCACAGACCGCCGTCGTCATGGACACCAAAGATGCCATGCCCGGCTTCACGCCGCTGCTGCTCACCGTGATCTTCCTGCTGCAAGCCGTGCTCTTCTGCAATCCCCGCCTCATCTGCGGACAGATCCATGCAGGCGTCTTCGGCTTCATTCCCGCCGTGCTCACCGGCCTGGAATGCATCCTCCGCTTTCCGGCACTGGAGGCCGATTCCGGGGAAACATTCACCTTTACCTTTTCCCTGACCATCTTCCTGCTCATGAGCACCCGGCTGCTCCCGGGGCTGCGGGAGGAAATGCGCTCGACCTTCTCGGGCGCCGGTGAGATCCTCTCGATCATCGTCCTTCTCTACGCCGGCATGGTTGCCACGGTCAATGCAGATCATGTCGAATATTTCATTCTCTTCATTTTCCTGCTCACCGTCGGATGCATCTGCTTCGGCATCGCCAGGAATCACCCCCTGACCAAGGACACCCCCCTGTGCGTGGCACAGACGGCCATGGTCTTTGTGGCTGCCGTGCATGCAGCACAGTCCGATTCCCCGGCATACCCGCTGCTGCTGGTCTGTGCGGCGCTGGTGCTGCTGGTGCAATTCCTGCTCTCCCGGCGCGTCTGGACGCTGGTGCTCGGCCTTTGTGCCTGCGCAGGCATGCTGCTGGCGCGGACACCGGAGCCGGTCATGACGCTGTTCTGGGCAGCGGCGGGCATTCTGCTGGCAGGTAGCGTCTATGCCCATCTGCGTTCCCGCGTGCTGCTCGAGCAATGCATGGCATGGGGATTTCTGTCGCTGCTCTTCCCGGCGGTACTGCTCACGGGCAAGGCGCTTGAGGCTGAGGAATATGCCGCATGGGCGATCTGCGCGGCGCTGCTTTTGCTTCTGACGCTTCTGGAACAGGTACCCTTTGCCCCGCATCTGCGCAGCAAAGGCACGCTGGGGTATCTGACGGCGGTCACGCTGCCGGTGTCCTTCCTTGCGCTCATGGAGATCGGGGAAGCCCCGGTGCCGTGGAAGATCCTGCTGTTTGTCACGCTGCTGGTGCTCAGCGGCATTCTGACAACGCGCCGCATCAATGTCCTGGCGCTGCCGGAGCTGATTATGACCTATGTCATCTTCCGGAATCTGACGCTGCTGCTCGACGGGCACACGCTCCTGATGGTGCTGTGCAATCTCGGGCTGCTGGTGGTATTCGCGGCAATGGGGCATTTCCTGGTGCTGAAATTCATCGACACCGAGGACAAGGCATTCCGGGTGGATTTCCCGCTGACAGCGGGTGTGCTGCCGATCTTCGGCGGTGCAGCCATGATCGGCTGGTATCCGTCCATTGTGGTCAGTCTGCTGCTGGCGGTGTATGCACTGGCCTTCATTCCAAGGGTGCGCAACAAGCGCATGCCGATGGTGCTGTCGTCGCTGTGCTTCTGTGCGGCGCTGCTGTTCCACACGGTGAACGACCCGTTCGGCATTCTCGAATGGTTCCGGGGCTTTGGCATCATCACGATCCAGCTTCTGATGTACCTGCTGCCGATGCATGTATTTCTCCTGTCGCTGCGGTTCATCCTGCCCGCTCAAATGCGCGGGGGCGTGGATCTGGCGCGGTTTGTGATGTACTGCATCACGATGCTCTGTCTGCTGCTGGCGAGCTTCTTCTTCGGGAATGTCACGGATGCGATCGTGCTGGCGGGATTCAGCTTTGCGATTCTGGTGGGGAGCTTCGCAGTCAAGCGGCTGCGGTGGTTCGCGCTGGGATTCGTGGTGCTGGTCGTTATGACGATCCGCCTGACATGGTCGTTCTGGACGTCGCTGCACTGGGGCATTTACCTGTTCCTGGCGGGCATTCTCCTGATCGCGATGGCATCGCTGTATGAATACCGCTCCCGCATGGCGCAGGAGCATCCCGAACGCAAAGCCGAAAAGCCGAGGCTTTTCAAGGACTGGAAGATGTAATTTCCTGCCCCCTCCTTTACGGAGGGGGTTTTTCTGTGCTGCTGAAAAATAAAAAAATGGCGTGTCAGAGACACGCCGAAGAATAAGGATGTAGGATTTATGATGGTTTAATTATACCACGGCACTACATGAATGTCAATGTTTTTGTGTAACTTTTGGAGTTTTCACCAATATGGGGACGAATAATTATGCGTAATGCATAATCAGGAATCCGACTTCGGCGCTTCACCGGCATCCGGGCGGCGCGGGGGGCGCTTCTGGGAGCGCTTCTCGGGCTTCTTTTCGGCCTGCTGCTTGTCGCCCTGCTGCTGCTTGTCGGCGGGCTGCTGCTTGCGGTTGTCGGGGCGGTGGGGCTTGGGGCGGTTCTTGCCGGCCTTCTGAATCACCTCGACCTCGGAACGATCCACAATATACGCCGCCGCATCATCCTCGTCCGGACGAATGCGCAGCTTGCCGGTGATGAGGTTGGCATCCTCCACGCGGCCGGTGCCGTGCTCGGTCTTGACCACGGAGCCGATGCGCGGGGTGATCTTCTGCAGCTCCTCGTAAACGTCCTGCTCGTGCTTGAGGCAGCACATCAGACGCCCGCAGGTGCCGGAAATCTTGGTGGGATTGAGGGAAAGCCCCTGCTCCTTGGCCATTTTGATGGAAACCGGCTGGAAATCCCCGAGGTAGCCCCGGCAGCAGAATTCCCGGCCGCAGACACCCAGGCCGCCGAACATCTTGGCTTCATCGCGCACGCCGATCTGCCGCAGCTCGATGCGGGTGTGGAAGACCGAAGCCAGATCCTTCACCAGCTCCCGGAAATCCACCCGGGTATCCGCCGTGAAATAGAATACCATCTTCGACCCGTCAAAGGCACAGCTCACATCCACCAGCTTCATGTCCAGGCCGTGCGCCGTGATCTTCTGTTCGCAGACCTTCCCGGCCTGCTTTTCCTTCTGCCGGTTCTGTTCGAGGCGGCGCAGATCGTCGTCATTCATCGCACGCACGACGCTGCGCAGCGGTGCCACGATCGTGTCATCCTCCACACGGTGGTTCGGGATGGTCACAATGCCGTATTCCTTCCCCTTGGCCGTCTCGACAATGACCTTGGTGCCCATTGTCAGGGTGAGGCCGTTCGGGGAGAAGTAATAGACCTTTCCGGAGTTCTGGAAACGAACACCTACGATTTCTGTCATAACAGTTCCTTTCTACCGGAGGGCTTTGGCTCCGGGTATGGATGGATTGGAATATTTGTTTTTTTGCCCCCTGACAATTGAGAATCCAAAATTCAGGAAACCAGCTCCCCCCCGAGCGCCGCCAGCACGATCCGGGTGCTGACATTCGCATCGAGCGCCTCCCACGCATCGCGGATGGCCTCATGCATGCGGGCGGCGCGGGAAACGCTCAGTCCCCGGGACAAGCCCTCTGCGCTGCGTCTGTCACAGCCTGCACAGGCATTCTGGCCGTACTGCATGGCAAGGGCATCCCGGAGCTGGAGATCGAGCAGCTCAAGCAAAGTCAATGCCGACTGCCTGTCCTTCTCATAGCCTGCCAGCAGGCGCAGGACGGAATAGGCATTCTTCTGCGCGAGGGCACCGGTGATCTGTGCGGCGCAGCGGGTAAGCGCCTGCATGTCGCTGTCTTCAAGCCAGGCAAGCGCCTGTCCGATATTCCCGCCGCATGCGGAAACGGCGGCATCTGCATCGGCATCGCGCACACCGTGATCCTGTGTCAGCGCCCGGCGGCATTCCTCCGGGGTACACGGGCGCACGGCAATGGGCATCATGCGCGAGAGCATCGTTTCAAGAAATGCACTTCTCGACAGCGCCGTGAAGACCAGCAGCACATGTGCCGGCGGCTCCTCGGTGAGCTTCAGGAGGGTATTCTGCGGGCGGATGTCCATGCCGTCACAATCGGTGAAAATATACACCTTCCGGTCGCCGTCATTCGGGGCAACGATCGCATCGGAAATGACATGGCGGACAGTCTCGACGGAAAAGCCGCCGCGCTTGCCGCTGTGCTCCGGCCACATCACATCCGGGTGAATGTCCTGCGCGATCTTGCGGCAGGAAGGGCATTCCCCGCAGGGGGCATTCTCGCCGTTACACAGCGCCGTCATGGCAAAATAACGCGCAAGGCTCCGCCGTCCCCTGCCGCGTTCGCCCCAGAACAGGACGGCCTGCGGCATCCGGTCACGCGCACGCATGGTGCGGATCTGCTCGAGGACAGCGTCATTGCCGTAAATGGGCGTCATCATGCCTTTTCAAAGCGCTCGACATCGGTGACGAAGATCGTTGCGCCGCCGACCTCGACCTCTACCGGGAAATTCATTCCGGAATCGAGGGGCGCACCGCTGGAAACGAACTGCTTGCGCTTATGGGATTTCTCACGGATAATGGAAATGACCGCATCGACCCTGTGATCCTCCACGCAGGTCAGGAAGGTGGTATTTCCGGCACTCAGGAAGCTGCCGGTCGAGGCGAGCTTCGTGGCAAAGAACCCGGCCTTCGTCAGGGCGCGGGAAACGGGGAGACTGTCATCCCCGTTGACAATGGCAAATATCAGTTTCATTCCGGATACTCCTTGCATCGGATTGCTGCATTTCAGGCAGCTATTTCTATTATACCATAATTCCGCCGCGAATGCAAGACATTTTTACTGTCCCGATTCCGGAACAATTCTTTGCATTTCCAATGTTCCATATTCCGACCAATGCCCCTTCTGCCGTCTTGAAGGCCGGGGCAGAATGTGGTAGAATAAAAGCACAGAGAACGGGACAGGGATCCCGAGGAAAGGAACGATGACATATGATGATTCTGATGATGGTAAGAGCTGCGGTAACGGTGCTGCTGATCCGGGAGCTGGTGAAGGTGACATTCGGGGTATTGCGGGAGCTGTATGCGCCGTATCTGCGCACGGCAAGGCAGCGGGCGCTTGAAGAACGCCGCCGCGCCGCACAGACTGTCTGCAATGCCGCCCCCCTCCCCGCCCGCCGGGAGATGCAGGACATTCAGCTTCCGGCGGCATGAGTCCTTTGCACACAAAACCCGAAAGCTCCGGTGTGATCCGGAGCTTTTTTGCGCTTTTCAAAAAGTCTGTTTTCGGGGAAGGCGTACTGCTGATCCGCCCCTCCCCCTGCCCCCTCCCCGCACGCGGGGAGGGGGTTCTTATGTGTGGGGGCTGCGCCCCCACACCCCCTGTTCATTTCTTCGGAACCGAAATCAGCTTCCGATAATACATCCTCCGGAAACCGTTTTTCACCGGCGCGGAAAGCAGCACGACGGCCGCAATGTAGATCCACAGGAATCTGACATCCACAAACCGGAACAGGATCCAGCCCGGCACAACAGCCAGCACATTATAGAGGATCTGCTCCGCCGTGACGGCCTTGCTCAGCGCTGCGATCACATCCCGCCCGCCGGAATCATGCGGCGCCTGCTCGATATGGTCGGCAGCGCCCTTTGCACCGGTGCAGCTCCGGAAATCTGCGCTGCATTCCGCCGCTGCCCGGGCATAATCGTCATTTTGCAGGATCGTCCTGACTGCCGCACGGATCCCGGCAGCGGAATCATCCCGGAGCATGACCCCGGCGCCGATCTCGCTTACGCGCCTTGCCACGGCATGCTGTTCATTCGTCTGCGGGTACAGCACCATCGGGGCTGCCATGTACAGGCTTTCGGAAACGCTGTTCATGCCGCAGTGCGTGAGAAAGACGCTTGCCCTTGCAAGCACGGCAAGCTGATCGACATGCGGAAGCACCTGCACATTGTCCGGCAATGCCCCGAATGTGCCGATGTCCACCGCATTTCCGCAGGAAATGACCACATCCGCAGGCTCATCCCGCAGCGCTTCGATGCAATTCCGGTAGAAGTCGGGACGGTCATTGATGACGGTGCCGAGCGAGATGTAGACAAGCGGCCTTGCCTGCTTTTCGGGCTTCTCATCGGAGAAGACCGAAGGCCCCACAAAGGCGTACCGATCCGAAAAGCTCTCCGCATACGGCTGGAACCGCTTTGACGTATACACGACCGAATCGGTCGCATTGTCGCTCTGCACAAGGGAAAGGAAGCTGCGGGCTTCGTAGCCGTACTCGCGCAGCCGCCGGAATTCCTTCTGCACCCGCGGCAGGCCGAGGAGCAGATCCGCCATTTCCCCGGGGGAATTTTTCATGTACTGCGAGGAGAGCCGGTTGAACGCGAAGGTGCTCGTCGATACCACCAGCGGGACATGATGCTTCCAGGCGCTCAGCTTGCCCCAGAAGCAGGCGGAATCCGCATAGACCACATCCGGCCGGAATGCCGCATATTCGCTGTCGAGGAATTCCGTCATATGGATCGTGATGCGGATGTCCTGAATGCTCATTTCGGTGGTGCTGACTTGTTTGAGCTTTTCCGTTTCCTGTTCGCTCAGCTCTGCCAGAAAGCCGTCACAGGAAATAAACTGTGCGCCGGTGCGTTCGATCTTCTCGCGGAATGCTCCGAAGGAATAGAACCGCACCGCATCCCCGCGCGAAACCAGCTCCCGTGCAACCGGGAGAATGGGATTGGTATGCCCGTGCGCGGGAATGCAGAAGATCATGACGCGCTTCATTCTGCATCCTCCTCCGGCGGGAAGGCAACGCCGTAAAGATGTGTCAGACTGTTTTTCGGGGGAATGGCGATGCCGCGCTTTTCGTCCCCGAGCAGCAGCAGCGTGTCACCCGGCCGGATGTCAAAGATCTCCCGTGCCTGCTTCGGAATCACGATCTGTCCCTTTTCCCCGACGGTGGCCGTCCATGCGTATTTTCCCTTTGGCGGTTTCATGGCAATTCCTCCTAAAAGTATGATTTGTATAACAAGTATAACACATCATACCGGATCTGTCAAGGGTCTCCCACAAAAAATCCCTCCCCGCAGCCGGGGAGGGATGAGCTTGTCAAAAAAGTCTGTTTTGGGGAGGGCGTACTGCTGATCCGCCCCTCCCCCTGCCCCCTCCCCGCACGCGGGGAGGGGGTT
>CACZPI010000090.1 GCA_902783005.1 uncultured Ruminococcus sp. | reverse complement strand
TACATGTGGAGCGGATTACGAGGCTCGAACTCGCTACCTCCACCTTGGCAAGGTGGCGCTCTACCAGATGAGCTAAATCCGCATTTTAGATAATTTAGAAAATGCTTCCGATCGGAATCGAACCAATGACACGGGGATTTTCAGTCCCCTGCTCTACCAACTGAGCTACGGAAGCGCTTGTAAAAGCGACCCAGATGAGGCTCGAACTCACGACCTCCGCCGTGACAGGGCGGCGCTCTAACCAACTGAGCTACTGGGCCAGTTTTATCACTCAGGATTTGATTTTTAATTCAAATCCTGAGCCATATAGAAATGGGAACTATAGGGCTCGAACCTATGACCCTCTGCTTGTAAGGCAGATGCTCTCCCAGCTGAGCTAAGCTCCCATGTTTCGCCGTTTCAGGGGCTTGTCCCTGACGACTTTTTTAGTATACCACAATTCTCCGGACTTGTCAACCGGTTTTTTCAAATTTATTGAACTTTGTAAATTTCGATATTTGAGCTCTCATTTTTTTGTGCAAAATCCCCTGATGTTTCGTCAGGGGATCCACGCTTAATTCAGCCCGTTTTCCCCATACTGCGCGAAAAGCCGCAATATTTCCATGTACAGCGCATGATTCTCCGGCTTTTGCAGCTCCGGATCCTCCTGCGTCAGCAATGCCGCCGCCTCCTGGACATCATGCAGCATTTGCGCATCTGTCAGGCTTGCCAGCTTCAATGGCGGAAGGCCGTGCTGCATATTCCCGAAGAAATCACCCGGCCCGCGCAGCTTCAGGTCTGCCTCCGCGACCTCGAAACCGTTGGTCGTGCTGCTCAGCAGACGCAGCCGTTCCCTGGATTCCTCCGTCAGATGCTCCGTCAGGAGAATGCAGTAGCTCTGATGCTGCCCGCGTCCGACGCGCCCGCGCAGCTGGTGAAGCTGCGACAGACCGAACCGGTCGGCATCCTCAATGACCATGACCGTCGCATTCGGCACATCCACACCGACCTCCACGACCGTCGTGCAGATCAGGACATCCGTTTCCTGATTCCGGAAGCGCTCCATGGCGTCGTCCTTCTCCTGCGGATCCATCTGCCCGTGGAGGATGTCAATGCGCCAGCCGGACAGCAGCCCCCTGCGCATATCCTCGGCATACTGCGTCACATTTTTCAGATCCAGCTCGCCCTCCTCAATGGCAGGGCATACAATATACCCCTGTCTGCCCTTTTGCAGCTCCTCTGCCACGAATTTCATGACGCGCGGACGGCCGCCGCCGGTAACGGCATAGGTCTTGATCGGCTTGCGGCCGGAGGGCATCACATCCAGGACAGACACATCCAGATCCCCGTACACCAGAAGCGCCAGCGTCCGGGGGATCGGCGTTGCGGACATGACGAGCTTATGCGGAACGCCGCCCTTTTCCGCGAGTGCCGCACGCTGCGCCACGCCGAAGCGGTGCTGCTCATCGGTAATGACCAGCGCCAGCCTCCGGTATTCGACTGCCTTCTGGAAGACGGCATGCGTTCCCACAATCACCTGGGCTTTTCCGGAGGCGATCTGCGCATAGACAGTCTTCTTCTCCTTGCCCTTGACCGAGCCGGTCAGCAGAACGACCGTGATCCCCAGCGGCTCCAGGAAGCTCCGGAGCGTCTGGTAATGCTGCCCGGCGAGAATCTCGGTCGGTGCCATGAGGGTACACTGACACCCGTTCTGCACCGCTGCATAGCAGGCGGCTGCTGCAACGGCGGTCTTGCCGGAGCCGACGTCACCTTGCAGCAGCCGGTTCATCGGCTCGCCGGAGGCCATATCCTGCATGATCTCCCCGACCGCCCGCTTCTGTGCAGAGGTCAGTGGGAAGGGGAGGCTGTCATAATACGGCTGCAAATCGGTATTTTCCTGCATCGGATAGTCCGATTTTCTCGCAGCCTTCCTGCCGAGGATCCGCAGTCCGAGCTGGAGCCGGAGCATTTCCTCGAAGGCCAGGCGGTGCCTTGCTTCCTCTGCCTCCTCCATATCCTGCGGCTCATGGATGCCGTGCATGGCCTTTGCCAGCGGGATCAGGCCGTAGCGACTGCGCAGCTCCGGGGAAAGCGTTTCAAACGGCGCTTCGTCCATGAGCGCCAGGGCATCCCGGACATTGGTGCGCAGCATCGCGGAGGTCAGCCCGGTGGTCTGCGGGTAAATGGCTTCAATGGGATTGTCGGCCTCGCGGTGGACGGCCGGGGCATGGATCTCCCGGGCATTCGGGGAGCCGGCGATCTTGCCGAACATTGTATAGGTGCGCCCGGTCTCCAAGGCCTGATAGCTGTACATATTATTGAAAATGCGGATGCTGACGGGAGTCCCCTCGTCATCCTCGGCATCGAGCATATACATCATCATGCCGGTGCGGGTACGGATCGGGCGTTTCTTCGCCGTGATCGTCACGCGGATCACCGCGGGGACATCGGTCTGCGTTTCTGCGACCGGCACAGGCTCCCGGTAATCCCGGTAATCGCGGGGCAGGTAATACAGCAGGTCATACGGCGTTTCAATGCCGAGCTTCTGATAGATCTCAAAGCGCTTCCGGCCGACGCCTTTGAGATTCCTGACGGATAAGAACAGCCGCTTCACAGCAGCACCCCCTTGCATGGAAAAGCAAACGCCCCCGGCTGCCGGAGGCGTTTGTGTTTCCGGAATTTATTCCGTTGCGATCATATAGTAGTATACCGGCATCCCGCCGTTGACCAGCATGACCTCGATCTTGTCGCCGTACTTATCCTGGATCTTATCGACAAGCTGCTGTGCAGTCTCCTCGGTCACATCCTCGCCGTAGGTCACGGTGATGAAGCTCGTATCGCCATTCACCAGCTTCTTGGTCAGCTTGTAGGCGGCATGGTTCAGATCCTTGTCCGTGAAGGACAGCTTGCCGTTATCCAGTGCAAGCACCTCGCCCTTTTTGATCGGGTGGCCGTCAAGCTCGGAATCGCGGGCTGCAAAGGTGATCTGTCCGGTGGAGACCTTCTCAAATGCCTTCGTCATGGCAATGCGGTTGCCCTCACCGTCCAGGGATTCGTCAAATGCCAGCATCGCGCTCATGCCCTGCGGCACGGTGCGTGTCTGGAGCACGGTCACATTGCGGTCGGCAAGGCTGACTGCCTGCTCTGCCGCCATGATGATATTCTTGTTGTTCGGCAGCACGAATACATGCTTGGCCGGGGTCGCATGGATCGCCCGGAGAATGTCATCTGTGGACGGATTCATCGTCTGGCCGCCGCATACGACCTGATCGACGCCCAGCTCGCGGAACATATCCTCAAGCCCCTTGCCGGCGGCAACTGCCACGAATCCGAAGGGCTTCTCCGGCTCTGCACGGACATAGGTCTCATCCTGTGCGGCATTCTGTGCCTCGCGGACACGGCCGGCATGCTGGATGCGCATATTCTCGACCTTGGGCTTGGGCTCGTTGACGAACTGGCCGAATTCCAGTGCCTTTTGCAGTGCAAGACCGGGATTGTCCGTATGTACATGCACCTTGATGATCTCGTCGTCATCGACAACGACCACGCAGTCACCGATCGTCTCCAGGTATGCCCGGAGCTTGAAGGGATCTGCACAGTCCTTCTTCTTCTGCACGATGAATTCCGTGCAATAGGTATAGGTGATCTCTTCCTCGAGATCCACTCTGCCGATGGCGATATTCTCCTGCTGCTTGCGGACAGCGGCCTGCTCCTCCGGCTCCTCGGGTGCCTTGCCCTGGAATACATCGAGCATGGCCTGCCATACGGTCAGCAGACCCTTGCCGCCGGCATCGACAACGCCGGCCTTTTTCAGGATCGGCAGCATTTCGGTGGTATTGGCCAGCGCCTCGGCAGCGGCGCCGCAGCACTGTTCAAAGACCGCGATCGGATCCTCGCTGTCGCGTGCGGTGATCTGCGCCTGCTGTGCGCCCATCCGCGCAACGGTCAGAATGGTGCCCTCGGTGGGCTTCATCACGGCCTTGTAAGCAGCCTGTACGCCGATCTCAAGTGCATTGGCCACATCCAGACCGCGTGCTTCCTCCAGGCCTGCCATACCCTTGGCAAAGCCGCGGAACAGCAGCGACAGAATGACGCCGGAATTGCCTCTTGCGCCGCGCAGCATTGCGGAAGCTGCCTTGTCGGCCACCTCGGCAACGGTCGCGGTATCGGGCATGACGCTCAGCTCGCGTCTTGCGGCGGTCATGGTCATGGACATATTCGTGCCGGTATCGCCGTCGGGTACCGGGTAGACATTCAGCTCATCAATTTCCTTGCGGTGCTTTTCGATGGTCACAGCAGCGCTGCAAAGCGCTGTCTTCAAAAGCTTTCCGTTCAACATGCTCGTTCAATCCCTCCTGCAATGCTTACAGCTCGACCACTTCGTCCACGTAGACACGCACGCGGGACACGGGAACACGGACTGCATCCTCTATCACAAATTCGATCTTATGGATCAGAGCGTTTACCACAGCCGGGATATTGACGCCGTACATGACCTTGACATGCACGGAGACCTCCAGCTTGCCGCCCTTGGTTTCGATCTCGATGGGGCCAAAGCGCCCTTCCAGCAGCTTATCGGCCAGAGACGGCTCGGCAAAGCCTGCAACGCCGAAGCACTGCAGCACGGTCTGCTCCGTCAGCTGACGCAGATAGGTGTCGGATATGGTAATCTTTCCAATATGGTTTTCCATGTACAGCATAGTCTGCCATCCTTTCCTGCGCTGCCCGGCAGCGCACGCTCTTTTTTATTATACCATATCTGAAACCAGAATACAACCCCCAATTTCAAAAATTCAGCAATTAGCATAAAAAATCCCCTTCCCGCATGCGGGAAGGGGGGAAAGAGGTTATTTGGTTTCGCCGCCCTGGAGGAATTCCTTGAGCTTGTCAAAGAAGCCCTTGCGCTTCTGGTAGTTGGTATCAGACAGGGTGGCATCGAAGGCCTTGAGCAGATCCTTCTGCTTCTTGCCCAGGTTTTTGGGCACCTCAATGGAGAGCTTGACATACTGGTCGCCGCGCTTGTCCTGCTGGAGGTACTTGATGCCCTTGCCGCGCAGACGGTGCTGCACGCCGTTCTGGGTGCCCTCCGGAATGGAGAAGCGGACATTGCCGTCAATGGTCGGCACCGTGATCTCGTCACCGAGCACCGCCTGTGCAAAGGTGATCGGGATCTCGCAGTACACATCAAAGCCCTTACGCTCGAACAGGGAATGCTTGCCGACGCTGACGCTGACATTCAGATTGCCGGAAGGGCCGCCGTTGATGCCGCTGTCGCCCTCACCGGAGACACGGAGCACCTGCCCGTCGTCAATACCGGCAGGCACATTGATCGTCACGCGCTTCTGCGTCTTGATCCGGCCTGCGCCGCGGCACTTCTGACAGGGACTTGCGATGATCGTTCCCTTGCCGCCGCAGTGCGGACAGGGCTTGGTCGAGGACATCATGCCGAGCATGGTCTGCTGCGTCACACGGATCTGGCCGCGTCCCTGGCAGTCCGGACATGCCTGCGGGGATGTACCCGGCTCTGCGCCGGAGCCGCCGCATGCGGTACAATTCTCCAGATGGGAGATCGTCAGCTCATGCTGCTTGCCGGTGCAGGCCTCCATGAAGCTGATGCGGATGCCGTAATTGATGTCGCGTCCGCGTCTGGGGGCATTCGCATTGCTCCGGCCGCCGCCCCCGAAGGACGCACCGCCGCCGAAGATCCCGCCGAACAGATCGTTGAAAATGTCGCTCATATCCCCGGAGTAGCTGCTGAAATCCCCGAAGCCGCCGCCGTTCATGCCCTCGTGGCCGAACTGATCGTACTGCTGACGCTTTTCCGGGTCAGACAGGACGGCATACGCCTCGTTGATCTCCTTCATCTTCTCCTCGCATTCCTCGACTTTGTCCGGATGCAGGTCAGGATGATTTTCTCTGGCCATCTTCCGATAGGCCTTCTTGATCTCGTCCTCGGATGCACCCTTCTGCAGTCCGAGCACCTCATAATAATCACGCTTGTCAGCCATATGCACTCCCGCCGCCTGCTGCGGCTCTCCTTTCATATGCTCTTCAATAACGGGCATAGGGCGAAAACGGTTCTGCCGCCTCCGCCCTGCCAATATTGTCCCATTTACCTGGATATTTCATCCAGGGCGAATTCCCGCTTCAGAACCGGGAATTATTCCTCCGTGAAGTCGGTGTCGATGACGTCATCATCACCGCTGCCGGCAGAATCGCCGCCCGGCTGGCCGCCCGGGAAGCCGCCCTGTGCAAAGCCGCTCATATCAGGGCCGCCCTGCGGAGCACCCTGGTTGTAGACCTTGCCGGAAACCTCATAGAAGGCCTTTTGCAGCTCATCCATCTTGGTGCGCATTTCCTCTGCGGTGCCGGATTCGATGGCTGTCTTGAGCCCTGTGATCTTGGAATTGATGTTGGCCTTGTCGCCGTCGGATACCTTGTCGCCCAGCTCCTTCAGGGAGTTCTCGCACTGGAATACGAGGCTCTCTGCCTGGTTCTTGGTATCGACCTCATCACGGCGCTTCTTGTCCTCCTCGGCGTACTGCTCGGCCTCCTTGACGGCCTTGTCAATATCCTCCTTGGACATGTTGCTCGAAGCGGTGATGGAGATATTCTGCTCCTTGCCGGTACCCTGATCCTTGGCGGTAACGTGAACGATACCGTTGCGGTCAATATCGAAGGTAACCTCGATTCTCGGAACGCCTCTCATTGCCGGTGCGATGCCGTCGAGACGGAAGGTGCCGAGCTGCTTGTTGTCGCGTGCGAACTGACGCTCACCCTGCAGCACGTTGATGTCAACGGCCGGCTGGTTGTCGGCGTAGGTGGAGAATACCTCGGACTTCTTGGTCGGGATGGTGGTATTTCTCGGGATCATGACCGTGCAGACACCGCCTGCGGTCTCGATGCCAAGGGACAGCGGGGTAACGTCGAGAAGCATCAGGCCTTCCTTGACGTCGCCGCCGAGCACACCGCCCTGCAGTGCGGCACCGAGTGCAACGCATTCATCCGGGTTGATGCCCTTGAACGGCTCCTTGCCGATGAGCTTCTTGACCTCTTCCTGAACAGCCGGGATTCTGGAGGAACCGCCGACCATCAGCACCTTGTCGAGCTCGCCGACGCTCAGGCCGGAATCGGACAATGCCTGACGGACAGGGCCCATCGTGCGCTCTACCAGGTCGCGGGTCAGCTCATTGAACTTGGCTCTCGACAGGGTCATGTCGAGGTGCTTCGGGCCTGTGGCATCTGCGGTGATATACGGCAGATTGATGGAGGTCGTGGATGCGGCAGACAGCTCGATCTTGGCCTTCTCGGCTGCATCCTTCAGACGCTGCATAACCATCTTGTCGGTGGACAGGTCAATGCCCTGCTCGGCCTTGAAGCTCGATACCATCCAGTCGATGATCTTCTTGTCGAAATCGTCGCCGCCCAGGTGGTTGTCACCGGCGGTCGCCACAACCTGCTGGAAGCCATCGCCCATCTCAATGATGGATACATCGAAGGTACCGCCGCCGAGGTCATAGACCATGACCTTCTGATCCTCTTCCTTGTCGATGCCGTAGGACAGTGCGGCTGCGGTCGGCTCGTTGATGATACGCTTGACCACGAGGCCTGCGATCTGGCCGGCATCCTTGGTTGCCTGACGCTGTGCATCGGTGAAGTAAGCCGGAACGGTGATAACGGCCTCGGTGACCGGCTCACCCAGGTAAGCCTCGGCATCTGCCTTGAGCTTCTGGAGGATCATTGCGGAGATCTCCTGCGGGGTGTACTTCTTGCCGTCAATATCGACCTTCTCGCTGCTGCCCATCTTTCTCTTGATCGAGGAGATGGTCTTGTCAGGGTTGGTAATGGCCTGGTTCTTGGCGACCTTGCCGACCAGACGGGTGCCGTCCTTGGAGAATGCAACGACAGACGGGGTGGTTCTGTCACCCTCTGCATTGGTGATGACAACTGCATCGCCGCCCTCAACGACTGCGACACAGGAGTTGGTGGTTCCCAGATCAATACCGATGATTTTGCTCATAAAGCATCTTCCTTTCATTCTGAAATAATTTTATATGATTTGCTTGTGGTCAATCTTTCAGAGATCCTATCCGGCAACGGCGACCATCGCGGGGCGGATGAGCCGTTCCTTGAGCATATAGCCCTTCTGGAACACCTCGCATACCGTACCCTCGGGGTATTCCTCGGTAGCCTCGGCGCTCTTGATCGCCTGGTGGATTTTCGGATCGAATGCCGCGCCGAGCGCCTCGATCTCTGTCACGCCCTGCTTCTCCAGGAAGCTGCGGAGCTGTGTCAGGATCATGACGATCCCGGCCTGATAGCCCTCGTCGCTGCACGGCGCATCGGCCGCGCGCTCGAAGTTGTCAATGACCGGCAGCAGGTCGCGGACACATGCCGCTGTTGCATCGCCGTAGGATTCGAGCTTTTCCTTTGCTGTGCGCTTGCGGAAATTCTCAAATTCCGCGCGGAGTCGGATGTACATTTCCTCCTTCTCCTCGATCAGCGCCGCATAGTCAATGGTAATGGTCGGCTCTTCGCCGCCGTCCGTTTCCTCTGCCTGATCCTCCTCCGATGCATCCTCCGGCAT
>CACZPI010000089.1 GCA_902783005.1 uncultured Ruminococcus sp. | reverse complement strand
TTCTACCGTTTGTTTTAGGGTTTCTACCAACTTTCTACCAACCTTGACGGCGGTAGGCTTCTACCAAGTTTCTACCCAAAATCTTCAATCGGGTAGAATTTTGAGTTTTACGAAATAGCGCAGTTTCCGAGTTTTCTACCGCAAAAAGTGCCGAAAATTCGGGTTCTTAATGACCTTTGATGACCACTAAGGGATTGTAATGCCGAATAAGGTCATTTATAGCACATTCCGGTTCCCGATGCAAGAAAATTGCACAGATTAACTGCGATGCATGCACATTCAGAACTGCTCCTTGAGGATCTCTGCGAATGCATTCGCATATTCGTTCTGCCGGTCTTCCTTCATGAAGGCGCAGTAGCGGCGGAGGATCGGCTTGCCGCCGCGCAGGAGCCTGACAGCCTTTGTAGTGGTCTGGACAGCATCGCCGCTGCCCTCGATCAGCATGAATCCCCTGCCCTGAATGACCTGCATGAGCGCATCGTCAATGTATTCCGTAAAATGGATCTCGCTCATAAAGCCCAGGTCATTGGTGTAGAACCGCCGCTCCGTTTCCTGCTGTTCGGGTGTGGAAAGCAGAATCAGGGGCGTGTTTTTCAGCTCCGCGATCTCGGCCCCGTCAAGCTGCGCAAGCGGGGAATTTGCCGACAGCTCGGCGTAATATTCGCGGATGTCCAGTACGATATTGACATATTCATCCGAAAAGGCTCTGCGCTGGTCATTGAGGACAATGTCCAGCCCGCCGCTGCGCAGAAGGTCATACAGCGCATCATGATTGGCATGTGTGACCTCCACCGTAACATCGGGATACTGCGCCGTGAATGCAGATACGGCTGCATTGAATTCCTTCCCGCTGTATCCTTTGAGCAGTCCGACCTTCAGGAGCGCCCCGCCGTTTCCCGCGATCTTTTGCAGCCCGCGGATCATCCGGTCATAATCTGCCACCAGCACAAGACTTTTCCGGTAGAAATATTCCCCGGCAGGCGTCAGCGTAAAGCTGCGTTTTTTCCGTTCGAGCAGCGTCACACCCAGCTCTTCCTCGAGCGCCCTGATCTGCTGTGAAATGGCAGACTGCGAAATATAATGCGCCTGTGCCGCTTCGGTAAAGCTGCCAAGCTGAACCACCGACTGAAAATATCTGATCTGCTTTAACATCGTACACCTCATTCCACCGATGCAGGAGGGCTGCTGCCAGCGTTCCGTCCCCTGCCGTATCCGGGATACATTATCCTTATTATAGCGCCAAATGCCGCGCCTGTCAATCCGCCGTCCGGCACCCGAAGATAAAACGATACAAAAGCAATTTGCATTTTTCTCTGATCTGTGCTATAATAAGAAAAAACATACAGGGAGTGAGTCCAATGACCAACGAAGAATTCATCACAGCCATGAACAGTACAGCACAGACAAAATGCGGCGGCGATGTTCACCAGAAAATGCATGAGCTCAGCCAGGAAGCCCTGCGCATTACGGCCGAGATCAACTCTGCCTACCATGAGCCTGCCGCGCTCCGCCGTCTGATGGAGGAGCTCACCGGGCAGCCGCTTGACGAAGCATTCGGCCTGTTCCCGCCCTTCTACACCGACTGCGGCAAGAATATCCACATCGGAAAGGGCGTATTCATCAATGCCGGATGCAAATTCCAGGATCAGGGCGGCATCTTTATCGGGGATCACTGCCTGATCGGTCACAACACCGTCATTGCGACGCTGAATCACGGCATGCTGCCCGCGGAAAGAGGCGACCTCATCCCGGCGCCCGTGCATATCGGCAGCGGCGTCTGGATCGGCTCGGGCAGCATCATTCTGCCGGGCGTGACGATCGGGGACAATGCCGTCATCGGCGCCGGCTCCGTTGTCACCAAGGACATCCCTGCCGATTCCGTCGCAGTCGGAAGTCCTGCAAAGGTCATCAAAAGCATTTACGATTAAGGAGGAATGTATCATGCTTGGTAATTTCAGCTATCACAACCCGACAAAGCTCTATTTCGGCGAGGATTCTCTGCGTTTCCTGAAGGATGAGCTGCAGCATTACGGACAGAATATCCTGCTGGTATACGGCGGCGGTTCGATCAAGAAAAACGGTCTGTATGACGAGATCATCGCCGTTCTGAACGACTGCGGGAAGCACGTTGCCGAGGTAGCAGGCGTCATGCCGAATCCGACTGTGGAGAAGCTCCGGGAGGGCGTCCGGATCGCCCGCGAGCATCATGCTGACTTCATCCTTGCCGTAGGCGGCGGTTCGGTCTGCGACTATTCCAAGGCTGTTTCGGTATCGATCCACTGTGACGACGACCCGTGGGAGAAATACTATATCCGCTTTGAAGAGCCTTCCTGCGAGATCGTCCCTGTCGGCTGCATCCTGACCATGGCCGGCACCGGCTCGGAAATGAACGGCGGTGCCGTCATCACCAACCACGAGCAGCATTTGAAGATCGGTCATGTATTCGGTGACGATGTGATGCCGAAATTCTCCATTCTCAATCCGAGATATACGATGACCCTGCCGAAATACCAGATGGTGGCGGGCATTTACGACATCATGAACCACATCTGCGAGCAGTATTTCTCGGGCGAGGATGACAATACCTCCGATTACATCAGCGAGGGGCTGATGCGCGGCCTGATCCATGCAAGCCGGATCGCCGTGAAGGATCCGCAGGATTACGAAGCCCGCTCGAATATCATGTGGACGGCGACATGGGCGCTCAATACGCTGGTATCCCGCGGCAAATCCACCGACTGGATGGTGCATATGCTCGGCCAGTCTGTCGGCGCGTACACCGATGCCACCCACGGCATGACGCTTGCGGCTGTCTCGCTGCCGTATTACCGGTACATCATGCCCTACGGCGTGAAGAAATTCGCAAGATTCGCCACAGAGGTCTGGGGCATCTGTGCTGAGGGCAAAACGGATGCCCAGCTTGCCGAGGCAGGACTTGCTGCCATGGAGAGCTGGATGCAGGAGCTTGGCCTTGTCATGAAGATCTCCGAGCTTGGCGTGACCGAGGACATGATCGAGGGCATCGCAGACGGCACGATCATTCTCGACGGCGGCTACAAGGTGCTTGACCGCAGCGAGGTCATCTCTGTCCTGAAAGCCAGCATGTGACACAGAATGCCCTTCCCGCATAAGTACGGTACGTATAAAAAGTTTTACGCCATAGTATTTCTGATGTAAGGTCAGAAGTACTACTTGTAAAGTCCAAAGGGAACAAGACTTCACAAAAAGTTTACA
>CACZPI010000088.1 GCA_902783005.1 uncultured Ruminococcus sp. | reverse complement strand
GTTTCGAGCCGGTTTCAAAGTTTTTTGAAGCTCATCTCTCAGCCGGACAGCTTATTTATTATACCACATTTTCTTGGGTTTGTCAAGAGGTTTTTCAAAAGTTTTTTCAAATTATTTTTTCAAGATCTCTCTGAAAAATAAATTTATTAAAATTTTGAAATTCCGCTTTTCCCAATTCTTTGCGGTTTCTGCCGTCCGTTCGCTCTCGCTCTCGTCCGACAGCTTTATTATTATAGCACGTTTTTTACACTTTGTCAAGCCAAAGATTCCTTGTTGAAACAGCTCATTTTTGCACACATTTTCCAATTCCGGATCATTGCCTTCTTTGCTATCTTATTATAAAAGTGATGGTCATGCGAAATATATGACAATCTTGTAAAAAATATCAAAAAAATCGTCCTATCCCCTTTTCAAATTTCTTGTTTTGTGTTATAATATAAATGATTATCAAAAACATATCATGTTGCATGGCCGATGCCATTAGAATATTTTAGGAGGTTTTTGAGATGTCTGTATTGGATCTGTATCAGGAATGGTGTACCAAGGCGGTTGATGACCCTGATCTGATAGAAGAGCTGAAGTCCGTATCCGGTGATGAAGCCGAGATCCGTGAGCGCTTCTACCGTGATCTGGAATTCGGTACCGGCGGTCTTCGCGGTGTACTGGGTGCCGGCACGAACCGTATGAATATTTACACCGTTCGCCGCGCAACGCAGGGTCTTGCCAATTATGTAAAGAAGGACTTCGCTCAGCCGAGTGTTGCCATTTCCCATGACAGCCGGAACAAGTCCGTTCTCTTTGCGCATGCTGCTGCTTCCGTACTTGCTGCCAACGGTATTCAGGTACATATTTATAAGGAGCTCATGCCGACACCCTGTCTGAGCTGGGCTGTCCGTGCCCTTGGCTGCAGCGCCGGCATTATGGTCACTGCAAGCCACAACCCTGCCAAGTACAACGGTTACAAGGCATACGGTGCTGACGGCTGCCAGATCACGCTCGAGGTTGCCGAGAAGGTCATTGGTGAGATCAATTCTCTCGATATTTTCCAGGATGTGACCTGCTGTGATTTTGACGCTGCTGTTGCTGACGGCCGCATCAAGTTCATCGAGGACTCCGTGATCGAGGAGTATTATCAGAATGTGCTTGCACAGGGCATCAACACCAAGCTCTGTGCCGACAGCGGTCTGAAGATCGTTTACACGCCGCTCAACGGCACCGGCAACAAGCCTGTCCGTGAGATCCTCAAACGCATCGGCATTCAGGATGTGACGGTTGTCAAGGAGCAGGAGATGCCCGACGGCAACTTCCCGACCTGCCCGTATCCGAATCCGGAGATCCGCGAGGCACTTGAGCTCGGTCTGAAGTACTGTGACGAGGTCAAGCCTGACCTGCTGCTTGCGACTGACCCGGATGCTGACCGTGTGGGCATTGCCGTTCCGGACGGTGATGATTATGCACTGTTCTCCGGCAATGAGGTCGGCGCTCTGCTGACCGAATACATTTGCAGCCAGCGCGTCAAGAACGGCACCATGCCGAAGGATCCGATCGTTGTCAAGACCATTGTCACCACCGATCTCATCAAGGCGATTGCCAAGGAATACGGCTTTGAGGTGATCGAGGTCCTGACCGGATTCAAGTTCATCGGTGAGCAGATCGGTCTGCTCGAGGAAAAGGGCGAGGAGAACCGCTATGTATTCGGATTTGAGGAGAGCTACGGCTATCTGGCCGGCACCTATGTACGCGACAAGGATGCGGTCGTCGCTTCCATGCTGATCTGTGAGATGGCTGCTTATTACCGTACACAGGGCATTTCTCTGTTGCAGGCACGCGAGAACATGTACAAGAAGTACGGCGTGTTCCGTCATTCTCTGCAGAGCTTTGCCTTTGAGGGTGAGAGTGGCATGAATAAGATGGCTTCCCTGATGCAGAGTCTGCGCGACAATCGTCCGACAGCCATCGGCGGCCTGACCGTGACCTCTGTTTCTGACTACCAGACCCGTGAGACCACCGACATCGCGACCGGCAGCAAGACGCCGATCACGCTGCCGAAGTCGAATGTACTGGTATTCAATCTCGAGCAGGGCGCCAAGGTCGTGATCCGTCCTTCCGGTACGGAGCCGAAGATCAAGGTGTATTACACCACCGTCGGCACCGATATGGATGCGGCACTGGCACTTGAAGCCAAGCTCCAGCAGGATTTCGACAAGATCCTCAAGTAACACAAAAGGAATCAGCCTCCGGCAATCGCCGGAGGCTGTTTTTTATTTGCAGATCTGTTCCCACTTCTGCATGCTGCATAGAAAAAGCGCCTGTGTATACCCGGCAGGATCGGCTGCGGCTGTGAAATCGCGGCCCGTCATATCCAGATTCACCACGCAGATCTCGCTGTAATGCTCCAGCAGAAACGGCAGCATACAGTCCGCATAATCATCCTTGTACAGCAGCAGCCGGCGGCCGTTGTCCAGATTCGTGCGGATCACGAGCTTGTAGCAGGGCTCCCCAAGATAGAAGCGGTACATATCCTCCGATTCCAGGGCATCCGTATCATACAGCTGCGTACCGCGCTCCTGCGAACGTCCGATCCGGTCAAAGGCTGTGACCGAGGTGATGCGGGCACCGGATTCATTCGACCAGCAGTCGAGTACATCCGATTTTACCCCGTCATAGAGGCATCGGGTGTAAAGATCACCGCGAAATTCCGTGCTTTTATGCGTAATGACATAGCGCTGGTACGGAATGGGTGTGAATCCCATCTTCTGGATCGCTGCCTGATAGACGTAATACGCCCCGTAGCTTGTCCAGCGGGTATCGGTGCGGTAATAGATATACCGTTCTTTCAGCGCGGACAAAATGCTGTATGCATCCACACAGCGGACACCGGCTGCGGTCGCACGGTAGATCTGCCGGATGCCGGTCAGCTGTTCGGCATTGACGGCATTGGCAGGCAATGCGCTTTCGTAGACCTCCGATGCCGCCGGCACCAGAACCAGGTACGTCGGCAGACCCGTGCCGTTGTAGAAGGCATTCACCGGTGAGGCTGCATCCTCCGGGGTACACCACCCGCTGCTGTCGATCTTTTCAAGCAGCATGTCATCTGTGACATAGATCCCCTGCACCATCTTTTCACCGACCAGCAGATCCGTGCGGCTTTTGATGCGGAACAGCACATTCCGGAATCCGATATGCTCCTGAAAATAGGTCTCCAGTTCGGCTGACCATTGTCCGTTTGTCATCGTCTTCAATGTCGGCTTCGGAAGCGCGGAAACGCGCAGCGAGGCGATCGTTCCGATCACAATGACCAGATAGATCCCCAGGATCACCAGCACCATCCGGCGTGAATCCTTTGCATTTTTCATTCTCTGCCTCCTCTCAGATGTGCAGCCACAATCCCTGCAAGCTCTGTCCGTAGAGCATGGAAGCCAGGCAGAACAGCAGCAGCAGTCCGTGTGCGGCAGGTCTGAGCACCTGGATGCGTTTTCCGAATTCCGTGGATGCGATGCGCTCAGTAATATTGCGGAACAGGTCGGTCGCGATATACAGTCCGAGCAGCAGCAGGGCAATATAGGATGTAAAGAAGTATATGCCCGTGGAATCCGCCAGTCCCTTGCCGAAGCCGACCATGGATCTCCAGACAGAGACAGCATCGCCCAGATGATCGGCAAAGAACATGACCCAGGTAAATTGCAGGATGATGTTGGTCAGCACCATGCCCCGCACAAAGCGCCCGCGCAGCAGCGGCTCGAGCACCAGCTGATCGAGCGTCAGCAGAAGCCCGATCGTCAGCCCCCAGACCGCAAACTGCGGCTTCAGTCCGTACCAGGCGCCGATGAGCACCCATGTGAGGATCAGGGCGGCATATTTCTGCCATTTTTTCTGGAGCCTGCCGAACAGAAAATACCGGAAATTCGTCTGGAACCAGAGCAGCAGCGTGATATTCCAGTTCTGCATGAAGCCGGTCACACCGGAATTGAAGAACGGCTGCGAAAAGCTCCGC
Source organism: uncultured Ruminococcus sp. (assembly GCA_902783005.1). Taxonomy (GTDB): domain Bacteria; phylum Bacillota; class Clostridia; order Oscillospirales; family Ruminococcaceae; genus UBA3855. The sequence goes on along the minus strand of CACZPI010000088.1, from coordinate 1,379 downwards.
GGCAGCTCAAAGCCGAAGATCCGGCACAGCCCCCGCGCCATTTCCGTATAGCCGAGAAGCTCAAAATACAGGTACATTGAAAATGCGACCGTCGTGATCCATGCCGTGAGCATGCTCATTTCTCCGGTCTGCCGCAGCTCCCGGAAGATATAGCCGAAGGTATCGGCCAGAACGACCTTTTCAGCGAGTCCGCGGATAAAGAGCTCCAGTCCCCCGCCCAGCTCAATAACGGTGCATTTGCGGGATTTGAGCTGCTCCTGGAATTCGACATAATTCAGCAGCGGTCCCGCAAAGACGATCGGGAACAGGCACAGATACAGCGCCAGCTCATGAAACCGCACGGTCGCCGGATGCCTGCCGCGGTACACGCCGATCAGATAGCCGAGCCCCTGCAAGGTATACACCGCAATGCCAAACGGGAACAGGAATCCCCCTGCCGCGGCGCTGCGCACCCAGACCATGGCGGCGGTCAGCCCCACCGCGGAGCCTGCCAGCAGAATGCTGCACAGCGTCCGCTTTTCCCGGAGATGCTCGAGCAGCAGGCCGGCGCCGTAAATAAAGCACACGCAGGCCGCCGGATACAGGAGCCTTGCCGGGCTGCCCCAGCCGTAGATCACCAGGCTCACCGCCAGCAGAAATCCCGTGCGTGCCCTGGCCGGGATCAGATAATAGCACAGCAGCACGACCGGCAGCATGCCCACTGTGAATGTCAGGGTCGATAGATACATGAACTATTCCTGCTTTCCGGAGGTCATTTCCAGAAATGCCTCCCGTGTCATCATCGCATTCAGCACTTCCAGCAGCGCATTGGCCGAAAGCATCGCGGGAAGTCCGAGCCTTGCCTGCAAGGCTCGCCTTGCTGCCGCGCTGTCCGGCCGTCCGGAAAGCCCGGCCAGATACAGATCGGTCTTGGTGACCGGATCCCCTGCCGGTGCCTCCTCGGTCAGCACCCCGGCCTTGCGGAAGGCTTCGCGCAGGATCTCTGCCTCCATGCCCTCCACCCCGAGCTTTCCCTCGGCAGAGGGCCTGGCCTTGCGCTTTTCCTTGCCGAAAATATCGGGAATGTAGATATTCCGGATGTCCCCCTCCGGGATCGCGCCGCGCAGAAAGCCCCGGATGCGAAAGCCCGCCCGGTCGGAATCCGTCAGAATGAGGATGCCGGTCGTCTTCGCATAGAACCGGATCAGCTCCAGCGTTTCCGGATCCTTGTAGATCTGAAATCCGTGGGTCGGGATCACGACCGCTTTGACAAGGGAATCGAGCTTGATCTTGTCATATTTTCCCTCCACGATGATCGCCTGTCTGATCTGCAGCATCTGCATCCTCCTGCATTCTCTTCCTGTTCCGGGCATCAAGCGCCCATTGTTTCTCCATTCTGC
>CACZPI010000087.1 GCA_902783005.1 uncultured Ruminococcus sp. | reverse complement strand
TGCCTGATGATCCTCGACGACAATCTGAAGCAAAGCGGCACCATCAATGCAGATATGCAGTATACCAGCGATCTCGTTGTCCTGCCCAGCGGTACGATCGCCGTTTCCTACCAGGACAGCGAGTGGAACAACTGCTTCGGTACCATTGATCCGGCTACCAAGGAGCTGACAAAGATTGATATTGAGGGCGTTCCGATGTCGTATGATTCCATCATCCCCTCTTCCGATTCCAAATACGACATCTATCTCAAGAATTCCACCGCACTTTACGGCGTCAGTCTGAGCTCCGGCAAGTGCGAGGAGGTCATCAACTGGATCAATTCCGACTTCATCGGGGACTATGTGGGCACTGTCACACAGCTTGCGGACGGCAGATTCCTGATCGTTTCCAATTCCGCCAACTACGACAGCTCTGATGTCTGGGCACTTACCCCCCGCGATCCCAAGGAATTCGAAAATGTCACCATGATCAGCTGCTCGGCAATGTATCTCGACGAAACGCTTTCGCAGGCGATCAACGAATTCAACCGCACCCACTCCGATTACCGCATCGGCGTGTACAGTTACCAACAGTTCGTCACCAACGATGAAAGCGGCTGGGATAATGCGATCGAAAAGTTCAATAACGACATGACCTCCGGCGTCGTTGCCGATCTCATCTGCACCTCCGGTCTCGATTTCGCAAGTCTTGCCAACAAGGGCGTCTTCGTCGATCTGACCGACAAGACCGCCGCGCTCTCCGATGCCGATTACTTTACCAACGTATTCAAGGCAAAGGCCTACGGCGAAAAGCAGTACGCGATCCCCTTCTCCTTCCAGATCAATACCCTCGCCTGCAAGTCCAAGTACTGCGATGGCAAGCAGGGACTGACCGTTGCCGAATTCAACGACATGATCAAGAAGATGCCTTCTGGTATGGAGCCGCTCGTGGAAACCAGCAAGGACGGCGCACTGAGTACCTTCGTGACCGGCAACCTCAACGCCTACATCAATGTCGATGACGGCACCTGCACCTTCAATTCCCCGGATTTTGTCACCATGCTCGAATTCTGCAACAGCTTCCCCGAGGAGAGCGGCGACAAGTCGGATATGAGCGATTCCGAATGGGAGAAGTACTGGGCAGAGCAGGCTTATCAATACATCAACGACAAGGTGCTTTTCAGCCATGTCTGGATCAGCTCCATTAGGGATACCTACCGCGATCTGTACACCAACTTTGATGACGAGGATGTCACGCTCGTCGGCTTCCCGACCTCCGGCAGCGGCACCAACGGCGCTTCCCTGAGCACCAACTTTGAGCTGGCGATCTCCTCCGGCTCCGAGCACCAGGATATTTGCTGGGAATTCATGCAGTCGATGCTCTCCGAGGATTTCCAGGAATCCCTGAGCTGGCAGATCCCTGTCAGCCGCAAGGCATTTGACAAGAAGATCGCCGAGGAAATGAAGCCCCAGACCTACACCGACGAAAACGGCCAGGAGGTTCGCTACGACGACACCATCTGGCGCGGTGATGAAGAGGTCAAGATGCCTGAAATGCCGAAGGAATTTGCAGATTCCATCAAGGACTACATCGCCGGCATCACCGAAAGCGGCTTCTATGACGAGAAGATCGCCAATATTATTTCCGAGGAAGCCGGCAAGTTCTTTGCCGGGGACCAGTCCGCACAGCAGGCTGCGGATATGATCCAGAGCCGTGCTTCGCTCTACCTCTCCGAACAGCACTGATGCATCCAGCCCCTCCCCGCATGTGGGAGGGGCTGCTTTACAATAAACCATTCTGAAAACAAGCACAGCCCTCTGTACTGCTTTGGTACAGAGGGCTGCATGCTGTATTGGTTATTTCTTCTGGGTCAGCGGATCCGTCTGTGCTTCTGCGGCATTGTGTTTCTATCATAATACCCTGCAAACTCCCATTCGGTTGCCGGAATTCCGGAATAAAAAGATGAATCTGCCATAATTTATGCAGATTCATCAATTTTCGCAGAACTATTTCGTCAGATCGTACCAGCGGCAGCGCCGGGAATCATTCTACGTAGAATTCCTCGAACGTATCCAGACACAGGCATCCCAGACGGCCGCCCGGCTGGCAGGCGCCGCAGTCGATCATGAAGATCTGATCCCCGCGGTAGATCTCCGGCTTGCCGGAAATCATCTGCGTGAGCGTATGCCCTGCAATGACCCAGACATCCGGATCCGAAAAATAGCGTTCGTCCGGATCATGCCGCCCGAGCAGAAGCTCCTCCGGCAGATAGGAGGACAGCTTCCTGTCCGGCCGGAAATTGGCAAGGCCGGCATGCACCAGAATATATGTCCGCTCTCCCACATCGACCGTCTCATAATACGGCATTTCCTCCAGGTATTGCAGCACATCCGCCCGCTGCTCCTGTGAGAGCTTCTGGAATCCCGCCATGGTGGAGGAGCCCCCGTCCTGCAGCCAGCCGATCAGATCCTGCATGTCCTCCGTCGCCAGATGGGTTCCGGCATTCTCCTGCGTGATCGTGACTGCGAGCTTTTGCATCATATAGAATGCGAATGCATCGTGATTCCCCATGATCGGGTATACATTCGGACGCGCCATCATATCGAGCAGGATCTCGACCGGCTGCGCACCGCGGTCTACCACATCTCCGAGCACAAACAGCCCGTCTGCCTCCGAAAAGCGGATCAGCTCCAGCATCTTCCGGTATTTCTCATATTCTCCGTGCAGGTCGGACATGACATACAGCATAGGCTTACCCCTTTCTGTGTGAATCTTCCTGTCTTTATGATACCACAGAACGATGGATTTGTAAAGGATCATCTGCCCTGCATGCAGAAAGCGCAAGAGAATCCCTGAATCTGCTTGACATTTACTGAGAAATAGAGTACAATAGTAAAAGAGAAAAAAATGCCGGCATTCACAAAAAATTTACATGTCAATGCCGCAATTTTCCGGGCGTCGTGCGTCTAATTCAGTGAATATCTTTTCAGGAGGTCATACCCATGTCAAAATCAAAGTCCAAAAAAGCATCGGCTGCCCCGCCGAAAAAGGCGGAAAAAGCGCCGGAAAGCACACCGGAGACAACCTCACAGCAGGCTCCGGAGGAAGCGGCCGTTCCGGCTGAACCTGTCGCTGCGGATACGCCGAAGCAGGAGGCACCGGCCAAGCCCTATTTTGCAGGTATTGACATTGTCAAGATCCTTGCGGTATTTCTGGTCGTGTCCGTACACTTCTTCCTGTATTCCGGCTTCTATTCCACGCCGATCACAGACGAGAAATGGATGCCCGCCATTGCGCACCGGTGGTTCTCCTACTGCTGCGTGCCGCTGTTCATGATCACCACGGGCTATCTGATGAAAAACAAGAAATTCAGCCTGAAATACTTTACCGGTCTTACCAAGATCCTGGTTTTCTATGTCATCATCAGCATCATCTGCATCCGCTTCCGCACCATCCAGTTCCACGAGGAATTCGATAAATGGAAGCTGCTCAAATGCTTCCTGGAATTCAACGGCGCCAATTACGGCTGGTATGTCAACTATTATATTGGCCTCTTCCTTGTCATTCCCTTTGTTAATATGGCCTTCAACGGTGCCAAGGGCAAGGGCACAAAGCTCTTCCTGTGCATCGTCGTGCCGCTGACAACGGTATTTGCCAGATCCTTCTTCCTCGGCTTTGAAACCGGCAACCAGATCCGCCTGTTCCCGGACTATATGAACGGTGCATGGCCGCTGTCGTATTACCTGGCCGGTGCCTTCATCCGGGAATACCCCTCCAAGAACACCAAGGAGCGCGTCATCATCAAGCTCGCTGCGCTGATCGTCGGCGGTGCTACACTGTATTACCTGACCTGGAGCACCTTCAACCATTC
>CACZPI010000086.1 GCA_902783005.1 uncultured Ruminococcus sp. | reverse complement strand
GACCGAATCCAACATTATCACTGTTATGCATTCGAGGATTTTTATGACAGGTTTCAATTGCAGCTTTTCCTCTCTCAGCAATTGAAAAAAGTTGATAATCAATCGGTTGTCTACAAATAACACAAACAGTTGAATTAGGAATCATTTTCCCAAACAGTTCTTCCAAGTATTCTTTTATGTTGCTTGGGGGAACTGGTGCATTTTCCATTTGATACACAAGCCATGTCAACTTAGCGGCAACTAGAATACAAGAATCATAATCAGCCGCCTTTTCTCTTAGTTTGGCAATAACACCTGGTTTAAGCTGTGACATATCGATGCCATATTTAAGAAGTTCGCTATCATTTAGAAGCATAACCCATCTGTTGATTCTATTTGGTCCAGCGTCTTCGCTTTTCCATGCTGCACCAGTAGTCATGGTTGCATCTCGCTTTATTTTATCGGCGACACGTTTGTCCACCTTCAAAAGATGCTCTAAAAATGGATATTCACAACACTTACCTGTATGTCCAGCAGGAAGATGGCATTTTGCAGCAGCAACCTCAGCATATTTTGATCTCGACTTAATCGTGTTCAGACAGAATTTCATCCACGTTGTTCTCCTTTTCATAATATAACAGCATATAAGGCTCAACATTAAGTGCTTTAGCAATACATACAATATTATTTAAGCTTACATTTCTATCGCCACGTTCAATAGCACCAATGTAGGTTCTGTGCAAATCTGAAATGTCTGCTAACTGCTCTTGAGTTAATCCCATTCTATGACGATAAGCTCTTATATTAGCTCCTAAAAGTTTTAGATAATTCATAGGCGGCTCCTTGTGATACTTATATTCATCATTATAACACACCACTCTTAATTTGTACACAGAATATAAGTAGCATTTAGGAGAATTGGTACATTACATATGAAAAGCACTACTTCAACTTATTGCTGAAACAGTGCTTTTTATACTATTTGGTGATAACGGTAGTTATATAGTAAAAAAGACAGATACCTCACATATAAAGGTATCTGTCTTCCTTTGTGTTATAGCCCGCTGTATAGGTCTTTACATAATAGTTGTTCAAAAACTTCTATATTAGCACCGACCTTAGCGCTTCGGGGCGATTTTGCGTATATTTCCCATAGGGGAATTTTTATCTCTTCGAGAACTGCGGTGCGCGACGGGCAGCCTTGAGACCGTACTTCTTTCTTTCCTTCATTCTCGGGTCACGAGTGAGGAAACCAGCAGCCTTGAGTGCCGGGCGAAGCTCGGAATCGAACTGGATGAGTGCACGAGAGATGCCGTGACGGATCGCACCGGCCTGACCGGTAACACCGCCGCCCTCTACTGTGCAGATAACGTCAAACTTCTCGAGAGTCTCGGTCAGCGCGAGCGGCTGACGAACGATCAGCTTGAGCGTATCGAGGCCGAAATAATCGTCGATGCCTCTGCCGTTGATGGTGATAGTGCCGTTACCCGGAACGAGTCTGACTCTGGCAACGGAATGCTTTCTTCTGCCTGTACCGTAATTGTAAGCAACCTTGGGTTCGTACATATTCCTGACCTCCTTCAATTAAAACTCAAATACTTCCGGCTTCTGTGCAGCATGCTTGTGCTCTGCGCCCTTGAAAGTACGCAGACGCTTAAGCTGCTGTGCGCCCTGAGAGTTGTGCGGGATCATGCCGGTAACAGCAATGGTCATTGCACGGTCTGCCTGCTCAGCCATCAGCTTCTTGTAGGACAGCTCCTTCAGGCCGCCGATCCAGCCGGTATGCCAATAGAACTTCTTCTGCTCGAGCTTCTTGCCGGTCAGAATTGCCTTGTCACAGTTGATGATGATGACATGGTCGCCGCAGTCAACGTGCGGTGCGAATGTAGGCTTGTGCTTGCCTCTGAGCAGAACGGCTGCCTGTGCAGCTACGCGGCCGAGCGGCTTGTCGGTTGCGTCCAGAATATACCACTTACGAGTGATCTCGCCAGCCTTCGGCATAGTTGTATTTGTCGAATTCATATTGCTTCCTCCGTTTTTTATAGTTTTTGAAACCATCCGGGCGTTTGCCATTTATATATAAGGATGAATATAGACAGCCAACACGGGAGACAGCGCGGACACGGGGATATCCAGTCTGTTCACGTAAACCACAGACGGGGTGCATATGGGCGGTTACTCCACAGCACCATACTTTACTATTATAATCCATTCTGCCGGACTTGTCAAGTCTTTTTTCTGCTTTTTGAAATAATTTTTTTGAAAAAAGCTCTTGACAATCTTTGCCCGATGTGGTATAATATTAAACGATGGGTTGCCATCAATACCCCGTATGATCTGGGTGTGGCGCAGTTGGTAGCGCGCTACCTTGGGGTGGTAGAGGCCGTGGGTTCAAGTCCCGTCACTCAGATCCTATTTCAAAAGCCCGAGAAATCGGGCTTTTTTATTTTTTTATTTTGTAATCATATTTCTCAAGCCCGGGAAACCGGGCTTTACGCTTGTCTAAAAAGCATGTTTTGAGGAAGGCGTACTGCTGATCCGCCCCTCCCCTGCTCCCTCATATGCGGGAGGAAATTTCCAGTATAAGCGGCAGCATCCGTGCTTCATTCAGCCGGACACCCGGAATTTCTGACCGTTCCGGAATCCGCAGAACAAACAGATGCCCAGCACTGCATTGAAGCCAACTGCCGAAAAGAGGCTGATACGCTCTGCAACGCCGAAATAAGCCTTCGGAACAATGCCCTGCCCGATCGCGCCGGCAAACATCATTGCCAGTGCAATGCCGGCGCAGATCCCGATGCCGCGGAATCCGTCTTTACGCAGACCTGCTGCAATCAGCAGCGAGAGCGCGGCAATGGACAGCGGTACGACCGCAGCCGTTACCGCAATATGCATTTTCTCCGGGAAGCCCGTGATCTCTGCCCCGCTGTCCGTCAGCGGAAACATGGCATAGCCTGTCTGCGAGATCCAGTTCATGACCGTAAACAGATGGATCCCGATGCGAAACAGCCTGGTACCGGTCTTGTTTTCAGACACATAAAGAGAAACGCAGGTGACACAAACAACGCAGCATGCATTGTAAACGGCTGCCAATTGATCCCACAGCAGGCGCGACGGGGCATTGACCACCGACAGGTCACTTACTGCCTGCGCAAGGGAATTGTAGCCGGGATATGCCAGCGGGGAAAACACGACCGCCGCCGTATAGGAAAGCAATGCAAGGATTCCGGTCAGTCCCAGCCAGTGGATCAGTTTCCTTTTCACGGCGTCACCTCCATCTGTTTGCTGAACCAGTGGATGAATGCCAGAATCTCCGGCGATGCGCCGACATGCTCCGGCATTCCGGACTGTGCCGCTGTCATGCGATCCATTTGCAGATCCACCAGAGAATGGATCGTCATGGCATAGGACAGCGCAGCGGTATCCACATCCGCATTTTTCATTTTACCGTGAACCACAAGCGCGTAAAACAGCGCTTTGGTTTTGCCGATCATGCATTCGGTTTCATCGAGCATGATCTGCGCTGCTGCCGGGGCGGTGCTGCGTTCTGCATACAGCACCCTGAAAAAGCAAAGCAGATCGGGATCCGACAGGAATTGCAGGTACCCTGACAGACAGCATTTCAAGATTTCTTCCAATGTCCTGCCCGCAAACAGTGCCGCGTAATCTGTGGCTGCATCACGGTTCTTTCCGGCCTGCTCTCTCAGAAAGGCATACATGGCGCTGACGATCTCTTCCTTGGACTTAAAATGATTATACAGCGACGGTTTCCGAACACCGATCCGCTCGGCGATCTGCGACATGGAAACCGCTTTCAGGCCGTACTTCCCTGCAAGTTCGAGCGTGGCATAAATGATCTCTTCTTTTCTTGACATACAAACCTCCCGGTTGACTATCGTCCGTTTGTTATTATACTACCGTTCGTTAGTATTGTCAAGTATTTTCTGATCTATCATGCCCGGAATGCAGGATCTTACCGCGTCATCTCCCCTTCCGGCCGAAATGCCGGCAGATCAGTCCCATGACCTCATCAAATGCCGGCTTGCAGCCCGGAATGAAATACTGCATTGCAAAGCAGTGATGCATCCCCTTGCCGATATGGAATACGCATTTTGCCTTCGCCCTCCGGTAGCTTGCCGCATAGCTCGGGGCAAAGGCATAGAGCGTTTCCGCCGATCCGTAATAAAAATGCGTCATGGGTGCGTTCCGGAAATCGCCGTGTGCAGTCGCGGTATATTTCTCCGGAATGTCGCGGCCGTGCCGCATGATCTCGCCGGCAATCTCCATGTAAGAAGCCGGGATCATGATGTCACGGCTTTCGAGCCGGTGCATACGGGCGCGTTCCGTATCATTGACCGGAATGCTGCCCGGCGAAATCGGGATCAGCAGTCCCGGCATCGGGATCTGCCTGCCATTGTCACGCTGTTCATTGATGTAGGTAACAAGGTCGAGGATCAGCGCCGCACCGGAGGAAAATCCCAGAAATACGATGTTTTCCGGCGCATAGAATTGCAGCATTCCGGAGTAGCATTCATAGATCATCTGCACATTTTCCAGCATGTCATGCGCATGGCACAGCGGGTAATACGGGAACCATACATCGGCGCCCGCTTCCTTTGCGATGCGGCGGGACAAGCCGATGTCACCCGCATCCGAACCGATGATCATGCCGCCGCCGAATACAAACAGCACTGCCTTGTCCCTGCGCCGGATGTCGGTGTTGATCTCGACACAGTGGTATTGTCGCTGGATCAGATGATCTGTGTAATGCGCTTTGCCGTCCGTCGGTGTGACAAAATGCCGGTTCTTTGCGTTCTGCTTCGCTGCCGCGGCAAGCACCTCCTCCTTTGTCCCGATCAGGCTATTACGAAGGCCTGCCGCTCTGACAGCGGTTTCCACAAGCCGGTACAAGGGATGCTGCAAAGCATCCGGCGCGGCAACGACCTTTACAAATTCATTTTGTTTCATCGTGTATGACTCCTTTCTTTGACAAGCTGCCCGGAATTCTTCGGCTGCTTCATCGGATCCCGGCGACGATCAATACGATCCCCAGAAATGCAGAGCCGATCCCCAATGCACCGCCGATCTTCAGATGCATCCGCCGTGCGATCAGCAGGATCGGAAGCGCACCGACCGGGTTGAGCAGGATGCACCATTCCGGAACAGCAAGCGCATTTGTCAGGATCGCAATGACGATGATGACCGTTTCGATCAGAAACAGCACGATGCCGCTGACCAGTGACGGTATTCTGGAATATTTGTCCACGGCATCCATCGCCTTCTGTGCCGTCTGCGCGGAGACTTCCTTTGCAACCGCACGGTAGACCAGCGGCTTGATGCAGGCGGCTGCATGGAACAGCAGTCCGGTGTATGCGCCGATAAAGGTACAGATCTTCAACGAAATGCCAAGGACTGCATTTTGCCCGGAAATGCATTCTGCCAGAAACCATGTGGTCAGATAGGTTCCCGGCTGCCCGATGCAGGACAGCCAGAAGGACAGATCAAAATGCCCTTCCCCGACCGCAGTCCACCACGGAGAAATGCGCCCTGCCGCCTTTGCATCGACCGCATCACCCTTCCTGCCCGACCATGCAAGGGGCACATCTGCCTGTGCGCAGAGAATTCCGCTGATGACGCCGAGGATGCCGATGAGAATATACCGATTCATGCCGGCCTCCGATCCATTCAGATACGCCTGTCGTCAGGATCAACGACTTCACTCTTTTTGAAGCTGACAGCGATCAGCCCCGCAAACACAAAGCAAAGCACACCGCCTGCCAGCATCAGAATGCCGTTTGCAGTGCTGAGATTGCTGTGCAGGGTAAGCGCGGACAAAACCACGCCCGCCAATCCCCCGCAGGTCAGCGAGCCGAAACCGCGCCAGAGCCGGATCGCAGGCAGCTTCCTGTCGAGCTTGCAGATGCGTTCACCGATCAGCTCTGCAATGCCGATGAGCATGCACAACGCCGGAATCGTCAGCAGTACAGCCGCAGGCAGATGTGCTGTGATTCCCCCGTTCACAAGGAATTTCCCAAGCCCCGCCAGGTAGAGGATCCAGCCGAGATTGCCGGGAATGTCATACGCCCACCACAGGGCGGTCTTGATGTGGGTCTCATACATAGGGATGCTCCTTTCCGGTCATTGTGTATCTTCAAATGGTATTGCAGTTAGAGCTTGCAAACTGCACTTCCTATTATAGCACATTCACCCGGTAATTGCAAGGTGTGGAGCATACGCTAACAGCTTCTCCGGTATCGCAGGAAGCAGAATCACCGGTCGGCGTTCCGGATTGTGCAACATGCGCATAGATCAGTTTTGCATTTGTGCATTCTCCCAAAGTTGTAATTTCGATATTGACAACTCGTTGCTTTCATGTTATACTATACTCAGAAGTTGAAACGAAGAATGTTACAACTTTACAAACCATTATTTTTATGCTATACTTTAGGAGGTACTTATTATGAAAATCGCAGTTGTAGCAGCAAACGGACGCGTAGCTCAGAAGGTTGTCAAGG
>CACZPI010000085.1 GCA_902783005.1 uncultured Ruminococcus sp. | reverse complement strand
TCACTTTTTTGAATACCTCTTTCGTTTGCAGGGTATACAGAAAACAGCAGTTTGAGGGCATTGTATCAAAGTCGTAGTTAAGGTGGACGATGGATACAGCGGAACCGACCAGAGCCGTCCTGCCTATCGCCGGATGCTCGATGACATCGAGAACGGCCTTGTGGGAACTGTGATCGTGAAAGACCAATCCCGGCTCGGCAGAGATCACCTTGAAACCGATCGCCTTATGGAACTGTTCTTCCCGCTTTATGATGTGCGGTTTATCGCTGTCACAGACGGTGTGGACAGCGCCCGGGGCAATAACGAAATGTCCACGCTGCGTAACTATTTCAATGATTTTTACGCACGGGACACATCGAAAAAAATTAGAGCAGTGCAGCGTGCAAAAGGCGAGCGAGGGGAGCGTGTCGGCACAACAATTGCCTATGGCTACATGAAGTCCCCGGACAACCCAAAGCAAATTATTCCCGATCCGGAAACGGCTCCGATTGTGAAACAGATTTTTGAGATGTACGCCAGTGGAATCGGAATCCCGACCATCTGTGCCACACTGGAGAAACAGCAGGTTGTCAATCCGAGTGTGTATGATTTCCGGAAGCACGGTCGCCATGCAAGCGGGCTGAACCCCGACCGTCCCTACCATTGGGGGCAGACGAGTGTGCGCAAGATGCTTTCCAATCAGATTTATTGCGGAGATACGGTCAATTTCAAGACCTACAGCAAGAACAACAAGCTGAAGAAACGGCTTAAAAATGCGCCGGAGAATGTGCTGATTTTCCCCGATACGCATGAGCCAATCATCAGCCGCAGACTGTTCGAGCTTGTGCAAAAGCACTTTGAGGGCAGAAAGCGACCAGACAAGTTTGGCGAAATGGACAAGTATGCTGGGTATCTGTACTGTGCGGAGTGCGGCGCAAGGCTCTATCTGCACCGTTCCCGGAACAGCGATCCGAAAAAGAATAACTTTATGTGCGCGGGCTACCAGAAACGCACCACGGACTGCACATCCCACTATATCCGTGAGAGTGTGCTGGATGAGATCGTGTTGGGGCAGCTCCGGCAGATGGCAGCATACGCTCGTGAGAATGCCGAGGAATTTTATGCAATGGCTGTGCAGAATGGCGAGGCTGAGGCAAAGAAGTTCTATGCTGCCGCTGAACAGAAACGAGAGCAAATCAGCAAGCGTATTAGCGTGATTGATACGATTATCTGTACACTTTACGAAGATCGTGTCAAGGGCACAATCACCCCGGAGCGATATGAGATGATGGCAGCGAACTATGAGGACGAACAGGCACAGCTCAAAGCTGACTGTCAGGAGCTTACCGCCAAAATCGAGAAGATGGATATGCGCGAGAAGTATGTGCAGGAGTTCATTGAGAAAGCCCGAAGCTACATCGAAATGCCACGACTGACACCGGAACTCCTCCGTACATTCATCCGCCGGATCGAGGTGTTTGAGAAAAGTAAGAAGTATTCCCGAACGGTGGGGAACACCATTGTGATCTACTATACGTTCCAGATGCCGCAGGACGGGAAAGTTATGTCAGAAGATGAAAATGCCGAAACTACAATGGTTTCGGCAGACTGAATGAAGATACCCCGGAGGATTGCTCCTCCGGGGTGCATGGGGATATGCAATTCTTCGTTAACGATACCTGACACACGCGGGGAGGGGGTTTTTAGGTGTGGGGGCTTCGCCCCCACACCCCCCTGAAAGCTCCGGGGAAACCCGGAGCGTTTGATTTTCCTGCGGGGGCTGCCCCCCTGAAAGCGCCGGGTTTCCCCGGTGCTTTTTCTATGCACCAAAGAACCCGTACACCACCATCATCAGCGGCATCGTGACGACGGACAGAAGCGTGGTGACACCGAAGATCTCGGAGGCATAGGCGGCATTGCGATGGTAATTCAGACACTGCATCGTGCAGATCGCCGCGCTCGGTGCAGATGCGGCGGCAAGCACCGTCATTTCCACGATGCCGTCTGCCGGCACCGCCAGAAATACCAGGATCGTCAGCAGCGGGATCACAAGGAGCTTGAGCAGCGCGACATAAAAGATCCGCGGCTTGCGCAGCACCCCCGGAATGTCCGTGCGGATGATCGTTGCACCGGCCACAAACATCGCCAGCGGCGTATTGAGCGCCCCGACCATGTCAAGCGTCTCATACAGCAGCCCCGGGATCGAAATGCGCGAGAAAAACAGGATCATGCCCAGCACGATCGCAATGATCGCCGGCGAACGCAGCACTTTCAGCAGGGATTTCAGGGATCTCTGCCCGCTCATCTGCATGACGCCGTGCGACCAGACCAGGGCATTGAATACCGTGATGAAGGCCGTCAGGTAGAATACACCTTCATAGTCAAACATCGCCTTGACCAGCGGGATCCCCATGAATCCGCAATTGGAATAGATCGTGGAAAACCGCTCCACCACCGTCTCCCGCCCCGGCTTGTCGGGGATCAGGAGATAGGCGACCGCAAATGCGATCGCATACGACACCGCCGCGAGCAGAAATGTCCATCCGAGATTATGTACCAGCGATGCGGCCAGCTCCCGCTGGTACGCCAGGAAGATCACCACCGGATTGACCACCTTCAGGACAAGCCCGGACATCTGTGTGACCGTCTCCTCCGAAAGCAGCTTCAATTTGAAGCACATTGCGCCGATCAGAATGAGGATCAGCATGATGAATGCCTGTTGCAGGACAATCCCTGCCATATTCATAGGTTTTCGCCTCCGTGACATTGTTCTGCCGCCGCAGCCCCCATGCTGCAGCGGCAGTCGGTTTTATTTGCGTTCCATCCCCGCACAGCATCCCGCCAGCGCCCAGAACAGCGGCGCCACCGTAATGCTGCTTGCACCGGTCAGCATGGCCAGCAGATACAGCACCACGGCACCCGCGATGCCCGCTTCCAGCCAGCCCTTGCCTGCCCCGCGGATGCCCCGCACGGCAGCGATCCCCATAACTGCCAGGTACAGCAGCAGCGCCGGAATGCCCGTGGTCGCCGCCACCTGGAGATACTGGTTGTAGGCGCGGTCAAAGACATTCAGATTGCTGCCGATCTTCAAGGACTGATAGAGCTGTGCATAGACCAGATTGTCCGGGCCCGTGCCGAGCAGGGGGTATTTCTTTACGATCCCCGCCGTCACGCGGTCACGGTACAGATAGCTGCCGGCAATGTCATCGACCTTTGCATAGCCGTTCGGATTGCTGTCATAATCCGAATAATACCCGCTTGCCGCCAGCCGGTAGGAACCGTCCTTCCACATGATGCCGCCGTCATACAGCGTCAGCCCTGCGGAAACGGAGGTATCCGTGCCGCCGTAGCGAGAATAGGTCGCATTGATCGCCGGTGCCGCTGCTGCCAGGACAAGCCCCAGCACAAAGGCGCCCGCTGCAATGCCGACCGGCAATGCCATGCGCTTCCCCTGCTTCTGCGCCAGTCCCCAGACCAGCGCTCCGAGCAGCACCAGAATGCCGCCGGCAATTCCGATCAGGCATTGTGTCCGCGCTGCCGTGAAGAGGAATACCCCCGCGCTGACCAGACAGAGCATGCGCTCGCGGCGCTCTGTGCTTCCCATGGCGCCAAGGACTGCCGGGAATGCCAGCATCACCAGCAGGATCGCCAGGAAGATCGGGCTCCCTGTCAGTCCCGAGGGCAGGAACACCCGGAAGAGCAGCATCGGTTCGAGATTCTGATAATAGGAGGGGAATCCGATGGGGAGCATTTGCAGGAGTGCCCAGGCACATTCGGCAAGACCCATCCAGAGCATGCCGCGCAGGAGCCTGCGGCGGTTGTCGTCGGTGCCAAGCTGTGCGCCGAGCAGGAAGAAGGCACCGTAGAACAATGCGGACAAGGCGCCCTCGCCGCGTCCGTCTGCGCCGAAGGTGGCGACATTCAGGACGAAGGCGTCATACATCGAAACAATATTCCATGCCGCCAGTGCGCAGACAAGCACGGTCGGCAGCAGCAGGGATCTCGGGGTGGCGGATTTCATGTAGCCGATGAACGAGAACACGATCGCCATGACGCCCGTCAATGCCAGCGCAATGACCGGCAGGCTGTACACCCGCGCAAATTCCAGAGGCACGGACATGACCGGCATCAGGATCAGGAAGCTGAGCAAAATCCACAGATTCCACTTATGGTAGGTTTCGGTCTTCATGTTCAGGATGAAATTGGATTTCTCCGTCGTTCCGAATATCGTCTTTGGCATTTGGCATCCTCCTGATAAAAAAGAGGAACGGCGCTGCCGTTCCTCTTAGCATTTTCATGTGACTTACTTGGCGTAATCCACAGTACGGCTCTCGCGGATGAGGTTGACCTTGATCTGTCCGGGATATTCCATCTCGTCCTCGATCTGCTGCGCGATCTGGCGGGCAACGAGCACCATCTTCTCATCGTCGATGACCTCGGGCTGTACCATCACGCGGATCTCACGGCCGGCCTGTACGGCATAGCACTTCTCCACGCCCTTGTAGGACTTGCAGATCTCCTCGAGCTTTTCGAGACGCTTGATGTAGTTCTCGTAATTCTCGGAGCGTGCGCCGGGTCTGGCGGCGGAAATGGCATCGGCTGCCTGTACGATGCAGGCGATTGCCGTTCTCGGCTCGACATCATTGTGATGTGCCTCGATGGCATGGATGACCTCCGGGTTCTCATGCGCCTTGCGGCACACATCCACACCGATCTGGACATGGGAGCCCTCGACCTCGCTGGTCAGTGCCTTACCGATGTCATGCAGCAGACCTGCACGCTTGGCAAGGTTCACATCGACACCGATCTCGGCGGCAAGCACGCCGCAGAGCTGTGCGACCTCGATGGAATGGGTCAGCACGTTCTGGCGGTAGCTGGTGCGGAATTTCAGGCGGCCAAGGAGCTTGACAAGCTCGTGGTTGACGCCGTGGACATTGGTTTCCAGGATGGCGCGTTCGCCCTCCTGCTTGATGCGGTGCTCGACCTCGCGCTTGGCCTTCTCGACCGTCTCCTCAATGCGGGACGGATGGATGCGGCCGTCAGCGATCAGGCGTTCGAGAGCGATTCTCGCGATCTCGCGGCGTACCTGATCGAAGCACGACAGGGTGATGGCCTCCGGTGTATCGTCAATGATGAGATCAACGCCGGTGAGCGTTTCGAGCGTGCGGATATTGCGGCCTTCACGGCCGATGATGCGTCCCTTCATTTCGTCGCTCGGCAGAGCCACGACAGAGACAGCAGCCTCCGATACCTGATCGGCGGCGCACTTGGCAACGGACAGGGAGATGTAGCTTCTCGCCTTCTCCTCGCATTCCTCCTTGATCTGCTGGTCATAGGCGGCCACCTTGACGGCCTTCTCATGCACCAGCTCCTCATCGAGCGCCTGGAGAATGTATTCCTTGGCCTGCTCGCGGGTCATGCCGGAGATGCGTTCGAGCGCATCGAGCTGACGTTGCTTGACCTCCTCGGCCTCGGCCTTGAGGTTCTCTGCCTCCTGCAGCTTCTCCTGAACGCTTTCTTCCTTCTTTTCCAGACTGTCGATCTTTTTGTCGAGCGCCTCCTCCTTCTGGTGGATGCGGCGTTCCTGCTTGCTGATCTCGCTGCGGCGGTCACGGATCTCCTTGTCGGCATCCTGACGGAGCTTGAAGATCTCATCCTTCGCCTCTACGAGTGCCTCACGCTTTTTGGCCTCGGCTTCCTTGGCAGCATTCTCGATCAGAAGTCCGGCTTCTGCGAGCTTGTTCTCGGCTTCGCGGATCTTCTTGTCCGCCTGCGCCTCCTTGGCCTTCGCGCTGTGCTGCGCCTCACTGACAGCCTTCTCGTTTTCCTGCCGGTTATGTGCGACGCCATCCTCAAAGCCCTTCTTCTCGGCACTGGCGATACTGCTCCCGCGGGTAGCGAGCACAGCGACCAGTGCAGCGGCCAGAATGACACAGACAACCAGGACAACCAGCAGAATGATCGTAACTGGGTTCATGTGTGCATTACCTCCTTGTTTCAGTGTAGTGTGATGTGCAGATCTCTGATCTCTCACGCTGTGCAGGGGGTACATGCAGCTTCGTTCTTGCTGTTATGCGATTATTCACTTTTCAATGTTCGGAGTCTGAACCCTGTATGCAAACGGGCTCTCCGGATGCATCCCGGGAGGGGGAGGCATCTATCAACGCTGCGGTGCGGTCATCTGTATGGATCATTGCCGCAGAATTATAAATAGTGTAATGACATAAAGTAAGGAGTCGGGGGGCGGTGATGTCAGAACCCCGCGGCTCCGAAGCTGCAAATACTGCTGCGCAGCATCCTGGCATTGTTTCACAGAATTGCTTCACAGAAAAATGCCCCGGATACAAGCCCGGCCAACTGCTGGCTGCAGCGGCGGGACGTTACTCAAATATCATACAACATTATTATTGTAAACGTTTTTGCCGGTTTTGTCAAGGGTATTCCGGAAAAAAGATCAAAATTCCGGAGGGTGTCCGTGAAAGTGCGGATTTGTACGCGAATAAAATACACATGAGCACCCCTCGCTGACAGCTTTGACGTCAAAATTCACAGCCGAAGCCGGAATTTCCGGAACATTTCCGTGTAAAGCTACAAAGTTCACAAAAAGGGTCGGATTTTGACTTGCATATTCGCCGGGGATGCTGTATAATAAATACTGTTGTATGCGCACGGTGAACAGTTGTCACCGGGACGCGCTGAATCAAGTGATCGTAAGGAGTATACGAATATGGAACTGAAATCCTACGCAAATGCCGATCTCAAGGCATTCTATGACAAGTGCAAGGCTGAATATGCCGACTATCAGTCACAGGGGCTCAAGCTCGACATGTCCCGCGGCAAGCCCTCTCCGAAGCAGCTTGACCTGTCTTCCGGCCTGTTCACCTGCGTATCCGATGCGGATATGAAGGGTGAGGGGGGCGATTACCGCAACTACGGCATTCTCGACGGCATCCCGGAGGCAAAGCGCCTGTTCGCGCCGATGCTGGGCGTGGAGCCGGACGAGGTATTCCTCTTTGGCAATGCATCCCTGCAGGCGATGTACTTTGCGGTAAGCAATGCATTCCTGCACGGCATTCTCGGCAGCACCCCTTGGTGCAGGCTGGACAAGGTGAAGTTCCTGTGTCCGGTGCCGGGCTATGACAGACATTTCAAGATCACGGAGAGCTTCGGCGTGGAGATGATCAACATTCCCACGAACGAGGACGGCCCGGACATGGATCTGGTTGAGCAGTATGTGCAGAATGACCCGGCTGTCAAGGGCATCTGGTGTGTACCGCAGTATGCAAACCCGTCGGGTGTGGTTTACAGCGACGAGGTCGTAACGCGCTTTGCAAAGCTCAAGCCTGCCGCACCGGATTTCCGCATTTTCTGGGACAATGCGTACTGCATCCATCATCTGGTCGAGAATCCGAAGGTGATCCTGCCGATCCTGGCAGAGGCAAAGAAGTACGGCAATGAGAACATTGTCTATGAATTCGCATCGACCGCAAAGGTGACGCATGCAGGCGCAGGCGTTTCCATGCTGGCGGCATCGAAGGAGAATCTGGATGATCTGAAGAGGGCACTGACGGTCTTCACGATCAGCTTTGACAAGGTCAACCAGATGCGTCATGTGAAGTTCTTCGACGGCAAGTTTGAGAACATCACGGCGCACATGGAGAAGCAGCGCGAGCAGCTTGCACCGAAGTTCGCATGTGTTCTCGACACCCTGAAGAAGGAGCTGGCACCGCTGGGCATCGGTCAGTGGACGGAGCCGCAGGGCGGTTATTTCGTATCGTTCAATGCACCTGCCGGCACGGCCAAGCGCATTGTACAGCTTTGCAAGGAGGCAGGCGTTGTCCTGACGGGCGCCGGTGCGGCATTCCCCTACGGCAAGGATCCGGAGGATTCCAACATCCGCATTGCACCGAGCTATCCGGAGGTTGCCGAATTGCAGCAGGCAATGGATCTGTTCGTTCTCTGCGTCAAGCTCGCAGCAGCAGAACAGCTCCTGAATGCATAATGACTGACAGTTCCATTCTTTCCATATTCCATAGAAATCCCCCCGGAGTGATCCGGGGGGATTTCTGTGTTTTGTTTCGTTTCAATTTCGGGGGTGTGTTTTTTAGGGCTTTGCCTGCCAAAAAGCCCTCCAAATGAAAGTAAAAAAAAGAAAAAACAACACTGCCCGCTTGGGGAAGCGGGCAGCATTGCCATGATATAGGGATTATATAGGGGATATCATAAGCGTTTGGGGGAACACTTATGATAGTTTAAGTATACATTGTCAATGTGATAGGTTTGTGATAGCGACGAAAAATCATCGCTTTGCCCAAAAATGATAGTCAGAATTTCAGCAGTTTGTCCAGAATACTACTAAAATAATTGTGCATACTATAAAAAATTCTAATTGGAGGTGCTTTTCATGTCAGAGTATCCGGTGATCCGGTTCCCCAAGCCGCCGGTCATCCACAGCTATGCCGGCATTGCCGGTGAAAAGGAGGGGGCGGGGCCGATGGGGCATTATTTCGACCGCATCATTCCCGATCCGTCCTTCGGGGAGGCAAGCTGGGAACGCGCCGAAAGCCGCTTGCAGCAGGAAGCGCTTGCCCTCGCCCTGCAGCGCGGGGGATTGCAGGCATCCGACCTCGACTGCATTGCCGCGGGCGACCTCATCAACCAGTGCACCGTCTCCTCCTATGCCGCCAAAGGTTCGGGCGTGCCCTTCCTCGGGGTATTCGGCGCCTGCTCCACCATGGCCGAAAGCCTCCTGCTCTCCGGCGTTCTTGCCGCTTCCGGGGCTTGCCGGTATGCCGCCGCCGTGACCTCCTCGCACAATTCCACCGCCGAAAGGCAGTTTCGCTTTCCCCTCACCTACGGCGGGCAGCGTACCCCGACCGCTCAATGGACATGCACCGCTGCCGGTGCCGCGGTCGTGTCCGCCCAGGGAACGGCACCCCGCATTCTGGGCGGGGCATTCGGGCGGATCCTGGATCTGGGGGTGACGGATGCCACGAATATGGGCGCGGCGATGGCGCCGGCGGCTGCGGACACCATTGCCAGGTACCTGCGCGGGACGCAGACGAAGCCTTCGGATTACGATGCGATCGTCACCGGCGATCTCGGAGCGGTGGGGACTTCCCTGCTGTTTGACCTGCTCGGGCGGGACGGATTCGACATTTCCGGGGTGCATCTTGACTGCGGTGCCATGATGTTTGACCCCGATACCCAGGACACCCATGCAGGCGGCTCCGGATGCGGCTGCTCGGCCAGCATCCTCTGTGCCTGCCTGCTCCCGGCACTGTCGGAAGGCAGAATGCGGCGCATTCTCTTTGCGGCGACCGGTGCATTGCTGTCGCTGCTCTCCTCACAGCAGGGGGAGAGCATCCCGGGCATCTGCCATCTGGCAGAGCTCGCCATGCCGGAAGGAGGCGCTGTATGCTGACTGCACTTGTCAAGGCTTTTCTGGTCGGGGGCATGATCTGTGCTGCCGGACAGCTTTTGATTGATTATACCAAGCTCACCCCGGCGCGGATCCTGACCGCATTCGTGGTCGCGGGGGTCATTCTCTCGGCGCTCGGGATCTATGCGCCGCTTGCGGAATTCGCAGGCGAAGGCGCTGCGGTGCCGATCACGGGATTCGGCCACCTGCTCATGGAGGGCGTGCGCAAGGCCATTGACGAGGACGGATTCCTCGGCATCCTGACCGGCGGGCTCACCGCCGCATCTGCCGGCATTACCGCCGCCATGGGCGCGGGGCTGGCTGCCGCGGCTATATTTAAAAGGAAGGCGAAGCGCTGAGCGGCCAGGAATGCCCCTTGCTGTATGGCAGAAATTTGCCCCGGGCAGTGCTCCGGGGCATTGGATGGACAGGCCTGTTACGATCTGGCAAGCCCTGTTTTCATAAAAGCATCGTTTTCAGATGTCGCAGCAGCACAGACAGAGAGAAGTAACGAGAGTGGATGTGGAAAATGCCGGTTCCTTTTGTGCATTTCTCACAATTCCGTTGAAAATACTTTGGCGCAAATATGAGCCAATTGGCCATTGTGCGGCCGGAATGCAGTATGCTATAATAGATATATATATCAGGCTGTCGAAAAAGTGTCTGTGACACTTTTTCAGGGGGTGTGGGGGCGCAGCCCCCACACCGAAAAACCCCCTCCCCGGGTGCGGGGAGGGGGCAGGGGGAGGGGCGGATCAGCATTACGCCCTCCCCCAAAACAGACTTTTTTGACAAGCTCATATATATATGTATGTCAGAATGCTTCATCTGCAATACAGGAAACGCTGATGAGATCTGGCGTACAGACATATGTTTCGTCAGCTTAACGACAACGCAATCCTGTAGCATAATGGAGGTATCTATGAAAAAATTTGCAAAAAGAATGCTCTCCTGTACGCTCGCTGTGCTGTGTGCTGTCAATACAGCGCCGTTTTTCTCAGCATCTGCGGCGGGAGCAGCCGAGGGGATCACTGTCTCTGACAATGGCGCAGCCGGTGCGGAAGCATCCGAAGGCGGATTCACGGCAAGTGATTATGCAGCGGAACGCGGTACAGTGACCAAGCATGTTGAATTCAAGATCAACACCGCAGAGATCACCGCGGACGAGCTGGAAGAAATGGGCTACACCATTTCCGAGGACAGAACCACTGCTTCCAAGGACGCCACGCTTGCAAAGATCACATACACATTCAACAAGCTCCCTGCAACGCTGGAGGAGCTGAAGGAATTCAGTCTGGCTTCGGATGTGCAGGGCGATTATGACTACGGCATGTTTGCGCCGATGGCTGCAACGATCCTTGCACTTCATGCCTTTGGGACGGACAAGGAAGAAGCCTATAAAATGCTCGAGTATGTGTACGGGCCGGATCAGACATTCAGCAGCTTTGACAAGCAATTCGTCCAGACACAGTTCTATACAGAGGCCAACAAGGTTCTCCAGAATTGCTATTTTG